>NZ_JBHUUV010000004.1:0-382484 GCF_042670885.1 Streptomyces sp. NPDC057136
CTGCTCGACATGCGCGTCGAGCAGGCCACAGTCGCTCCCTCCCGGACCGGGAACCTCAGGAGGTGCCGAGCGTGATGCCCTTTGTGCCGGTGCCGGTCGCGTTGTCGTAGAGCACGTCTCCCGTGGACTTCTTCCAGATCCTGATGCGGAAGGTGTCCGGGGCGTCGGTGACGGTGATACGGAAGGCGTAGCCGCCCGTGCCGTTGACCGTGCCGGAGCCCTGGTAGTGGGCTTCGGCACCCGTGACCACCAGCCAGTCCGACGAGGTGGAACGGAACTTCAGCTTGCCGGCCCCGAAGAGGAAGCCCGCCTCACCCGAGGGAACGGTGGCGCCCTTCTTGTACTGGGCGGCGAAGGAGAAGGCCGCGGTCCCGGACAGGCCGGGCTCGGCGCGGTAGGCCCCGGCCGGGGAGGCGATGACGCCGTGGCCGGCGGCGGGGCCCGCCGCACGGTCGTGGACGATCAGCTCGGGCAGCCGGGTGCTGACGGAGGCGCCGTCGTCGTCGGTGACCGTGATCACCGGACGGTGGATGCCGGCCGCGGTGTACGTGTGGTGCGCTTCGCAGACGGAGCCGGTGACCGTGCCGGGAGCCGGGTCCGTGCCGTCCTTCCAGTCGACCCGGCAGCTCTGTGTGTCCCCGGAGCCCGCGTCGGAGAGGTGCGCGGTGACGGCCGTGCTCCGGCCGGCCGGAACCGGCGCGGTCGGCCCCGTGGCCGAGGTGATCACCGGGTCCGCGTTGTCCACGCTCACGGTGAGTGTGTCGCTGCCGCGGCCACCGGTCAGCTTCAGCTCGTACGTACCGTCGTCGGCGCAGGTGACCGAGGTCCGGACGGTGTCGGGGTCGGCGACGACGCAGGGCGCTCCGTCCTCCACCGTCCACTTCGCGCCGCCGGCCCCCGAGAGGGTGCCGGAGACGGGGATCGCGCCGCCCTCGGTGCCCCGGACGTCCGGACCGGCGCGGACGATGGTGACCGGCTCGATGCCGGAGAGGGTCGGGACGACCTTCCTGATCAGGCCCTCGGAGTCGAACTCCAGCCTGTCGACGGTGGTTTCGCGATGGGTGCCGTCACCGCCCGGGACGGCGAAGCGGTGGTAGGCGATGTACCAGTCGTCGGTGTTCGGCACCTGGACGACCGAGTGGTGGCCCGGTCCCTTGATGCCGAGGCCCGGCCGCTTCTCCAGGATCACGCCCCGCTCGGTCCAGGGGCCCGTGGGCGAGGAGCCGGTGGCGTAGGCGACCCGGTAGTTCTCGTCCCGGGTGTCGTTCTCCGACCACATGAAGTAGTAGGTTGCCCCGCGCTTGATGACGAAGGTGGCCTCGTTGTAGCCGTTGGGCGTCATGTCCGTGACCTTCGACGCGTCGAAGGAGACCATGTCGTCGTCGAGCGGGACGGCATACGCCCTGCCGTTGCCCCAGTAGAGGTACGAACGGCCGTCGTCGTCGGTGAGGACCGCCGGGTCGATCATCTGGCCCGGGTACTGGCCGGCTTTGATCAGTGGCTTGCCGAGGGCGTCCTTGAAGGGGCCGGTGGGCGAGTCGGAGACCGCCACGCCGATGTTCGTGTCGGCGCAGAAGTAGAAGTAGTACTTTCCGTTCCGCTCCTCGACGGCCGGTGCCCAGGCCCGGCCGTCGGCCCAGGTGACGTCCGGGCCCAGGTCGAGGACGACGCCGTGGTCCTTCCAGTGGACCAGGTCGGTGGAGGAGTACGCCGTGAACCGGGTGCCGCTCCAGCCCGGGAAGCCGTCGGTCGTCGGGTAGAGGTAGAAGGTGTCGCCGAACCTCACGATGTTCGGGTCGGCGGTGAGCCCCGGCAGGACCGGGCTTCTCATCTCGAGGGCCTCGACCGTCCAGGCGCGCTTCTTCCTGTCGGAGCCCGTGACTTCGTACGTCACGGGCGCGGTGAAGTCGTGCAGGGTGCCGGAGGCGGGGCTGATGGAGGCGCCGTGGGCGAGGGTGAACTCCGGTGCCAGGGAGGTGAGATCGCTGCCCTCGGTCAGCGGGAGGGTGACCCGGCCGACCGTGTTGTCGACGAGGGCGTCGACCTTCAGCGCCGGATGGGTCGCCGCCGCGACGCCGGTGGTGTTGCCGCTGAGGGCCAGGACCTCGGCGGCCGACAGGGCCCGGTTGTAGATCCGGAAGTCGTCGACCTCGCCGCCGAAGTACGGGTCGGGGGAGTAGAGGGACTTGCCGATGTGGCCGGAGTAGCCCTTGGAGGCGTCGTAGAGTTCGGACGGCTTGACGGTGACGCCCGTCGCCCGGGCGGTCTCGACGCCGTCCACGTAGAGGACCGCGGTCCCGGCCGCCCCGTCCACGGTGACGGTGACGTGCTGCCACCGGCCCGCGGTGAGCGGGGAGCCTGCCGTCAGCTGCTTCTCGCCCGACCAGGTGGCTTTGGTGATCGCCGAGAACAGCTTGCCGCCGCCGTTGGAGGGTGAGGCGAAGAGGTATTTGTTGCTGTCGGGACCCAGGCCGAAGAGCCACTGGGAGTTGTCCCCGCCCTTCCACTTGATGTGGGTGGAGACGGTGACGCTGTCGGCTCCCTTCAGGACGCCGTTCGGGATTCGCACGTACGGGGCGGTGGTGGATGCGGCGGTACCGCCGGACATCCTGAAGGATCCTCCGTCGACGCCGGTGCCGAAGCCGGGCGTACGGACGTACGTGCCGTGGAAGCCGTGGCCGCTGGAGTCACGGGCTATGCTGCCGTCGGTCTCGTCGAAGGCGTAGCGCAGGAGCAGGTCGGCGGGGACCTCGGGGCCCTCCGCCGAGACGGTGACCTGGGCGTTGACCTTCAACGCGGCGCCGTCGGGCAGGCTGCCCGCCACCGTGAACGTCCCGGCACGGGCGTACGCCGAGGCCGGGACGGCGTCCCAGACCACGGAGACGGGGCGCTCGACGCCGTCGGCGTACGCGGCGATCACGGTTCCGGGCAGCACCGGGGCGTCACCGACGGCCGTCGTCACGGAGACGGCCTCGACGGACTCGACGAGCTGGTCCGGCTGGTAGGCGCGGAGCAGCCGGTCGTACTCGCTCTGCGTCACCGGAAGGACCGTGCCGTGGCGGGGCTTGGCGGGAAGGTCGTAGCCGGTGGACGGGGTCCAGACGCCGGAGGCGAGGTCCGTCGACTCGAACGGGATGTAGCCGCGGCCGCCGAACTCGTCGAGGAAGAGGTGCCACTTCTCCTCGGTGTTGGACTTGAAGACCAGCGGTCCCTCGGCGGCGCTCATCGCCCCCTTGCCGATGCCCTCGGCGACGAAGTCGTAGGAGGGATCGAGGATCGAGTCGCTCTTCTCCGCGAAGACGAACTTGCTGTAAGGGGTGGAGGAGGTGTTGTTCCGCTCGTCCTTGGAGAAGCGGTGGTACTGGCCGTCGTGCTGGATCATCGTCGAGTCGATGACCGAGTAGCCGCGGTCGATCCAGACCTTGGGCTCGCTGAAGGTGCGGAAGTCGCGGGTGGTGGCGTACATCATGCGGTTGTACGTGTCGCCGGAGTGCTCGGCGTCGGCGTATAGTTTCGATGCCCAGAAGACCACGTACGAGCCGAGCTTCTCGTCGTAGAAGGCTTCCGGCGCCCAGGTGTTGCCCGCCGCGTCGGGGGAGACCTTGACGAGGCGTTGGTCGGTCCAGTGGACGAGGTCGGTGGACTCCCAGACCATGATGGACTTGCTGCCGGTGCGCTGGGCGGCGTCCCAGTTGCCGTTGCCGTAGATCCGCAGGTCGGTGGCTATCTGGTAGAACTTGTCGCCCTCGGGGGAGCGGATGATGAACGGGTCGCGCAGGCCCTTCTCGCCGAGCGTGGAGGTCAGGACGGGCTTGCCGTCGTTCAACTCCCGCCAGTGCAGCGGGTCGTTGCCCTTGCTGAGCGCTGTGTAGAGCTGCTCGCCGTCGGCGGTGCCCTCGCCGGTGAAGTAGCTGAACATGTAGCCCTTCAGGGCTTCCCGGGCGGGGAGTTCGGGGACCTGGGCGGTCAGGACGCGCGTCGCCCTGGCGTCGCCCCTGGTGACGGTCGCGGTCAGCTGGACGGTGGTGCCGCCGGCACCGTGCGCGGGGCGGTGGACCACACCGTCGGCGGAGACGACGGCCGGCTTCGCCGAAGACCAGGTGACGTGTGTGCCGTACGCGCCGCTTGTGGGGAGCACGAGGTTGCCGCGTACGTCGTCGAGGTCGTGGACGGTCAGCGCCTTGGCCGCCTCCGCGGTGGCGGTGGCGTCGTCGAACGCGGCGGGGACCGTGATGTCGAAGGTCTCGGTGTCGGTCACTGTTCCCTTTCTCAGCGTCGCGGTGAGCCGCGCGTGGCCGGCCGGCTCACCGGCGGCTGGGCGTGTCACGGCGCCGGTGGCCGACACCACGGAGGGCGCGTCGCTCGCCCAGGTGATCGTGGAGCCGCCTGCCGTACCGGAGGCCGGCAGCGTCAGGTCGGCGACGATGCCGCTGGTGTCGCCGAGAGTGAGAGCGGCCTTGTCGTCGGCGACGCCCTTGGTAGCGACGGGAAGGGCGAGCTGCTCGACCTCCGGGCCGGCCAGCGCGCGGTCGTACACCCGGAATTCGCGCATGCGGCCCTTGAAGAGCTTGTCGCCGGGGTACACCGATTTGCCGATGTGGTTGGCGGTGGTGATCCCGGAGCCGATGGAACCGGGGGTGAGGGTGAGGGCCGTGTTGCGGGCCACCTCCACGCCGTCCTCGTAGAGCACGCCCGTGGAGCCGGTCTGCGTGTAGGTGACGTGCTTCCAGACGGAGCGGGCCAGGGGGTGCCCCGGGGAGGGCTGGGTGGTCTGCTCCGTCGACCAGTTGCCGGAGGCGAGGGAGGTACGGAAGGTGTCGCCTGTCGTGAAGAGGTAGCCGTTGCCGGCGGTGCCACTGGTGTTGCCGAAGCCGTAGAGGAAGTAGGGGGTGGCCTGGGCCGCGTCGATCCGTACGTCCATCGAGACGGTGATCGCGGCCATGCCGCTCAGGACGTTGTCCGGCACCTCGACGAAGGTGTCGGAGCCGTTGAAGCCCAGCCCCTCACCGGTACCGGACCAGGCTGCGGTGCCGTTGACCGTACCGTCGCGGCCGTTGCCGGAGGCGTCGGTCACGGTGGTGCCCGCGGTGCCGGAGGGGGCGTCGAGCTTGTACCAGAGGGCCAGGCCCTCGGTGATGTCGGCGCGCTCCGCCGCGTGGGCGGGGGCGGCGGGGCCGACGACGCTCAGAAGGATCGACGCGGCGGTGAGTCCGGCGAGATGACCGGCCCACCGTTGCGCGCGGCTGTGTGGTCGTGCGAGCTGCATCGTTTCAAATTCCCTTGCGGGCAGGGGGCTGAAGGGGGAATCGGGGGCGGAGCCGGAAAGTCGGCGAACTGGCGAACCGGCGAGCTGGCGAACGGGAAAGGGGACGGCAGGGCGCCGGTGGCGGGTGCCCTGCCGTTTCGGCTGTGTGACGTCGCGTTGCGCGAGTGTCAATCGGCGCGGAGTGCAGCGTCAAGAGGCGGAGGGAAATGCACGACGGGTCGGACGACGTGTCGCGGATTTCGCCAAAAACCGCAGGTGACGACCGAATTGACGCTTCGTTCGACGCGTCGGACGAAGTCGACCGGTGAGTGATCCCGCCGGAACCAAAGCTGTCGGAACCGTTGACGCGTACAGGTCGCGTGCCTATGTTCTGGTCGAAGTTACGTACGTTGTCCGGTATTTCGAACAAATTGTAGCCGGTGGCTGTCAGCTGCCAGCTGTCGAAAGGGACTCGCCTTGTTCCGCACCCGCTACTGGTTCACCTTCATGGCAGCGCTGCTCGTGATGCTCTCCCCGGTCGCCACGCAGCCGGCCGCGGCCGCCGAGGGGCGGCCGTACACGAACCCCGTCAAGTCGGCGAAGGGCGCCGACCCCTGGCTGGAGTACTACAACGGCCACTACTACCTGGTCACCACGTCCTTCACCGGCGTGCTGACCATGCGGAAGTCGCCCACCCTGGCCGGTCTGTCGACGGCCCCCAGCGTCCAGGTGTGGAGCGACACCACCTCCACCCGCAACACCAACTTCTGGGCGCCCGAACTGCACTTCGTCGACGGCCGCTGGTACCTCTACTACTCCGCGGGGCAGAGCGGTGTCGCCTGCTGCGACTCCCAGCGCACCTACGTCCTGGAGAGTGCCGGCAGCGATCCCATGGGCCCGTACACCTACAAGAACCAGCTCACCGGATCGAACCTCAGCCCCGGCGGCTGGCTCATCGACGCCAGCGTGCTGCGGCACGGCGGCAAGCTGTACCTGCTCGGCAGCGGTTCCATCGACGGCAGCAAGCAGAGCCTGGTCATCGCCCCGATGAGCAACCCGTACACGGTCAGCGGCTCCACCTTCACCGTCATCTCCAGCCCCACCCTGAGCTGGGAGACCCAGGGCGGCACGGTCAACGAAGGACCCGAGCCGCTCTACCGCAACGGCAAGACGTTCGTCGTCTACTCCGCGAGCGCCTGCTGGGGGCCGGACTACAAGCTCGGCCAGCTGGAACTGACCGGCAGCAACCCGCTGCTGGCCTCCTCGTGGACCAAGAAGTCCACGCCCGTCTTCTCGCGGAACGACTCCGCGGGGGTCTACGGCCCCGGCCACAACGGCTTCTTCACCTCGCCCGACGGCACCGAGAACTGGATCGTCTACCACGCCAACGACTCGGCCTCCGACGGCTGCGACAACGGCCGCACCACGCGTGCCCAGAAGTTCACCTGGAACGCCGACGGCACCCCGGACTTCGGCGCCCCGGTCGCCCTGGGCGCCACCCTGCCCGGCCCGTCCGGAGAGACGGCGGTCACGCCGACGGCGTACACGCTGGTGAACCGGAACAGCGGCAAGTGCCTGGACGTCGCGGGCGGCAGCACCGCGGACGGCATCAACATCGCGCAGTGGACCTGCGGCGGCGGCGCCAACCAGAAGTGGCGGATCGAGGACCTCGGCAACGACACCAGCCGGCTCGTCAACGTCGCGACCGGCAAGGTCATGGACACGGCCGACTGTTCCACCGCCGACGGCGCCGATCTGAGGCAGTGGTCGTGGCTGAACAACAACTGCCAGAAGTTCCGGCTCGTGCACACGGCCTCGGGTGACTACGTACGGATCGTCAACGAGAACAGCGGCAAGGTAGCCGACGTCGCGGACTGCGGTACGGCGAACGGCAGTGACGTACGGCAGTGGACCTGGCTGAACAACGCCTGCCAGCAGTGGCAGCTCAAGCCGACGGCATGACGGCCGTGAGGGAGAGGAAGACAGTGAGACGCGACATCACAAGGGTGATCATGGCTCTGTTCGCCGCACTGGCCGTGCTGACCACGGGAACGCCCGCACACGCGGCCGCCCCCGCCTCACCGGCGGTGACCTTCACCAATCCGGTCGCCGAACAGCGCGCCGATCCGCACATCTTCAAGCACACGGACGGCTACTACTACTTCACCGCGACCGTCCCCGCGTACGACCGGATCGTCATGCGGCGGGCCACCACCCTCCAGGGGCTGTCCACCGCCTCCGAGACCACCATCTGGAGCAAGCACGCGAGCGGTGAGATGGGCGCGCACATCTGGGCGCCGGAGATCCACTTCATCGACGGCAAGTGGTACGTCTACTTCGCCGCCGGGTCCACCAGCGACATCTGGAAGATCCGGCCGTACGTCCTGGAGACCGGCGCGGCCAACCCGCTGACGGGTACCTGGACCGAGAAGGGCCGCATCGCCCTGCCGCTCGACACCTTCTCCCTCGACGCCACCACCTTCGTCGTCGGCTCGACCCGCTACCTTTCCTGGGCGCAGAACGATCCGGCCGTCGGCGCCGGAACCAACATCTACCTGGCCAGGATGTCCAACCCCTGGACGATCAGCGGCAGTCCGGTGATGATCTCCCGGCCGACCCACGCGTGGGAGACGGTCGGCCACACGGTCAATGAGGGCCCGGCGGTCATCCAGCGGGGCGGCAAGGTCTTCATGAGCTTCTCCGCCAGCGCCACCGACAGCAACTACTGCCTGGGCCTGCTGACCGCGGCCGCCGGCGCCGACCTGATGAACCCGGCCTCCTGGACCAAGAACCCGAACCCGGTCTTCACCAGCAACGCCGCGACCGGCCAGTACGGCCCCGGGCACAACACCTTCACCACGTCCGAGGACGGGAAGTCGGACATCCTCGTCTACCACGACCGCAACTACAAGGACATCAGCGGCGACCCGCTCAACGACCCCAACCGCCGCACCCGCTACCAGAAGCTCTACTGGAACGCCGACGGCACCCCGAACTTCGGCATTCCGGTCGCCGACGGAGCCACCCCCGTCCGCTTCTCCTCCTTCAACTTCCCCGACCGGTACATCCGGCACTGGGAATTCCGCGCCAAGCTGGAAGCGAACGTCACCAACCTGGCGGACTCGCAGTTCCGCGTCGTCACCGGCCTCGCCGGTACCGGCACCGTCTCCCTCGAATCGGCCAATTTCCCCGGCTACTACCTCCGCCACAAGAACCACGAGGTGTGGGTCGAGAAGAACGACAGCAGTACGACCTTCAAGAACGACGCCAGCTTCCACCGCCGCCCGGGCCTGGCCGACACGGCTGCCGGAGTCTCCTTCGAGTCGTACAACTTCCCCGGGCGCTACCTCCGTCACTACGAAGGCCTGCTCGTGACGCAGCCCGCGGAGACGACGACCGCAAAGGCGGACGCGACGTTCTACGCCCAGTAGGAAACGCCATGCCGGCCGCTCCCGATCGGGAGCGGCCGACATCTCATCAATGAGTTCGGTGTTGCTTCTGACGGGCGGTTGTTGACGAGATCGGTGAGGCGTTCGAGGGCTTCAAGGCCCTGCCGCTGGCGCAGTACGGTGAGGTGCCCAGCTGCCTGACCATGGTCGGGGACGTGCGCGGCAAGTCGGTCCTCGACCTGGCCTCCGGCACCGGCTCAGGGCCTCCGGCGCGTTCCAGCTCACGGCCGACTGATCGCTCCCGCGACTGGTCGTTCCGATCCTCGCCGTTCGCGGCAAACACGTCCAACGCGCCACCGCGTCAGGCGGCTGACACCACGTCTCATCGCCCGGGCCTGTTCACTCCGGGCTCTGCGACCAGCGGGCGGCGAGCAGGAGTGCGATGTCGTCGGGCCGGTCGGCTGCCTGTCTCGCCTCCCCGATCACATGGTCAGCCGTGTCGGCCAGTGACGCCGATCCGGCTTCGGCGATCGTGCTGCGGAGCCGCTCGATACCCAGGTCGATATCGGTTCCCGCCTGCTCGACCAGTCCGTCGGTGAACAGGGCCAGGATCGCGCCCGGTTCGAGCCGTAGGTCGGTGACCGGGTACGAAGCCGTTGCGTCGACTCCGAGCACGACACCGCCGGAGAGGTCCAGGACCTCGGCCGTGCCGTCGGGGTGGCGCAGCACGGGCTGCGGGTGCCCGGCCCGTACGGCCTGTGTGAAGCCGGTCTCGGGGTCGAGGACGATGTAGCAGCAGCTGGCGAACTGGCCGGGGTCGAGGTCGATGAGCAGCCGGTTGGTGCCGCTCATCACCTCCTGCGGATCATGGCCGCTCAGGGCGAAGGCGCGTACGGCGCTGCGTAGTTGGCCCATGGTCGCGGCAGCCGCGACGCCGTGGCCCTGGACGTCCCCGATGACCAGGGCGAGGCCCCGGCCGGTCTCGATGACGTCGTACCAATCGCCGCCGACGTCCATGCCCTGGGTGCCGGAGAGGTAGCGCCCGGCGGTGTCGACGTATTCGACTTCGGGCAGCCGGTTCGGGAGCAGGGCGTCCTGCAGGCCGCGGGCCAGGGCAGCCTCGGTGTCGTAGCGCTGGGCGCGTTGGAGGGCCTGGGCGATGAGTCCGGCGAGGGCCGTGAGGACCGTGCGTTCCTCGGGGGTGAAGCCCCTCGGCTGGTCGAAGCCGAGGATGCACGAGCCGACGGGCCGCCCGGAGGCGATGAGTGGCAGGAAGGCCCGGGCGCCGACGTCGGTCTCCATGGCGATGCCTGGATAGGCGGCGGCCAGGCGTTTCATGGACTCGAAGAAGATGGGGCGGCCGGAGGTGAGTGTCTCCACGCCGGGAAGGCGGGCGTCGAGGCCGACGCCGTCGAAGGGGTCCAGGAAGCCTTTCGGGAAGCCGGTCTCCCACGCCAGGTAGAGATGTCGCTCGTGCAGCAGGTAGATCGCCAGCTGTCTGCCTCCGAAAGCGGGCAGCAGCTCCTCCGTGACCACGGCGGACACCTGGCGGGCGGTGACCGCCTCAGTCAGCGCGATGGCCAGAGCGACGGGCCGGTACAGCGCGGAGGACCGGTCGGCCGGAGATCCGAGCCCGACACCCGGGGTGACGACTGATCCCGGGGCGTAGGCCGGCTGGTCCGTGGCGGTGAGCGTGGCTGTCACCCCGTCGTTGCCCGGGTACAGGGAAACGGACAGCCATTCCTTCGTGGTGCGCCGGGCGAGGAAGTGGACGGGTTCGACGGAGAGCAGGGCCGCCCGGTGGTGGTCCTCGTAGGCGGGGTGGCCGAACCATGGCAGGGCCTCCCACAGGACGCGTCCGACCAGGTCCGCCCGGGCAATGCCGAGGAGTGCCTCCGCCAGATGGTTGACGTAGGTGATCCGTCCGAGCCGGTCGAGCGAGAAGATCGCGCGAGGCAGCCGGTCGGCTGCCTCGGGGAAGACCGGCTCTGCACCGAGATCCACCAGGAATCCGTTCAGGTGGCTTGCCGTGCCGTCGCCGGGCGGGTGGGCCAAGCGCCCCGAGAGCTCCAGCAGGTGCGACCGGCCGTCGGGTCCTTGGAGCCGCATTCTGCGGACGACCGCTGTTCCCGACCCCATAGCCTGTCGGGCCAGCGTCCACAGTCCGTACACGTCCTCCGGCACCAGCTGCGCCGCCAGCGCGTCGATGGTGCCGGGGAAGTCAGCGGGCTGCGTACCGAGGATCGCGCACAGATCTTCGTCCGCGGTGACGGCACCGCTGTCGAGGTCCCAGTCGAAGTGACCGATCCGTACCGGTGGCGCGGTGGCCACGGGCAGCTGGACGGGAACCGGATCGTCTTCCCACCGGGCCGGCGTTCCGTCGGATGCCAGCTCTTCGAGGGCGCCGCCGAGCCGCTGAGCGACGTGCTGCAACCTGCGGCGGTCGGCGGACCCGACCGGTTTTCCGGGGGTGGCGGGGCGCAGCACGACCAGGACCCCGACCTTCTCGTGACCGCTGACGACGGGCACGTACAGCGAGCCGAAGGGGAACGGCAGGCCGGCCATCAGTTGCGGAAACTTGCGCATGGCCTCCTCGGCGTCGCCGAGGTACACGGGCTGCCCGGTGGAGAAGGCCACGGCCACCGGAAAGGGCCGGTTCACATGCATGCGCCACCACGGGCGGAACAGTGGGATGGGCAGCCCTGCGAGCACCGCGAGGCGCAGCAGTCCCGGTGTTTCGGAGCGCAGGTAGACGCCGCCCGCGTATCCTCCGGCGGACTCGATCGCGCTCACCACGGCCTGTGCGAGCACCAGGGACAGCTCGTCCGGCATACGGCCGTCGTTCGGCCGCGCCGACACGGCCCCGCTCTCGCTGAGTGGAGCGTGTCTCGTCGCGCCGTACCAGGTCACACCTCAGGATGCTCCCGAGCGGCGTATTCACGCACCCGGTGGGCTGTCCGTGGCGGGGCGGCCGCCAGTGTCTGTTCCGTCCGGATGGCCTTGCCGTCGTCGGTATAGCGCGTCCCCCACCGGTTGGCGAACCGGGCGACGAGGAGCAACCCGCGGCCCGATATCCCTCGAGGGTCTGCTCGTGAGGGTGACATTCGGGCGGCGGAGGCTGGCGAAGCCGAAGGGCGCGTCCTTGTGCTGGGGAACGCCGACGCAACTGATGACGCCGCCGGGGAGGACGGCGCCGATGGCCATCTGCAGGCGGGCATGTGGCCGACGGCTTCGAGGACGGCGCGGGTGGCGTGGCCGCTGGTCAGCCCGGCCGCTGCAGGAGTACACCGGCATCCCGGCTGCGGCGGGCCTGCGTTCGGTACGCACCGAACGGCACGACACAGAGATGCTGCGGGTGATCGACCAGATCGCGGCACGGCTGAACCTGCTGCGTATGACGTCCCTGGACAAGCTCACCGCGGCCGGTATCGACCTCGACGCCGCTCCCATGGTCCTGGGCGCGGCCCGGACGGCCGTGGCCGATGGTGTGCTCGGATTCGCGCTGCTGATCGCCGATCACACGACGTCGGAGGGAGGCGCCGCCTCGTCACGTAGCCGCGCTGTCTGCGCATCGTATTCGTCCAGAATCCGCCGAAGTTGGTCCAGCGCCTCTCCGGGGATTTCGGACGGGGTGGACTCGGCCACGAATCGGGCTGCGGCCACAAGCGCCGCGAATTCGAAGGCGTGAGCAGTCGCGCGCAGGACACCGGGCCGAGCCCACTCGAGTTGCATGGTCAGCCCTTCGACGCCAAGTATTCCTTGATCTGCCCGAGTTCCTGCGCGAACTCGTCGTAGTCCTCACGCATGCCGTTGAGGTAGGCGCTCCAGCCGAGGCTGTTCTTCGCGTAGTGGACGGCTTCCTGGATCTCTTCGTCCGTGGCCCCGAACAGCTTCGCGGCCTCCGTGTGGAAGAGCGTGCAGTAACGGCACTTCGTCTCGGAGTGCAGAGCGACCCCGATCAGTTCCTTGTACTTGTTCGGAATGAGTGTCTCGCCGAGCTCGATCCTCTTGAAGATCTCCCACTCGTAGTCCAGCAGGTCGTCGGGGATCGCGGAGAAGAAGTGGGGAACCAGTCCCAGCGTTTCCTTGATCTCCGACTCGACTTCGCTTCGGCTTCGGCCGGCCATGATGACCACTCCTCTCAGCCCAGCCGATCGGATGCCCCATATCCCACCTTAGAGAGCACTGGTCACTGCTGCGACTGCGCAGCAACGGGCCCAGGGCGAACGTTTACGGCATCCATGGGACCACCGCCGTGGCGATGCTGGCGATCAGCGTGCTCCTGCTCGTCGCGTAACCGCTTGTCACGTCGCTTGGGCCGGGTATTGCGTCCACTGACGGATGGGTGAGTCTTGGGCGAAGCTGGTCTTCGGTTCGGCGCGGGCGTTGCGCCAGCGGAGGTAGGCCGCGATCGCGGCGTTCTGCTCCTCGTGAGCCCCCCTTATGGCACAACTTATGGCACAACAACCATGCGAGCAGCGCGTGGCGTCGTGTTCCCTGACGCCACGCGGGTGAGCATGTGCGGACCCAGCCCTCTTCCCGCACCGAGGCGATGCGATGCCCGACCGCGCCAACCACGTCCGCCCCGAGAGCGTCGTACCAAGGTGGATCTTGCGGCACCGGCCGCCGGAGCAGTCGCTGTTCAGCGGCATCTACGGACTGGTGCTGGCCAGCGCCTTGGTGGCCGCGCTGGACGCGACGGGCGAGAAGGCCGATCCCGGTCGGGACGCGCTGTGGGTACTGCTCACCGCGCTGGCGTCGGGCGCCGCCCATGGGTATGCGCACGTCATCGCCCAGCGTGCGTCCGCCGACAGGGCAGCTACCACCAGCAGACTGCGGTTGGTGCTCGCCGAGTGGCCACTGGTCGCCGCCGTGCTGCCCACGGTGGGGATACTGCTTGCCGCGGTAGCCGGGTGGTGGGCAGAGGCCACGGCTGTGGACGCGGCCCTGCTGTTCAACACCGTCGCCTTGTTCGGCTGGGGCGCCGGCGCCGCCCGCACCGCCGGGCACGGATGGCCGTCCTCGTGCCGCGCAGGGGGCATGGACATGCTGATCGGCCTAGTGATCATTATCGCGAATGCCCTGATCAAGTAGGCAGGCGGTCAGGGTGCCATGTCGGCGAGAAAGGCCGCGAGTCCTTGATCCATGGGCACCCTTCCTGTCCCGCCACTGCCAGCGTCGACAACCTACGTCGCTTCGTCTTCACCCGGACCGCAGATCGGTCGGACACGATGAGGACGCTTCAAAATCCCGACGTAACGGGCGAGGCGCTCGATCCACAGCCGTTTCACCGCGCAACAGGCCGCGTCGCCGACTCGATCGCCAACAGTGGCCGCAGCCGTTGGACGACCCGACGCACGGTGGCTTGCGATCGGCTGGATAGCGGCGCCAGCCGTCACATCCGGCTCGAACGAGCCGCGAGGGCTTCACAGGTCAGCAGGGTCGCGTGGCCCATTTTGCTGTCGCCCGCGTTGTCGGCGGGATGTTGCGGTTGATGCGCACAGTCGGTCTGGGGTGATGAGGCCGAGCTCCTGGTGCATCCCGGAGCCGAAGCCATGTACTGCGCGGCCACTTAGTTCAGCACACCCCCGGTGTTCAGGAAGCGCTGCTCCAATGAATCGAACAGGGGTGTGCCAGTTGAGCTCGGAGACTCCGCTGCGGCCTCCGACAGAGGCAATGGTCGGCCAACCAGCGTCCTGGTCGGCCGACGCACCCCGCATGTGGCGGAGGTGGTGCTGCGTTCTCACCTCGATCCGCTCTGCGAGCGGGACGCTCGAGGCCGAAGCCCTACGTCATGCTCGGCCCGTTGCCGCCACGTAGACGGTGTTGGTCGCGGTCCCGCCCTGCAGCGTGTTGTCGAATTCCACGACGTGGGCTTCGGCTCCGGGGAAGACGTCCCCGAGCGCAGCGATGAACTCCTTGTCCGGAGGGTCGTTCGACCACAGGGCGAAGACGCCGCCAGGGCGGAGGCAGCCGGCAAGGGCCCGCAGTCCGGCGGGGCGGTAAAGCGCCGCGTGCCGCGGATGCAGCACATGGCGCGGCGAGTGGTCGACGTCCAGCAGGATCGCGTCGAACCGGCGGTCCGGCTCCTGCGGATCCAGGCAGGAATCTGCGACCATCGCGAAGAAATCGCCGTGGACCATGCGGCAGCGGGGATCGGACGCCAGGCCACTGCCCAGCGGCACCAGTCCCCGCTCGTGCCACTCGATCACTTCGGCGAGAGCGTCGAGCACGACGAGCGACCGCACGCGTGGGTCGTCCAGGGCCGCCCGGGCGGTGTATCCGAGGCCGAGCCCGCCCACCACGACGTCCAGTTCGCCACCCGTCGCCTTGGCCAGACCGAGCCGGGTGAGTGCGATCTCGCCCGCCGTGAAGAGGCTGGACATGAGAAACTCGTCACCGAGCTTCACCTCGTGCACATCGACGCCCGATGCCGGGTCCCTCCGACGTCGCAGGCTGATGTCACCCATGGGTGTCGAGCGCCAGTCGATCTCCTGGAAACGCACGCTCATCTGTTCACCTTTCGGTTTGTTCTTCCGGCCGGTCAGGCGTCGATGACGACTGGGATGATGAGCGGCTTGCGGCGGTGGGTCCGAAATGCCCAGGCTGCGACGGCGCGGGCGATGAGCTGTTCCAGCTGGTGCGCGTCTCCGACGCCCTCCTCGGCGGCCTTGGCCAGGGTCTTCTCGATCACGGGGACGACCGGCTCGAAGGTCGCGTCGTCGTGGACGAAACCCCGGGCCAGGAAGTCCGGAGGCTCCGCGAGGGCGCCCGTGCCGGCGTCGACGATCGCCACCACGGTGACCACACCTTCCTCGGCGAGGGTGACACGGTCCTTCAGGGAGGCTTCGGTGGCGCCGCCGACCGTCATGCCGTCCACGTAGACGTTGCCCGCAGGTACCTTTCCGGTGATCGACGCACGGCCGTTGACGAGGTCGACGACGACTCCATCCTCGGCGAGGATGACCCGGTCGGGGTCCACGCCGGTACGGATGGCCAGGTCACCGTTGGCGCGCAGGTGGCGCCACTCGCCGTGCACAGGCATGACATTGCGGGGCTTGACGATGTTGTAGCAGTAGACGAGCTCTCCCGCGCTGGCGTGTCCGGAGACATGCACCTTCGCGTTGCCCTTGTGCACGACATTGGCGCCCCATCGGGTCAATCCGTTGATCACCCGGTAGATCGCGTTCTCATTGCCCGGGATCAGGGAACTGGCGAGCAGGACGGTGTCGCCCTTGCCGATGCGGATCATGTGGTCGCGGTTGGCCATGCGGGAGAGAGCGGCCATGGGTTCGCCCTGTGAGCCGGTGCAGATGAGGGTGATCCTGTGGTCCGGCAGCTTCTCAAGTTCCTTGGTGCTGACCACCAGACCGGAAGGAACCTTGAGATAGCCCAGTTCCCGGGCAATGCCCATGTTGCGGACCATCGACCTGCCCACGAAGGCGACCTTGCGTCCGTGCTGGTGAGCGGCGTCCAGTACCTGCTGGATACGGTGTACATGGCTGGCGAAACTGGAGACGATGACCCGGCGTGGCGCGGTGCGCAGGACCTGTTCGATCGCGGGGTTCAGCTCGCGCTCGGATGTGGTGAAGCCCGGCACCTCGGCGTTGGTCGAGTCGGTGAGGAACAGGTCGACCCCTTCCTCGCCGAGCCGGGCGAAGGCGCGCAGGTCGGTGATGCGATCGTCCAGCGGGAACTGGTCCATCTTGAAGTCACCGGTGTGCAGGACCATGCCCGCGCCGGTACGGATCGCGACTGCGAGTCCGTCCGGGATGGAGTGGTTGACCGCGATGAATTCGCAGTCGAAGGGCCCGAAGCTCCGTCGGTCGCCCTCGCGCACTCGGACCGTACGCGGCCTGATGCCGTGCTCCTTGAGCTTGGCCTCCAGGAACGCCAGCGTCAGCTTCGAGCCGACGACAGGAATGTCCGCCCGCTCACGCAGCAGGTAGGGCACGCCGCCGATGTGGTCCTCGTGGCCATGGGTCAGCACGACAGCCACGATGTCGTCCAGGCGGTCCCGGATCGAGGTGAAGTCCGGCAGGATGACATCGACCCCGGGCTGGCTCTCCTCGGGGAACAGCACTCCGCAGTCGACGATCAGCAATTTGCCCGCGTGCTCGAAGACCGTCATGTTGCGGCCGATCTCACCCAGGCCACCCAGGGCGACGACCCTGAGGCCTCCCTTGGGCAACGGCGGGGCAGTTTTCAGCTCTGGATGGGGATGACTCATCCCCTGACGCTACCGGAGGGTACCCAGCAAACCGCCGGCACGTGATCAATGCCGTCACACCTGTCTGACGGGTTGGCGCAACAACGGAATCTCTCCGGCGCGGGTCGCCGAGTGGGCGGGCAACGGCGTGCCCGCCCTTCTCGCGATCTGCGCACGCTGCATCGTCGGCCAACTGGCCGATTACCTGAAACGGATCGAACGTCTGGTACTTGCCGGTGGCGGCATGGCTGAGCGGTCGGGGCGCACGGAAGTGGGCCCCGAGCGCCTCTCGCTGTGTCCGGCGGGCCCTCGGGGAGGCTGTCGAGGGTGGAAACGCCAGGGGACGCATGGGGGACAGACACCCGTTGCTACCCGGTTTCTGTCGGTGCCGGCGGCATGAAGGTGCGTCGCGATGAACTTCCGATCAGCCGCACGGCAGCGCGTTGAACAGCTGCGCACGTTTCGGGTACTGAGGCGGAAGGGATTGACCCTGCCCCTGCGTCAGGGTTGGAGCCTTGTCACATGACGAACAACAGCACTTCCTCGGCTCGGCTCGCTCCGCCGGTCGGAGGGTTCCAGGAGATCGACGGCCGCCGCATTTTCGTGCATGGGTCGGGCAGCGGCGGACCGGCCGTGGTGTTCCTTCCGGGCGCCAGCGCGGTCGGCCTGGACTATTTCGGTGTCCAGCAGGGGGTTTCGCAGTTCACCACCGCCGTCGTGTACGACCGCGGCGGCACGGGCTACAGCGATGCCCTCCCGCTGCCGCGCACCGCCGCCGCAGTCGCCATGGAACTCCGCGAGCTGCTGCGCGCCCAGAACATCGCCGCCCCATACGTTTTGGTGGCGCACTCCCTCGGCGGCTTCTACGCGCATCGGTTCGCGCAGCTGTACCCGCAGGACGTGGCCGGGTTGGTCTGGTTGGACGCCTTCCACCGCGACTGGGACGACTTCATGCCTCCCACGGCAGGTCTGGACGCGGTCGAGCAGATGGCACCCGATCGGGAGCAGCTCGAGCAGATGCGTCCGGCCCTGCGCGAGATGCGCGACGAGCTGCTCGCGGACTACCCGGAGCACGTGCGGCAACCGTTGATCGATGCCCATGAGAGTGACGAGTGGATCCATTCCGGCGTCGCCGAGCGCACCAAGTTGGCTGAACTCGCCACCGAACTGCGGGCCGGGCCGAACATTCCCGACGTCCCGGTGGTCGCTCTCTCCGTGGTGGGCACCGACCCCGCCCAGCAGGCGCTGGCGTCGGAGCGGATGTTGCAAGAGATGAATGACGGCAAGACGAGAATGGACGCGGCCCTGGTGAGCGCGGTCTCGCACGGGGAACAACGCATCCTCTCCGACACCGCCCACCACCGGCTCTGCTTCGACCGGCCCGATGCCGTGGTCCAGGCGATCCGCGACGTCGTCGACCGAGCTCGCCCCTAGACTCGGCACGACCACGTTGCACGAAGACCCGAGGAGGACGGTGCTCACGATCAGCCAGCTCGCGGCAACCGCCGGCGTGACCGTTCGCACCGTTCGCCACTACCACCACGTCGGCCTGTTGCCCGAGCCCGAGCGCGATGCTTCCGGCTACCGCCGCTACAGCGCGCAAGCGGCGGTGGACCTCATCCAGATCAGGACCCTCGCCGATGCGGGGGTGCCACTGGCCCGTATCGACGCGCTGCTGCATGCACAGCCGACCGAATTCGCTGCGGCCATCACCGACATCGACGCCGAATTGCAGCGCAAGATCGACCAGCTCACCGGATACCGCCGCAGGATCGCCGAACTGGCCAGCGGCGAAAGGCTTGTCCTGCCCCCCGAGGTGGTCGCCATCCTGAACCGGATGCGCAGTCTCGGGGTAAGCGAACGGAGGGTACGACTCGAGCGGGACTCGTGGATCCTGATGCAGGCACTGGACCCGCACGTCATGCCGCAGCGGATACGGGACAAGAACGCCGGTTTCGACGACCCCGAGACGACGCGCCTGTATCTCGCCTGTGATCAATCAGTCGACTGGGATCCGCACGATTCGCGCCTGGACCGGCTCATCGACGACCTGGACGCATGGGAGATCAAACACGAACGAGACAGCAACCGGGCAGGTTACCTGAAGCTGGTCTCTTCCCGGATCTCCGAGGCATCACCGGCATGGCAACGCATCCTCGATGCGCTCGCCCACCGCGCGAAGCAGCGCCGACCCGCCGGGCACGACAGCTGACAGGCGCAGCAGAACCCGAGAACATCGACCTCCTGCTGCGCATGCTGTTCTCCTCCGTTGTCGATGCCAACTTCCTCGACACTTCCGCCCACTTCCGCGCCATCCGCCGCCTAGGCCCCACCGCCCCAACCATGGCTGAACTACGCGACCGGTATGAGACTCGCCGCAAGGACCTCACGTCGAATACGGGTACTCCTGCATGGGTTACGAGATCGCCGGCGGGCTCGGCGTCAAACTCGCCGCCCCCGAGCGCGAGGTCTTCGTCATGGTGGGCGACGGCTCCTATCTGATGATGGCGCAGGAAGGCGTCCGCGCGCCCGGCAGCGGCGGCGGCCGGTCGATGAAGGCGTACGTCCAGCGGATCACGTCTCTCCTCTGCGGTCCGGGCCGTTGGCCTGCAGCCTCCATGGTGTCAGGGGAGGGGCCGGCGGTGTCCGTTCACCACTCGTTCACCGTGGGCCTCGGTTGGCGGCCTTCCCTCGCACGCTGCGGGGACCTACGCTCGGCCCGAATCGATCAACGCTGTCCGGACCCCCCTCCCGGCATCGCTGACAACGTTGTCCCACCGTCGGAGGTATCCGAGACATGCCGTCCA
Organism: Streptomyces sp. NPDC057136; assembly: GCF_042670885.1. Taxonomy (NCBI): domain Bacteria; kingdom Bacillati; phylum Actinomycetota; class Actinomycetes; order Kitasatosporales; family Streptomycetaceae; genus Streptomyces; species Streptomyces sp. NPDC057136. The sequence goes on from NZ_JBHUUV010000004.1 coordinate 19,651, forward strand.
GACCGTCCCGCGCGGCCAGGCGCTTCGCCGCGAGAGCCGCCGCGATCGTGCTCACCGGCGCGCTCGCCGGCGCCGTCATGCCGCCGGCCGCCCAGGCCGACCCGCTCGTCACACGGCCCACCGCCTACGTCGACCCGCTGATCGGCACCGCGAACGGAGGCAATACCTTTCCCGGTGCCACGCTCCCGTACGGCATGATCGCCTGGTCGCCGACCAGCACCACGGGCGACCAGACCAGTACCGGAGCGGCCAACGGCTACGAGTACGGGGCGACCCGGATGCGGGGACTGAGCCTCACCCACGTCAACGGCGCCGGGTGCAATCCGGGCGCCGCCGGTGATGTGCCGATCATGCCGTTCGTCGGTGACGTCACGTCCTCGCCGTCCGCCGACACCAAGGACGCCGTCTACGCCTCGAACTTCTCGCACGACAACGAGCGTGCTGTACCCGGCCGTTACACCGTCGGCCTGGATTCCGGCGCCACCGCCGACCTGGCGGTGAGTGAGCGCGCGGGCGTCGCCGACTTCGGCTTCCCGGCAGGCAGGCCCGCCAACCTACTCTTCCGGGTGTCCAACTCCCTAAACGGCAGCGAGGACGCCGAGATCGAGATCGACACCGCGCACCGCAAAGTGGCGGGCTCGGTGCTCACCGGGGCGTTCTGCGGTCGGCGGGCCAACGGCGGTACCAACAACCGCAAGAGCTACTACCGGCTCTACTTCAGTGCGTCCTTCGACCGTGACTTCGCCTCGACCGGCACCTGGCGCGACGGCGCCCTCGCGCCGGGTGCGACCACCGGGAGCGGCGGCGAGGGATACGCCACCGGCGCCGCCCGGGCCGGAAGGGGGTCCGGAGGCTGGGTCGGCTTCGACACCGCCACCGACGTCGACGTCAGCATGCGCATCGGCATCTCCTACGTGAGCCAGGAGGGCGCCGAGGCCAACCTCCGTAAGGAGATCGCACCCCGGGCGAGCGTGGACGACGTGGCCGGGGCCGGGTCCCGCGCGTGGGACCGCGAGCTCGGCTCCGTACGTGTCGGCGGCGGCAGCGGGGATCAACGCACCACCTTCTACACCGCGCTGTACCACTCGCTGATGCAGCCGAATCTGATCAGCGACACCGACGGCCGCTATCCGGGCATGGACGGCAGGCCGCACCGTGTGACGCGCGGGCAGGGGGCCCAGTACAGCAACTTCTCCGGCTGGGACCAGTATCGCGCCCAGATTCAGCTCCTCGCGCTCCTCAAACCGCGGATAGCGGGGGACTTCGCGCAGTCGCTGTACAACTTCGCCCGGCAGAACGGCGGCGTCTGGGACCGGTGGGTGCACGTCAACGGTGCCACGCACGTGATGACGGGCGATCCCTCGGCGGCCACCCTCGCCACCTTCTACGCGATGGGCGTACGCAACTTCGACTACGAGGGCGCCTTCGAGTCCCTGGCCCGCCAGGCCACCGTGCCCCACCCGGACGGACTGAACGACGCCGGATGTCCCGGACAGTGCACCGGGCAGCGGCCCAATCTGGCGCAGTACCTGGAGTCCCACTACGCGGCCCAGGACGTCTGTCACTGCTGGGGCGGCGCGGCCGAGACCCTGGAGGACGCGGTCGCCGACGACGCGCTCGGCCGCTGGGCCAGGCTGCTCGGCCGGGACGAGGAGGCCAACGCCTTCGAGGAGCGCGGCCGTTGGTGGCGCAACGTGTTCAACCCGGAGGCGAGCGACGGCGCGGGAACGACCGGCTACATCCAGGCCCGCAACCTCGACGGCTCCTGGCTGACCCCGTTCGGTCCGGGCAGCGACCGGGGCTTCGCCCAGGGCACCAGTGCCACGTACACCTGGATGGTTCCGCAGGACGTGCAAGGGCTCGCCGATGCCATGGGAGGCCGTGACATCGCGGCGAAGCGGCTCGACGCCTTCTTCCACAAGGCGGACGGATCCTGGTCCGTGAAGGGCGGCGACGCGCTGCGCTACGACCCGACCAACGAGCCCGGCATCCACGCCCCGTGGCTGTACAACGCGCTGGGGCAGCCCTGGAAGACCCAGGAGACCGTGCGCGAGATCGTGAACACCGTCTACGGCACGGGCCCGCGCGGGCTCCCCGGCAACGACGATCTGGGCACGATGTCCTCCTGGTACGTCTTCTCGGCGCTGGGACTGTATCCCCGCACACCGGGCAGCGCCACCATGCTGCTGGGCACACCCCTGTTCCCTCGGGCGGTGCTCGATCGGCCGCGCGGAGGCGACATCACCATCAGCGCTCCGGACGCGGGATCGACACGTCCGTACATCGGCGCGGTGCGCGTCGACGGGCGGACCCACGACCGGTCGTGGACGGATGACCGGCTGGTCACCCGGGGCGGGTCGCTGACCTACCGGCTCGCCGCACAGCCGAACACCGACTGGGCCACCGGACCTGCGGGTCTGCCGCAGTAGGACGCTGCCAAAAGGTGCCCAGGGCCCCGGTGAGCGGTACGCGAACGCTCGCCGGGGCCCGGACGCCGGCTCCCCGCCGGGCCGGGGGGCTGGAAGCGGTCTCATTTTTCTATCGTTGAAAATTCTCCGTGCATGACCGTAGTCAGGTGTTTGGGACTGTGGCTCAATGTTCGTCCATGTGCAGTGCCTCGCGGGTCGAGGCACTCCGGCTTCTTCGATGAGGACGACGCCTTGAGACGACAACCAGCCCGCCCCCGCACGTTGTTCAGGACCCTCGCCTGTACGGCAGCGCTTCTGCTCCCCCTCGGAGCCACACTGATCCCGGCCGCCGCTGCAGCCCCTCCCACCGGCGCCACCACCGCCTCCGCCTTCGTGACGGAGGACCCCTCCATAGAGGTGAACGGCCTCAAGGGCGAGTACTTCGCCATGTCCGCTCCGGGCGCACGCGACTTCGCCGAACTGGGCGGTGTGGCACTCGACCCGGAGATCAACTTTCCCGGGCTGACCGGCGCCTTCGAGTCCGCCACCGGCAAGACCGAGCACACCACCGCTCGCTGGACCGGACAGATCGAGGCCCCCGAGACGGGCGACTACACCTTCGCGGCCATCGGTGACAACGGCTTCCGTCTCTTCATCGACGACAAGCCGGTCATCGACCACTGGGTTCCCGATTGGGACAAGGAGCAGACCAGCAAGCCGGTCGCGCTGAACGCCGGCGAACCCCACGAGTTCCGGCTGGAGATGTTCCAGGACATCGGCGGGGCCAACATGTTCCTGCGCTGGTCGAGCCCGGAACTCGCCAAACAGATTGTGCCCGAGTCCGCCTTCACCCCGCCGGCCGACTTCGAGGTCTACCCCGTCGCCCTGACCGCCGCCGAGGACGGCCGGAAACTGCAGGCGACCTTCGCAGGCGAGGTGGCGGACGTAGAGGGCGTGAAGGACCACCTCGTGATCGAGGCGGACACCACGCCGATGCCGGTCACGTCGGTCACCAGGGCGTCCGACAACCCGAACGCGCTTCTCGTCACCCTTGCCGAGCCCATCCAGAAGGACCAGCAGGTCCGCGTGGCGTACGACGGTGAGGGTGGCCTGAAAAACGGCGACGAGACCGTCCCGGAGATCAGCCGCAGGGCCAAGAACCTCTCCACGCAGAGGCTGCTCACCCCGTGGGGCGAGAAGCTCGACCGGCAGAACCCGCTGCCCGAATATCCCCGCCCGCAGCAGGTGCGTGACCAGTGGAAGAACCTGAACGGACCGTGGGAGTTCGCCGGGGCGACCGCGGGTGAGCAGCCGGTCTTCGGCAAGTCGCTCGACGAGCGCATCACCGTGCCGTTCCCCGTCGAGTCGCAGCTGTCCGGACTCGAGAGCCACGAAGACCACATGTTCTACCGCAAGCTCGTGACCGTGCCCAAGAGCTGGTCGGTCGGCAAGAGCGGCGGCAGCGCGAAGCGCCTGAAGCTCAACTTCGGCGCCGTCGACTACCAGGCACGGGTGTGGGTCAACGGCAAGCAGGTGGCCGAGCACACCGGCGGGTACACGGCCTTCAGTGCCGACATCACCGACGCCGTCAAGGGCAGCGGCCCTCAGGAGATCGTCGTCGCGGTCACCGACACCACCGGACGCGACCAGCCCACGGGCAAGCAGTCCAGCAACCCCGGCGGCATCTTCTACACCGCGTCCTCCGGCATCTGGCAGACCGTCTGGATGGAGCCCGTCGCCCCCGCCGCGGTCGACTCCCTCAAGACCACACCCGACATCGACAAGGGACGACTGGCTCTGACGGTCAACTCCGAGGACGCGACCGGGGCCGCCCGGATCACCGCCGTCGCGCGTGACAAGAAGGGCAAGGTCGTCGGCCGTGTCACCGGACCGGCCAACCGTGAGCTGAGTCTGCCGGTCGCGAAGCAGCACCTCTGGACGCCGGACGACCCCTACCTCTACGACCTCGAAGTCACTCTGCGGGACGGCAGGTCGAAGGACACCGTCGACAGCTACTTCGGCATGCGGTCCTTCGGCGTCGAGAAGGTCGGCGGCTACCCGAAACTGGTCCTCAACGGGAAGCCGTTCTTCTCCCTCGCCCAGCTCGACCAGGGCTTCTACCCCGACGGGCTCAACACCGCGCCCAGCGACGCCGCCCTCGTCTTCGACCTCAAGACGCAGAAGGACCTCGGCTTCAACGCCGTACGCAAGCACATCAAGGTCGAGCCCGCCCGCTGGTACTACCACGCCGACCAGCTGGGTCTCCTGGTGTGGCAGGACTTCGTCTCCGGCGACCTCACGGGGGAGAAGGGCCACAAGGCCTTCCTCGACCAGGGTGCCGAGATGATGGAACAGCTGCACAACTACCCCTCGATCGGCGGATGGATCGTCTTCAACGAGGGCTGGGGCGAGTGGGACCGCACCGAGACCGGCCGGATCACCGAGTCCGTCGAGGCTGCCGATCCCTCCCGGGTCGTCAACGCCCACAGCGGCGTCAACTGCTGCAACTCCAAGGGTGACAGCGGCAAGGGCGACATCATCGATCACCACGACTACAACAACACCGACGCCCCCTTCCCGGACCACCGGGCCGCGATGGACGGGGAACACGGCGGCTTCACCCTGCGCACCCCCGGACACATGTGGCCGGGCACCCCGACGGTGATCTACAGCGGCGTCGCCGACAAGGCCGCCCTCACCGCCAAGTACGTCGAGAACACCCGGAAGTACTACCTGGAAGCGGCCGGCGCCGAGCTCTCCGGATCCGTTTACACCCAGGTGACCGACCTCGAGAACGAGCTCAACGGGCTCTGGACGTACGACCGCCGGGACATCAAGGTCGACCAGGCACAGGTGCGGAGGATCAACGAAGAGGTCATCGCGGCGGGTGCCGCCGCCGGTGAGCGGGACGCGGTCAAGGGCGGCGGCGCCTGGTCCCTCGACGAGAACAAGGGCACCACGGCGGCCGACAGCGGGCCCAATCGCAAGGACCTCACCCTCACGGCGGGCGCGTCCTGGACGGCGGGGGTGCACGGCTCGGCCCTGAAGTTCGACGGTAAGGGACAGTACGCCGAGACGAGCGGCCCGGTGGTCGACACCACCGGTGACTACACCGTGTCCGCCTGGGCGTCCCTGGACGCGCGCCCGGGCAACTACGCCACCGTCGTGAGCCAGGACGGCCGCCGCACGGAGAACCCGTTCTACCTCCAGTACGGACAGGGCGCGTTCGCCTTCTCCACGCCCGGCGGCAACCGGGCCCGGCTCGAAGTGACGCCCGAGCCCGGCCAGTGGTACCACCTCGTCGGCGTGCGCAGCGGCGACCAGATCAAGCTGTACGTCGACGGCAAGCTCGCGGCCACCGCCGCGGCCGGGTCCGCCGATGTCAGCACCGGCGCGCTCTCCGTGGGCCGCGCCAGGTGGTCGGGCGGCAACACCGACTTCTGGAACGGCTCCATCGATCAGGTACGGGTGTACGACAAGGCGCTGACCGACCATGAGGTGACCGCACTCCACGACGGCGAACAGCCGTAGGACTCAAGCGCCCAGGACCGCTCCCGGCAGTGTGCGCGAGCCCGCGCTGCCGGGAGTCCGGCCTGTCCGGTGCGCGCCGGTGCCCACGGGCCCCGGCCGGGCAGGACGGCGAGAGGCCCCAGGCCGGTCACACGGGGGAGAGGTCGCCCCCGGTGCTCTGTCCGGCGTCGCGGCCGGTTACCGCGAAGTCCCATATCCCGTTGAGATTCGCCCAGTCCGGGCGGGTGAGCTGGGGGCGGGGGTATTCCGGAAGCGGCTTGTCCACGGGAAGCTGGCCGGTCCACGGGGTGGTCATCGGGGAGGGCTTCGGCGTCCAGGCCGAGGTCGCGGCCTGGACGGAGGGCGCGCCGGCACCGGCCAGCGCGGTTGCGACGAGGGCCAGCAGCCCCGTGCCGGCGGTTAAGCGTCTCCACCACGACCTGCGGCCGGGCATACGAATAGTGGCCGCCGCGCGCTGCGGCCGCTATTCCTCCTGAGGCGGTCGCGGTGGTGGCCCAGCGGCCGTTCGCGGTGGCCGCGGCGGCGGTGGCCAGGGCGCCGGTCATGAGTTGTCTGCGGTTCAGGGACATCGTGGGGTTCCGCTTCTGCTCTGCCGGACAGGGAGAGGAGACCGGCCCGGACCGGGCCGGTGCCTGACGAAGGTGACCGTCGCTTCCGGGCCGACGGCACACCCCTCGCTTTCAACGTTGGAAAATTGATGTCGGCGGTATGACAGCACGCGGTCAAGCGGTGTCCAGAGGTGGCGCAGTACCTGGCGCCGGGACGGCCCGGCAGCCGGCGCCAGGAGGCAGGGGCCCGGGGCGACACATTTTGGAAACGCAACGACAACTCCCTTGCCGCCGACGCCACCCCGCCTATATAACGTTGTAAACCGAGCCGCCGAGAGGCCGCACAGGCTCTTGCGACCAGAGTTTTCCCAGCTGGAAGCGGGTCGTGAGGAATGCAGTGCCATATGCCGCCGAGCGGCCGATGCATCGTCCAGCCCTGCCCGACCGCGCGCCGAACGGCGTGCCGTCATCCCGCCAAGGAGCGTCCCGCGCATGATGACTCAGCGTCGATCCCGTACCCTCGCCGCGGCCTGCCTGCTCGCCGCAACCGCCACGCTGGCCGCCTCCGGCTGCTCGAAGTCGGAGGCCACGGACACCGCGGGCGGTGACAGCAGCCAGGGAGCTCAGGCGGCCAAGACGCCCGAGACCAGCTCCGGTGCCGGCTGCTCGCTGCAGACCTACGGCGCACCTGAGCTCGACCTGAAGGACGCGGTGGTCGGCTTTTCCCAGTCCGAGAAGGAAGCCAACCCCTTCCGTATCGCCGAGACGCAGTCCATCAAGGACGAGGCCAAGAAGATCGGCGTCAAGAAGCTGCTCACCACCAACGCGCAGTCGCAGCTGCCCAAGCAGATCAGTGACATCCAGGACATGCTCTCCCAGGGCGCCCAGTTCCTCATCATCGCCCCGCTCAACTCCGACGGCCTCGAGCCCGCGCTCAAGGCCGCCGCGGCGAAGAAGGTGCCCGTCCTCACCATCGACCGCAAGGTCAACTCCACGGCGTGCAAGGACTATGTGGCCTTCCTCGGCTCCGACTTCGTCGAGCAGGGCAAGCGTGCCGCCGACGCGATGATCAAGGCCACCGACGGCAAGGGCAAGGTCGCCATTCTCCTCGGCGCCTCCGGCAACAACGTGACCACCGACCGCACCAAGGGCTTCGTCGACCAGATCGAGGCCAAGGCCCCCGGCATCGAGATCGTTGCCCAGCAGACCGGCGAGTTCGCCCGCGACAAGGGCCAGCAGGTCATGGAGCAGCTCATCCAGTCCAAGCCGGACATCACCGCGGTCTACGCGGAGAACGACGAGATGGGCCTGGGTGCGGTCACCGCGCTGAAGGCGGCCGGCAAGAAGCCCGGCAAGGACGTCAAGATCGTCTCGATCGACGGTACCCGCAACGCAGTGCAGGCCCTTGTCAACGGCGAGTACAACGCCGTCATCGAGTCCAACCCGCGCTTCGGGCCGCTGGCCTTCGCGACCGCCCAGAAGTTCTACGGCGGCGAGGAGATCCCCGAGAACGTCATCATCACCGACCGCGCCTACGACGAGACCAACGCCAAGGAATCGCTCGGCGGGGCGTACTGATCCGCTCCTGAACCCAACGGCCCCCGCCGCCGTGGCGCTCGCACCAGGCCACGGCGGCTCCCGGGCCCTCCCCCTTGGACAGCGGAAGGCCAAGAAGACTCATGGCACCACCCGAAGCAGTACCTCAGGCACCTGCGGAGGCCGCGGCCACGGCCTCCGTCGTGCTCGAAGCCCGCTCGGTGAGCAAACGGTTCCCCGGCGTCGTCGCCCTCGACGACGTCTCCTTCTCCCTGCGCGCGGGAGAGACCCACGCACTGGTCGGGGAGAACGGCGCCGGCAAGTCCACCCTCATCAAGGTGCTGACCGGTGTGTACCGGCCCGACGGGGGCGAACTGCGGATGGCCGCCGAACCGGTCAGGTTCGCCCGGCCCTTCGAGGCGCAGCAGGCCGGTATCTCCACGATCTACCAGGAAGTCAACCTCGTCCCGCTGATGAGCGTGGCGCGCAACATCTTCCTCGGCCGCGAACCCAGGAATCGCGTCGGCCTCATCGACTTCGCCCGCATGCACCGGGAGACGAGTGAACTGCTCGACGGCTTCGGCGTACCCGTCGATCCGCGCCGCCCCCTGCACACCCTCGGCATCGGTACGCAGCAGATGGTCGCCCTCGCCCGGGCCGTTTCCGTCAACGCCCAGGTCGTCATCATGGACGAGCCCACCTCCTCGCTCGAACCGCGCGAGGTGGAGACCCTCTTCCGGGTCATCGGTAACCTGCGTGACCAGGGCATCGCCGTGCTCTACGTCAGCCACCGCATGGACGAGCTCTACCGGATCTGCGACCGCGTCACCGTCCTGCGCGACGGCTGCCACATCCACACCGGCGACCTCGCCGACCTCGACCGGATGCAGCTCGTGTCGATGATGCTCGGCCGCGACCTGGCCGAGGTGCGCCGCTCGGGCGTCACCAGCTTCGCCGCGAAGGGTCACGAAGCCGCCCGTACGCCCGTCCTCACCGCGACCGGGCTCACCAGCCGCCTCCAGCTCCACGACATATCCGTGTCGCTCTACGCGGGTGAGGTGCTCGGACTCGGTGGCCTTCTCGGCTCGGGCCGCAGCGAGACGGCGAAGGCCCTGTCCGGTGCGCTGCCGCTGGACTCGGGCGAACTCACCGTGGACGGGACCGCGTTGAAGCGGCTCACGCCGGCCGCCGCCATCCGGGCCGGCATCAGCCTGCTGCCCGAGGACCGCAAGGCCGAGGGAATCGTTCCCGGCCTCTCGGTCCGCGAGAACATCGTGCTGGCCGCCATGCCGCGCCTGTCCCGCGCCGGTATCGTCTCCCGCGCGAAGCAGGACCGGGTCGTCGACATCTTCATGAAGCGCCTGCGGATCAAGGCGTCGAGCCCCGAACAGAAGGTCGGCGAACTCTCCGGCGGCAACCAGCAGAAGGTTCTCCTGGCCCGCTGGCTCTGCCTGGACCCCAAGGTCCTGCTGCTCGACGAACCCACCCGTGGCATCGACGTGGGCGCGAAGGCCGAGGTCCAGAGCCTCATCGACGACCTCGCCCGCGACGGCCTGGCCGTCCTGCTCATCTCCTCCGACATCGAGGAACTCATCGAGGGCGCCGACCGGATCGTCGTCCTGCGCGGCGGAGCCGTCGCCGGCGAACTGGCGGGCGACGAGGTGGCCGAGAACCGGCTGCTCGAAGTGCTCGCCGACCACGCACCGGCACCGGAGGACAAGTCCCCGGCCGCTCAGAAGGACTCCCGATGACCTCGACCACCGTATCCCCGCCCGCCGGACCCGCCAGGCCCGGCACGCCCACCTCCCCGCTGGCGCGGCTCCGTGATCCGGCCTGGTACCAGGAGTACGGCGTGTACGTCGCCGTGGCGGTGTTGCTGCTCTTCAACGCGCTGTTCACCGACCACTTCATGACCGCCGACAACTTCCGCACCCAGCTCGTCCAGGTCGCCCCCATCGTCATCGTCGCCCTGGGCATGGCCCTGGTCATCGGCACCGAGGGCGTCGACCTGTCCGTCGGCTCGACGATGGCGCTCGCCGCCGCCTTCCTGCCCCTCTACCTCGGCTACGGGCTCGTGCCCGCGCTCGTCGTCTCGCTTCTGGCCGGCGCGGTCGTCGGAGCCGTCAACGGCTGTCTGGTCTCCCTCATCGGGCTGCAGCCCATCGTGGCCACGCTCGCCCTCTTCGTCGGCGGCCGCGGACTGGCCCTGGTCATGGCCGACGGCCAGCTCAAGCAGATCGTCAACCCCGACCTGCTGTCGCTGGGAACCGGCTCCTTCCTCGGCATCCCGCTGGTCGTCCTGATCGCCGCGGTACTCGCCGTCGCGGTGGCCTTCCTGGTGCAGCGCACCACCTTCGGCCGGCAGATCGTCGCGGTCGGGGGCAACCGTTCCGCCGCCGCCCTCGCGGGCCTCCCCGTCAAACGGGTCCTCATCGGCGTGTACGTGCTCTGCGGGGTGCTCGCCGCCCTCGCCGGCATCCTGGCCACGGCCCGGCTCACCGCGAGCGACCCGTCCTCGCTCGGCACCCTCATGGAACTCTCCGCCATCACGGCGGTCGTGGTCGGCGGCACACCCCTGAACGGAGGCTCCGTCCGTGTGCTCGGCACCGTGGCGGGCGCCCTGCTGATGCAGCTCCTGCGCGCCACCCTCGTCAAGCACGACCTGCCCGACTCCACCGCACAGATCGCCCAGGCGGCCATCATCATCGCCGCCGTCTACGTCGCACGGGAGCGTCGGTCCCGATGAACGAAACCTCACCCACACGCACCGTTCCGGCGCCCGCGCCGACGCCGCGGAAGACGACATCGCCCCGCCCCGCCGCGGCCGCCGGGCCGACGGACCGGCAGCGTGCCGCCGAACTCCTGCAGCGCCAAGGCGTACTCGCGGTCCTGCTGACCGTGGTGATCGCCGCCTCCTTCATCTACCCGACCTTCGCCTCGCTGGACAACGCCCGCGGCGTGACCATCCAGGCGTCGTTCCTCGCCGTGGTCGCGCTCGGCATGACCATGGTCATCATCACCGGCGGCATCGACCTGTCCGTCGGGTCGGTCTTCGCCCTGGGCGGGGTCCTCGCCGCCTGGGCGTCGCAGTACGGGTTCCTCGCCGCACTGCTCGTCCCCCTCGCCGTGTGCGGGGCGATCGGCCTGCTCAACGGGTTCCTGATCGCCCGGGGGAACATGGCCCCCTTCATCGTCACGCTCGCCACCCTGCTCGGCGCCCGGGGCCTGCTGCTCGCCCTCACGGACGAGGGCGCAACCACCTACCTGGTGCCCAAGGACTCCGCCTTCGGCGAGCTGGGCCAGGGCAGCGTCTGGGGATTCGGCTACCCGATCCTGATCGCCCTGGTCCTCTTCGGCGCCGGCGGACTCGTCGTGCAGCGCACCTCGTTCGGGCAGACGCTCTTCGCCGTCGGCGGCAGCAGCGACGCGGCCACCCTGATGGGCCTCCCCGTCGCCCGCACCAAGATCCTCGTCTACACGCTCAGCGGCCTGCTGGCCGGACTCGCCGGTGCGCTCAGCGCGGCGAGGCTGTCATCCGGCGTCACGATCGTCGGCGTCGGCATGGAGCTCGATGCCATCTCCGCCGTCGTCATCGGCGGCACGCTGCTCATCGGTGGAGCGGGCTCGATCAGCGGCACCCTCTGGGGGGTCCTGCTGCTCGCCGTCATCCAGAACCTGATCAACCAGATCGGCTCGCTCAACTCCTCGTACCAGTCGGTGGTCAGCGGGGGTTTCCTTATCGTTGTCGTGGTGGCCCAGCGTTATCTGGCGCGCAGTCGCAGAACCACCTGACCGCGAACCACCTGACCGCGAACCAGCTGTGCCGAACAGAGCCACCGACCCTAAGAGCCGAGTCGAGCCAAGGAGTGCCGTGGGCGTCAGCCTCAAGGACGTTGCGCAACGGGCGGGCGTGTCCATCAAGACCGTGTCGAACGTGGTGAACAACTATCAGCACGTCACACCCGCCATGCGCGCCAAGGTGCAACTGGCGATCGACGAGCTCGGCTACCGGCCGAACCTCACCGCACGCCACCTGCGCAAGGGACGCACCGGCATCATCGCCCTCGCCGTCCCCGAATTCGGCAACCCGTACTTCGCGGAGCTCGCCGGAGCGGTCGTCGACGCGGCCGCCCGGCACGACTACACCGTCCTGGTCGACCACACCGCCGGTCTGAGGGAGAAGGAGCTGCTGGTCAGCCAGGGATTTAGGTCCCACGTGATCGACGGTCTCATCCTCAGCCCCATCCATCTGGAGACCGAGGACCTCATGGCGCGCACCGAGACGGCGCCGCTGGTCCTGCTCGGCGAGCGCGAGTACGAGGCCCCGTACGACCACATCGCCATCGACAACGTGGCCGCCGCCCGCGACGCCGTGCGCCACCTCATCGACCACGGCCACCGCAGGATCGCCTTCCTCGGATCACGCACCGGCCGCGAACGCCAGCCCGCACACCTGCGGCTGCGCGGCTGGCGCGAGGAGCTCGCCGCCTCGGGGATCACCCCGGACGAGAACCTGGTCGTGGTCACCGACGGCTACGGCCGCGAGGACGGCGCCGCCGGCATGGCGGCCCTCCTGGACCGGGGCGAACGGCCCGACGCCGTGTTCGCGTACAACGACCTGATCGCCATCGGCGCGATGCGGACCATCACGGCACGCGGGCTGCGCATCCCGGCAGACATCGCAGTCGTCGGCTTCGACGACATCGAGGAGAGCAGCTACGGCGCCACCACGCTCACCACCATCGCCCCGGACAAGGAAGCCATCGCACGCCTGGCCGTCGACAGCCTTGTCGAACGTCTCTCCGGTGACCCGGTGACCGAACCGCGCAGGCCACGTCCCGGCTACCGCCTGGTCATCCGGGAATCCACCGCACCCGGGCCTGCCGACGCTCTTCCCAAGGACCTCTGATGCCACGCCCCACCGTGCACCGCACACCGTTCGGATCCGCCGACGGCACCCCGGTCCATCTGTGGACCCTCGACTGCGGTACGGGAGTCCGGGCCGAGATACTGACCTACGGTGCCTCGCTGCACCGCCTCACCGTGCCCGACACCACGGGCGCCACCGCCTCGGTCGTCCGTTCGCTGGCGACCGTCGACGACTACACGGCCAAGCACCCGTACTTCGGCGCCGTCGTCGGCCGCTACGCCAACCGCATCGCGCACGGTCGCTTCACCCTGGACGGGACCACGTACCACGTCCCCGCCAACGACCACGGCCACGCTCTCCACGGTGGCCCCGAGGGCTTCCACACCAAGGTGTGGGACGCGAGCGCGGACAGCACCGACGACACCGCGTCCGTACGGCTCGCCCTGCACAGCCCCGACGGCGACATGGGCTTCCCCGGGGCGCTGGACTGCACGGTCACGTACACCCTCGACGCGACCGGGACCCTGGCCATCGACTACACGTCGGTCAGCGACCGGCCCACGGTCGTCAACCTCACCAACCACGCCTACTTCGACCTGGCCGGCCACGGCGACGTCCTCGGCCACCGTCTGGAGGTCGACGCCGACACCTACGTGCCGGTGGACGGCGACGGCATCCCCCAGGGACCTCCGGCCGAGGTCCGGGGCACCCCCTTCGACCTCACCGGACCCCGCGTCCTCGGCGAACGGCTCGGCCAGGACGACGAACAGCTGCGCGCCGCAGGCGGGTTCGACCACAGCTGGGTGCTTCGCGACGCCGGTGGCCTGCGCCGCGCCGCACGGCTCACCGCCCCCCGCGCGGCCCGCGTCCTGGAGGTTTGGACGACGGAGCCCGGCATCCAGGTCTATACCGCCAACCAGCTTGACGGCTCCTTCACCGACGCCACCGGCCGCCGCCACGAACGGCACGGATCGGTCTGCCTGGAGACCCAGCACCTGCCCGACTCTCCCAACAGGCCCGACCTCCCCAGCACCGTGCTGCGCCCCGGCGACACCGCGCGCAGCCGCACCGAACTGCGCTTCCCTCACCTGGGAGCTTGATCGGTACCACGCCGGGCGGGAAAGGGCGGTGGGAGCCGACAGGCGTGACGGACACGCGAACCGCGCCTCCGCCACGCCGTGCGGGGGACACGTCCACACCGGTCACGTCGGCTGCTACCGGACGGTGAGGGTTCCGTGACTACGCACTCAGCGGCGGCCGAGGATCGGATCGCCCCCCCGGGATGCTGCCTGACGCGGCCCGTACCGGTCTTGGGGCAGTTGACCGCGCTGTGTCGCGGAGGGGGTGGTGCACGGTGCCTCGGCGGGAGGAACTGTTGCTCCCATCCCTCAACTCATCGCAATTCGTGATACTCCCTCATGAATTGCAATGTTCACCAGAATACGGTGATTAACTTCGCCAATCCTGCCGTCGTACTGGAAGTGTGTGCTCAACCCCTGCCGCCACGTCCTGCGACGGCGTACGGCTCGCGCTCGTCACCGGGGGCCGGCTGATGCTCGGAGGAGGGATAGGAATGAGAGATGTCGGGAGTTACCTCGTATCTCGCTCCACGGCCCAGATGCGTGCCACGAAGGGCGCCTGGCAGGTAAAGCACCTGTTCAGGCGCCCTTTTTCGGTGTATAGAAGAAGCCGAGCTTCTTCGGCGAGTACGACACGAGAAGGTTCTTCGTCTGCTGGTGGTACGGGGCAGTCATTCTGCTGACCAGTCAAAACGCCGACTTCTGAGCCACCTTGTGCGGTGCTGGTCCGGGTATGGCCCGGATCTTGGTCCGCATACGACGAGCAGTCGGGCTGTCTGCCGCGAGCGCTTCAGGACTCTGCGCGCGCCCGCTGCATCTCGCATCACACTAGATCGCTCGGGTGAAGTGCATGCACACCACGGGCGTGGTGTCGTCGACACTGCGCCCCTCGAGGTTCTGCCAGTAGTCGATATGGGCACGGCGCCAATGGGCGAGGTCGGTGTAGCCCTCGCCTTCGGCCTCGTCCACATACTCGGCCAGCAGGGTGGCGGTAGCGGTTTTGCCTCCCGCAAGCACAAGGGCGTTGAGTTCGTCTCGAAGGCTGCCCGGGCTACTCAGTTCAAGCGTTCTCATTCCGTTCACCCGAGGCCACATGTCGCCGAGCCTACTCATACCTTCGGTGTGTTCGGCCGCAGGGTAGGAGGGCCCGCCCGGTTCGGCGGCTGGAGCCTGTTACGGCGTTTCTTTGAGGCCGCGTGCGGTGCGCTGTTGCCTTGACCGCTGGCGGTGCCGACGGTGGTGTGTGGCCGGCGCGGGGGTGGTGCCGAGGGCCTGCTGGATGCCGGGCCGGCGGGGAGGATCAGTTCCAGGCGGTGCGGAACGTCGGGGTCGGCTCTACTGGGATGACGCGCGAGGTTGTGAGTGGCGTGCCGTGAGTCGACGCTGACCATCACCTCTCTCCGCCCAGCCGGGACCCATGTCGCGATATAGCGTTAGTCTTCTTTTCGCGCCGCTGCCCGCGTCGCGTAGGCACGTTGACAGGACCGGGACGGAAGTATGTCGGGAGAGATTTCGCCCACAGGGAAGCGCTCCGGCGCGGACTCGTCGCCCGAGCTGAGGGCCTCTCATGCCGACCGTGACCGGGTGGTGGACGTGCTGCGCATTGCCGCTGGGGACGGGCTGCTGGCCGCGGATGAGTTGGACGAGCGCCTGGAAGCTGCCCTGTCGGCGCGTACCGTCAAAAAACTGGCAGCGCTGACCGCTGACCTGCCGGCCGTGTCCGCTTCGACCGGCATGGCCGTGGCGGAAGTCAAGGACGTACTGCGAATTGAGGGCATTCACAGTGGCGCTGTCAAACGTGACGGGTGCTGGGTGGTGCCGCGGAGGCTGGAGTTGGCCACGACGTGGTGTGAGGTGACGCTCGACTTCACGCAGGCAGTGATCACGCAGGACACCTTGCGGATCGACATGAACACGGCGGGCAAGAAGCTGACGCTTGTCACCAAGCCGGGCATCGTGGTCGATGCCGGTGCCCTGAGCCTGGTGCACAGCAAGATCAAGATTCGTCAGGCTCCAGACCCCGGGACGCCGCTCACGCTGCGCGTAGAGCTGGTCGGCACGACGATGCACAGCCGCGTCGTGGTGCGGCCCGTACGGCGGACGTTGGGTGAGCGGCTGCTGCGCTAGCCCACGGCCTTGCCTTCGGGACGACGGGGCAGATCAGGGACAGTCGATTGACCACGCAGCTGCTCGACGGTCCAGTGCGTACGCAACGCCATTGAAGTGCACCGGCCCGGGTGCACCGAACCAGGATCCGGTCCGTACCGAGTGCCGGATCGATCAGGATCTTGGCGTGGACCTCGGGGTCGGCCAGGGCGGTGAACGCGGGTGCGACGCCGTCCAGTCCCGCGCGCCCGGTGACGAGGTGCGAGGCGTCGAGGGTCCCTTCGGCCAGTGCGGAGCGTGTCGCGGAACTCGAGCGGTGCGTACCCGACGGCGAACCGGAGATCCAGTTCCTTGTTCACTGGGCGGGGCGGGCCGGAGCTCTGCGCCGAGACTCGGTACGCGGGTCGGAGTCGATGGCCCGGGAATGGTCCGGATCTTGCTTTGAGGTCCTCGGCCCGCTGCTGGAGTCGTGAGGCCCCGACCGTGAGTGTCTCCAGGGCCGTGCGCGTCTCCTGTGTCGTCGCGGCGCCCGCATGCTCTGGGTGATCTTCTCCAGTGGGTCGGTGAACTGGTCCTGATCGGTGACCGGGGCCAGCTCGGCCTGCTCCAGCAGGGCGGCCTGCTGGGCGTTGGCCTCGTCGATGCCTGCGACCAGGCCCTCGTAGGCGTCCCAGTCCCGGAGGTCGCCCGTCGCGCACAACGCGGCTAAGGCGAGCCTGCCCGTGGTGAACCGTTGGGAAGGCTCGATCGCAGCCGTCGAGGAATCTCGATCGGACTCTGTTCAAGTTTCCCGCTCCTGGCTACGTTACCTCCAGTAACAGATGCGGGCCCGTCTGACGGCGCGCCACCCACTCCTGCCTCTGGAGTTCACCATGACGCGTTCCACCACCCGTCGTCCTCGCCGTCGGCGCCCCTTCGGCGCGGCCGCCCTTGTCGCCGCGGGACTGACCGCAGGCGCACTGCCCACCATCCCCGGCTCGGCCGGCGCGAGCGAGACCCCGAAGCAGGTGCGGGAAGCCGCCGCGGAGGAGCTCAAGGAGGTGTTCTTCGTCGGCAACAACTGGGAGGGCACCGCCGACGTCATCAACTCCCGTGGCGACTACGCCAAGATCGGCCGGATCAACATGATCCCCGACAAGAAGGAGCGCCTGCGGGAGATCTACCTCAATCCCGTCAAGCTCGCCTTCTTCCTCGGTATCCGGCTCGGCCCGGGCGAGGGCCACGACCAATATGTCGACGACATGTACACCACGAAGGACGGCAAGTCCGTCGTCGCCTCCCGGCCGAGTTTCGCCGACGTGGTCTCCATCGACGTGGAGAGCGGCAAGATCAACTGGCGCTTCCCGGTGTCCGGTTTCCGCTCCGATCACATGGCGGTCTCTCCCGACGGCACCCAGGTCGCCGTCTCCTCCTCCATCTCCAACACCGTGCACGTCCTCGACATGGCGACGGGCAAGGAGGCAGGCAACTTCAAGACGGGCGACAAGCCGCACGAGAACGTGTACACCAACGGCGGCAAGTACCTCTGGAACATGGCCATCGGCGAGGTCAACACCGACATGGACGCGCCCTGGCAGGACTTCACCAAGGGCGACCGCCGCATCACCATCGCCGACGCGAAGACCTTCGAGGTCAAGAAGATCATCGACATGCGCGAGCGGCTCGACGCCTTCGGCCGCAAGGACCTGTCCGACGCGCTGCGCCCGGTTGCCTTCACGCCCGACGAGTCGAAGATGTACTTCCAGCTCTCCTTCTTCAACGGCTTCGTCGAGTACGACGTGCACAACGACAAGATCACCCGAGTGAAGACGCTGCCGAAGAACCCGGACACCAGCGACGAACGCACCACCTACGTCAACGACTCCCGCCACCACGGCATGTCCATGAGTCCCCAGGGCGACAAGCTCTGCATCGCCGGGACCATGGACGACTACGTCACCGTCGTGAACCGCGAGACGCTTCAGGAGGGCCCGCTCCTCACCGCCTCCAAGCCGTACTGGGCTACCGTCAGCGGAGACGGTAAGCACTGCGTGGTGTCAGAGAGCGGCACCGACCAGGTGACGGCGATCGACTTTGCCACCGGCAAGAAGGTCACCTCGATCCCCGTCGGCGACCACCCGCAGCGGGTCCGCCTCGGCCACGTCCCCACGGACTGGACCGGCCCTACCACGGGCTGAGACGCTTCGGAGGCCAACTCTCACGCCGCTCCAACCCGAACCCGCCGCACCCGGTCTCGCCCCCGCAGGCATGACTGACATTCCTCTCGTCCTCGCGCTCACCGCGGGCATCCTCGCCTCCGTCAACCCGTGCGGCTTGGCTCTGCTCCCGCCTACCTCTCCCTCCTCGTCCTCGGCGACGACAATCTCACCAGCAAGGTCGCCGTCGGCCGGGCCCTGACCGCAACCGCTTCGATCACCGTCGACTTCGCCGCCCTGTTCGGCGTGTTCGGCCTGGTGATCCAGCCCGTCGCCGGCCAGGTCCAGGCACATCTGCCCTGGTTCACCATCGCGTTCCGCATCCTCATGGGCGCGGCCGGAGCATGGCTCTTGGCCGGCCGCCGGCTGCCCGCCCTGTTACCCAAGGTGCGACGGGCTCCCACCGTCACCCGCTCCGTCCCCTCGATGGCCCTGCTCGGCATGGCAACGGCACTGCCTCCCTGGGCTGCACCGTCACCCCTTTCCTCGCCATCGTCGTCTCCGCCTTCCGCAGCGGCTCCACAGGCGAGGGAATTCTCTTATTCGCCGCGTACGCGGTCGGCATGGGGCTGCTCGTCGGTGTCGCGTCCCTGACCGTCGCCATCACCCGCAGTACCTCGGCAGGCCACTTGCGCCGCGCCGGCGCCCTCGCGCCCCGGATCGGCGGCGGACTCCTTCTCCTCATCACCCCGCTGCTGGCCGTCCTGCTCCTGGTGGCCTGGCTGATCCACCGCCGACGAGCAATCGGACCCTACTGGTGAAGAGGCGGTGTTCTGACCGTGTGCTATTCGGTCACTCCCCGAGCGTGGCTGTACGCAGAAGCCGTTGGGGGGACGTCCCCGTCGTCAATACATTTCTGGCCCGAACCGACGCTTGTACGCCGATGGAGTGATGCCCGTCTCGCGGCGCATCAGCGTGCGCAAGTTGGTAGCGGTGCCCAGCCCGCTCCGCCGTGCGACCACCTCAAAGCGTGACTCGCCTCGTTCGATCAATCGGCAGGCCAAGGCAAGTCGCTCCCCCGTGAGCCACATCAACGGGGTCGTTCCCAGCTGTGCCCGGAAGCGACGATGCAGCGTCGCCGGGCTGACCGCCGCCTGGGCCGCAAGGTCTGACACCGCGAGCGGTGAGTCGAGCCGTTCCTGCGCCCAGGCCAGGACGGGTGCCAGGGACTCGTCGGGGAAGTCGGGCATGGGACGCTCCACGAACTGCCGCTGCCCGCCGTCCCGGTGCGCCGCGAAGACCAGTCGCCGACTCACGGAGCTGGCAATCTCGGCGCCGTAGTCGCGGCGCACCACATGCTCCCCGAGATCGAGTGCGGCCGCGCTTCCCGCAGCGGTGAGGATGTCACCGTCATCCACGAACAGCACGTCTGTTTCGAGGTGGACAGCAGGGAAACGTGACCGGAAAGAAGCCGCCCACTGCCAGTGGGCGGTAGCCCGTCGCCCGTCGAGCACGCCTGCCTCGGCCAGGGTGAAGGCGCCACTGCAGAAGCCGATCAGGCGTGCGCCACGCGCGTGCGCCCGCCGGATGGCGTCGAGCACGGCGGGTCGGCGGGGCACCTCGACGTCGGGGCGGTTGCGGACGATCAAGGTATCCGCCGCATCGGCCGCTTCCAAGCCGGCGACTCCCGTGAGCGTGAAGAATCCGTCTCGCATCGGGGTGCGAGGCTCGGGGGAGCAGAGCCTGAAGTCGTAGAGAACGCGGCCGATCTCCGGCCTTCGGAGGCCGAAGACCTCGGTTGCACAGCCGAGCTCGAAAGGGTTTGAGTTCTCGTCCACGATCACGACCACCCGGTGTATGCCCACCGCGTGAGCCTTCGAAGGAGGCCAGAGCCTGGCTGAGGGGGATGGGCTGGTTACTCATGGGCTCATCCTCCGCGGTTTCGCAGGGGCAGCGTGAGTGCTAGGAATTGCACATGGCGAAAGAACGCATTGTGGAGCCCCCACATCGTCACGCGCGTCAACAACTACGACGTCCGGATCGCCAAGGTCGCAGGCGAACACATCTGGCACGCCCACGACGACACCGACGAATTCTTCCTGGTGCTCGATGGGGAGCTGCACATCTCCTTGCGGGAGCCCGAGGGTGAGCGCACAGTCCTGCTTCCGAAGGGAGCGGTTTTCACCGTCCCCGCAGGTAGCGAGCACAAGCCGTACGCACCGTCCGGTGCCGCGATCCTCATGTTCGAGCCGACTGGGACACCAACCGTGGGCGACCGCCACGATGAGATCCCCGATCACGTGGACGCAACGACTGGACACGCCCTTAGGGCCTGAGCGGACAGGCTGCTCCGGCAGTCGACCATCCCGGATCAGACTCCGTTCGCACATCGAGCGATTCGGTGTGGCACCGGACGACCGGCTGTTCCGAAACCAGGCGGGCAACTACGTGGACGCGGCGGCCGACGGGCTCACCTGGTCACGAGCACGGAAGTACGTCCTGACCCGCACGGAGCTGGCCTCGAGACTGGCCAAGCGGCCATACGATCTGCGCCACGCCGGGATCTCCTTATGGCTTTCCTGGACGGCGTACAGGAGCAAGCGAACCGCCTCATCGAGCAATCCATGGAGGAGTGGGACCGCGTCAGCCGGAGCGCGGAGTCTGCAGGGTGAGTAGGGATTCTGGTCCGTGACTGGTCCGGAAGAGCTGGTCAGGGCTGGGATAGCTATGGGTGCTATCGGGAGATGAGTCGCAAATCTGACTCGATGCCGACCGCGCTGAAAGCAAGGCGCCTGACGGGTAACAGCCCAGCTCAGGCGCTTCCTCGTGGTGCACCCGATAGACGACCACGCTCGCGGCGCCTATCCCGGAGACGGGCGGACCGCTGCCGCTGAGCTACGAGGAACGGGGGATCGTGATGTGGTGGAACTTCATCGGGCGGTCCCACGAGGATATCGCACAGGCGCGTGCGGACTGGGCGGATGGTGCCCGGTTCGGGGAAGTGCATGGCTACGACGGCGACCGACTCCCCGCTCCTGAACTGCCGCCTGTGGCGCTGAAACCGCGGGGAAGGGTGCGCTGAGCTGCACTGATGTGACCGGGTCCGGGCGCGCTCCTGGTCGCGGCAGCTCGGTCTCATACTCAGAAGCGGAATCGGTCCAGCGCTTCTCCGGAAGCTTCCGCCGCACGTGCCCGGGATTCCAAAGTGTGGTCGTGTGCGAGCAGCTTTAGTAGACGTAATGCTGACCCAATGCTGACTTTGCTGACGGGGTGTCAGGCGAATTCGCATCACGGTCTGGCTGGTCTGCTGTCTGTGATGAGCGGACTGGGTACCTGGGGCTGGAGCTTTTCCTGACTCGTGGCAGTTGAGCGAACGAGGGGTACTCGCACATGGCCCACCAGGGGCCGGGATCTCACCCAGAGGGAACAGGGTGTTGTGGTGATCCCACAATGGTGACCCGTCTGGTAGCCGGGACATAGGCCATGACGGGACGGTAGCGAAGTCGCTACCCATGCCGCCCAACGCGTCGTTGGTGATGACAGAGTGAGCCTTTTCAGCGGTAGCTCTTCAGGGTGAGGACGGCTTTGGCCGCGGTGGTGAGCCAGGTGGGGCTGCAGCGTGCTTTGCGGAAGATCCGCCAGGTCTTGAGGCGGGCCACGCCTCGCTCGACGGGATAGCGCTTGGCATTTAACCTCGCGGGTCACTCGACCTGCTGATCTGCGGTTCTTCCTGGGACAGCGGAGGCGGCCGTTCTCCACGCTTCGCGATGTCGAGTCACGAAGTGCGAGAGAACGGCCGCAGGCGGGCATGGGCCCTGTTCAGCGACTTCTCGCGAGGGTTGAGTTCTTTGCCGGGGCGACGCCGTTTCGCGGTGGCGAAGGTGCCACCGGCTCCGAGGTAGGCCAGGTCGGCCAGGACTGAAATGCCCAGTCGGCGGCAGGTGTCGACGATGCGGTGTCTGCGGGCCGCGGTGAGATCGTGGGTGCGGCCGGGCAGCGCCCTGAGATCCACAGGATCGTGCCGTCCGGATCGGTGATCACTTGCACGTTCACTCCGTGACGACGGGTGCTTTCCCGAGTAGTCGCCGCGTGCGTCACCGACCCGGTCGCACTCCGCGAGGTAGAAGGCACCTTTGTTCTGCTGGCGAAGCTGTGGGCTCCGAGCTGACCGTCCGGTTCCGTGGAGGACCTCCAGCCCGCCTGGGAGCTGGAGTTGGGCCGATTGCTCGCTGTCCCCGCTCCCGGCACCCCAACAGCCGACGTCCTTGCTTTCCGGGACCGCTACGCCGATGAGCGCCAGCGTCTGATGAGAGCCGTCCACCGCATGCTCGGTGAGCTGCGCCGGGATTACGAACACCCTGCCGATGTCCTGTCCCAGCTGCGCCGCGAGATCGACCAGTCCGTGAAGGACTACCATGCCGCTGCGAGGAGCACCCGGATGGCGTGGGTGACTCGGTCAGTAACGGTGACGGTCGCCTTGGCGGCCGCTGCGGGAAGTATTGTGCAGCCAGGTCTGACCTGGGCCTTGGGGGCAGTTGGTGGCTACGCCCTGAACGTAGCCACTCGTGAGGTCCGCTCCTTGGCCCGTGCTCGAGATGAACACGACTTCAGCTACTTGCATAGGGTCACGGACACGTTGCCTTGATGCCTCACGGACGGGGCGGAGCTGCCTGCCAGAAGAAAAGGGCGCGCAGCCGGAATATGGCGTTCCTCGCCAGTTCGTTTCATGGTCAGCCAACTGCATCACTGAGCGTTTTCGGAGTGGTCACCGATGGGGTGACGGCGTCGAGGGCGCAACGCACGAGGCACCTGTGCCGTTGAGGGAGATGTTCGAAGTCTCAACTCATCAGCTCAGGTGCCTCGTTGGTTCCCTATCCTGCCGCACTTGACCTGCCTCATGCGCTGGTCGAGTGGGTAACCATGCTCATCGTCACCTGCGAGGGTGACCGCCGCTGCAAGCTCCCGCCACACCGACGCGCGCTCGTCGCTCTGGTGTACTTGCGCAAGCACGACACCCTGGCTCAGATAGCCGCCGGCTTCGGGATCTCGGTGGGCACCGCCCACGCCTATACCGCCGCGGTGATCGACCTTCTGGCTGCCCAGGCGCCTGGCCTGCTCAAGGTCTTGCGCGAGCATGAACCGGAGTACGTCCTGCTCGACGGGACCCTCGCCGAGTGCGACCGTGTGGGCGACGGCCGGGCCGACTACTCGCACAAGCACCGCCGCCACGGCGTGAACGTGCAGGTCGTGACCGACCCGTTCGGGCAGGTGCTGTGGATCTCGCCCGCTCTGCCGGGCCGGTGTCACGACCTCACCGCGGCCCGCACCCACCGAATCATCCGGATCTGCGAACTCCAAGGAGTTGCCGTACTGGCTGACCGTGCTTACCAGGGCGCCGGCCCGTGGGTCACCACCGGGCGCAAACGGCCGCCCGGCGGACGACTGTTCCCGACACAGCAGACGGTCAACCGGGCGCTGGCCACATCCCGGGCGCCCGTGGAGCGGGGCATGGGACGACTGAAGTCATGGCGCATCTTCCGAAGATCCCGGATCAGCCCCAACTGCATGACGTCAATCGCCAAGGCCGTCCTCACCCTGGAGAGGCAACGCTGAAAACGCTCAGTGAGGCGGATTCGTAGTCTGCCGTGGCTCAGGCTCCTACTGGACTGACAAAAAGAATGGCTGTCGCGCCAGCCAGTTCGTTGACCCTGGACCGTGAGTGTTCCGGATCCTGTGATTGGTCTGCATGGATTCGTCCAGGCCGACCTCGTTGAACCGGTGGATCACGTCATGAAGTTGTCTACCTGGTGGCTCTGACCTGCGGCGTTATGGTTCTGCGGGCCTCTGACCTGCGGGGACGCATCTTTCAGTGTCTTTGAGCTTCGTACTGCGTTATGCAGCCGATTCTCCCCACCAGCCTTCAATTACTCCCCAGATTCTCCCCAGAGGTGCCAGTGGGCGAGCACTGTGGCATGGGGAGGGCGGTTCTACGGTGGCTATACGACCAGCGCGTTGAGTGATCAGGGTGCTCCGGGCCGCCCCCGTCAGAGGCTGACTGAGTTGAGTTATCCGGGGCGGACGGCACCCTGCTGGACGGCGGTCTCCAGCCGGTCCAGGTGTCGCGGCAGCGGCGTCACGCTGACGTGGTCCGCGAGGGCCTTGCGCAGGTCTCTCCACGAGCTCGGTCCGGTCCACGGGCGTGTCGGCTACGGCAGTGGCCGGCCCGGGCACGGCGGTGGCCTCATCAGCGGGACGGCGCGCGCCGATCGGCACCGTGTGGCTGCGCCGGTGTCGGATCTCCGTGACGGCCGCGGTCGACAGCCCTTCCCGGGTCAGCTGGACGTGGTCTGCGGTGAAGTCGTACCAGTCGATGGCACCATCACTGCTCTGGGTGCCGATCTGGGCTTTCCGTTGTGCCCCATCGGTGACACACCGCACGCAGTGTAAGCCCTGTGTGCGCAGGAGACGGGGGCCGGTTCGATGCCCGGGCCGAAGACTGTGGTGGCGTTCAGCGGGTCGAATGCGGCGAAGGCGGAGTAGTCGAGGACGAAGTGCAGTGGCTCGTGCCTCGGGGTTCGGCGGTGACCTGGGCGCCCAGCCTGATCTCTTCGACCGGGTCTTGCAGGACGCGAGTCTCACCGCGGATGCCGTGGCGGGCAATCCAGTCCGACACGGCCGCCTTGATGTAGAGGTGGTCCGCGCTCCCCGACCCGGAGATCCTTCCGTTCGTTCTGCGACATGGGGAGTCAGGGGCATCGGGATCCGGCATGTGTGCGAAGTGACAGATCTTCTCCGTACAGAGCCTGGTCGTCAGCTGACCTCCGCACCCGCCCAACCACGGTGGAAGGCTACGCGGATCCCTTGGAGGGGTCACGGGCGGAGGCGATCCGCCGCGCACAGCGGCGGGGCCGATACGACCGGCTGCGCGGCGTGCGGATTGTCACCGGCCACAATCCCCGGACCGGCGAGCTCTATGTTGAGGGCAGCAGCGGGCCGGCAGTGCTGGCCTTGGACGTGCTGTCGCCGGACGAGCGCCGCATGCTCTTCCGCCGGACTCCCGGTGGGCTGGAGCCGCTCTGCCTGTGGCTGTCGGTGAGCGGGCTGCCGAAGAAGGTCCACAGCTGGGAGGACACCTTCGACGATGCGAACAAGCGCGTCGCGGCAGCATGGGTGCGCAGAGCCGATCCGGATGGGCGCCTGCCCGAGGAGGAGCGGGAGCGGATCCGCCGCGAATGCCCGCTGTGGGCAACGGCCCATATGTGCAGGCACTCTTTCGCCCTGAAATGGTTCTCGATCCTGTCCCTGCTGGAAGAACGGAGGCTGGAGGGGTTCACCGCGGAGGAGATCGAAGACTTCCGAGATCAACTGGGGGACATTTGGCTACAGGTGGCGATCTTGCTCGGCCATAAGCACCCGGACACCACCCGGGAGCACTACCTGGAGCCCTTCACGGGGCTGCAGTTGTCCTACCTGATGTCGCAGCTCGATGACGACGAACAGGCCGGCGTCGACTCGCTGGTCCGCATCTTCGCCCGGCACGGCGGCTCCACCATCATGCCCGTTGCCGCGGCTGTCGGTCCAGGAGGTGCCCTGTGAGCGGGCGCGGGCGAGGCGGCCAACGAGCAGCCCAGCCACCCCGGGACTGGCAGCCTCCTGAGCGGCTGCCCGCTGGTGGGGATCAAACCACGGTGATTTTCTACGAGGAACAGAGCGGAAAAAGCCACATCCTCGACTTCTCGTCCTTCCTGGGGCCGCTCGCGATGCAGCAGTGGATGGCCGTGTTGCTGGCGGCCCGGTGCGGTGCGCGCGGCGGAAGCAAGCGTCTGGCCACGGCGAAGAGATACCACTGGATGCTGCACCGCTTCACGGTGGTGCTGTCCGAGGCCGGCCGTGTGCCGGCGACGCCGGGCGAATTGGCGCCCGAGCACTTTCAGATATTTCGTGACAGGTACGAGGGCCATCCGGCGAGTTTGCGGGTGCACTTGATGGCTCTTCGGCGTCTCATGCGCAAGCGCGAAGAGCTGACGGCAGAAGCCCTCCATGATCTCCTGCGCACACGGCTTCCCGCCGCCACGCCGGCAACGCAGGTCATGGCGTACAGCGATCACGAGTGGCAGCAGATCATGACCGCGCTGCGCCGTGATGTCCGTATCGCCCGGGACCGCATCCGTGCGGGAGTACGCCTGCTGGCCCGCTTCCGGGACGGCGAACTCATACCGGGCAGCAGGGAGGAGGCCCTGGGAAGACTGCTGGAGGAGTTCGCCACAACGGGGGATCTGCCCCGGAACGAATCCGGTGCCCTGCGGGACGAGGTGTCCCGGCTCGGCGGCGCGATGGCCATCGGCGGCATGCTGAGCCTCACCCGCGATGAGTCGACGGCCTTCGCGATGCTGCTGAGCGCGCTGACCGCGGAGAATTTCGGGACGGTCAAGACGTGGCCGGCTCTGCACACCCGGCCCGACGGCGGTGTGACGACGCAGGCAGTGGCCTTGGTCGAGGAGACCAAACCACGCCGCGGCCCCGACCGCGAGCACATGGTCGCCGCACTCGAGGACCTCCCCGCCTCCCTGCGCGAGCTGGCCGAATCCGAGGACACCGAGCCCCGTCTCTTCCACTCACCGTTACGGGTGTACCAGCTGCTGCTGGAACTGACACAGACCGCACGCCGCCTCAGCGGAGAGACCCGCGCGTTCATTGCCTACAGCCCCAGGAGCCGTCCGGCGTTCGACAGAGACATGTGGAACACCGAGGTGCACGTGAAGCACTGGAGCCAGACGCGGGGCTTCCCCTCCATGCGCAAAGCTGTTGCCGGAGGACTGCCCGCCGTACAGGTGAGGCGGATCCGCCAGAGTGCGCTGGAACTGAAGCGACGCCCGGTCGCCCACAGTCGCGAAACGTTGCGCGACTACTACCTCAAGCGCAGCCGCACCGTGCAGGAGCAGAGCCGCTCCGTGGTCGGCAAAGCACTGCGCGAACAGGTCGCGAAGGCACGCACGGCAATGGAGATTCCGGTGTTCACGCCGGACTTCCTCGACCGCGCGGCTCAGGACCCGGAGGCGGCAGCGGCTGAGGCCGGGCTTGACCCGGAAGTCCTGAAAGGGCTGTTGGCCGGGGAGCAAGACACGGTGCTGACCGGATGCGTCGATCACCTCGCCGGGCCTGACACGCCACGGGGGACACCGTGCACGGCCTCGTTCTTCACGTGCCTTGGGTGCGAGAACGCCCGCGCTCTCCCACACCAGTTGCCGGTCCAGATCGTGGTCCGAGACCGGCTCCTCGCCACACGCCCCAACTCCGATCCCACAACCTGGCGCGCGAAATACCAAGCGGCCACCGACCGGCTCGAGGACATCCTGCGTCACTACACCCCTGCCGAGCGCGAGCAGGCCCGCGCCAAGCTGAGCGACGGGCAGAGCGAACTGATCGACGACCTGCTGAGCGGAAGGCTGGATCTCCGATGACCGCCCCCTCGACCTCCTCGGCCACCTCCGCGTCGGGAAACGGCAGCCTTCCGGGCCAGGCGCTCTGGCCTGCCGATGACGTCCTCATCCTCCGCAAGCGGCCGGTACGGATCGGCACTCCGCCCTCGCGCATGTCGCGATTCGGAGACGAGCTATGGCATGTCCAGCCAGCCCACCGCGACGCGCACCTTCAGATCTCGGCCATCTCCTGGTCCAGCTTTCCCGGCGCACTGCGTCAGCATTTCCGCACGTTCTTCCTGGCCGCCCTGGACCACCCCGTCCCGGTGGAGCCGGGCGGGCGGCAACGCCCCGCCGAGCAGGCCAGCATCGGCAGCTTTCCCTACTGGGTCATCGACATGCGGGTTCTGGCGCTCTGGCTGGACGAACAGGGGTTCCATAACCATTCCGAGGTGCGCGACGCCGATCTGGAGACCTTCCGCACCTACGTGCTGGGCCTGGACCGCAACGGTCGCCGAAAGTCGGACCTGATCACCGCGGTGCGCCTGCTGTGGCTCTTCAGCGAGCACATGCCCGCCCAGTGCCGCCTCGATTGTGACTTCCCCTGGGCCGGTCAGACCGCCAAGGAGGTCGTCGGGGCACCGGCAAGGACGGGGCGGGAGAACAAGACCCCACGCATCGCCGAGGACACCATGGAGGCGCTATTGGCCTGGGTCCTGGTGATGATCGAGGGAGTCGGTCCTGACATCCGGGATGCCTGGCACGAGTACCAGCAACTGGAGGCCGGGAAGCACCACTCGCAGGCCCGGTACAGCGGCACACGGGAGGAACGGCTTCGCGCATACCTCTCGCACTGCCGTCAACGGGGCATCGCCCTGCCCGGCCACGAAGGCGGAGACATCAACCACGGGCACATCAAGCGACTCATGGGCATCCCGAAGGCACACCGTCAAGGAGTGTCAGTGACCATGCTGGGTCTCCTTGTCGACAGCGGCCTGCCCGTCGCAGCCTTCACCGGCATCGGCCGAATCACCGGACAGGTCCATGGCCGTTCCTGGCGTGAGCACCCCATCACCATCGGAGAACTCCCCAACCTGGTGCGTCTGTTGTCCGCCGCGCTGTTCACGGCGGTCTGCTACCTCTCCGGAATGCGCCCCGGTGAGGTTCTCAATCTTCGCCGCGGATGCCGTGATATCGACGAAGCGACAGGTGAGCTCCTGGTCCACGGCTTCCGCGGTAAGGGCTTCGACCGCGTCCCCGACCAGCCAGACGTATCCGAACCTCTGCGCCCGTGGGTCGTTGTGGACGTGGTGCACGCCGCCATCAGCCTCCTGGAAGAACTGCACGAATCGGCGCACCCATCCCCGCTGATCCCGCTGGCCGCATCAATGCCACCCGCTACCGCCGCACCCTGGCCCGCTTCATCGTCCGCAGGCCGCGGGGGCTGATCGCAGCCGCACTGCAATACGGACATATTAATATCAAAGTAACCTTGAGCTACGCCGGGTATGCCGACCCCTCCTGGCTGCATGACATAGCCGTGGAGAAACTCGAGCTCATCATCGACCAGGTCGAGCAGGACGGCCGACGCCTTGCGGCCGGTGAGCACGTCAGCGGTCCCTCTGCCGACGAATACCGGGCCCGCGTGGAACGCACCGCGCCGTTCGAGGGCCGAGTGGTGACGAGCGCCGGCAGCGCGGAACGACTCCTGGAGCAGATGGATCCTGCGATCTATCACGGGCAGGGTATGACTTGCGTATGGCGCGCGGCCACGGCCGCCTGCCGCAAGGCCAAGCTCGCACTCGGGCTGCCGGACGATGACATACCGGACGAGTCGGAGTGCCGATCCTCGTGCGCCAACCTCGCCTACACCGACCGCGATATCGAAGACGTGCAGCGCCGACGCGAGCGGCATCGGGCCGACGCGGCCGACCCACTGGCTCCCAAGCCCCGGCGCGACCGCGCGGCGGCACAGGCTGCTCAACTGTCGGGGATCATCGACCGCCACCACATGCAAGGCGTCCCTGACGCCGGGGAGGGGACCGTATGACCAGGCTTCTTCCCTGCCGGCCAATCGGTGCCCGGCGGGCAGCACCGCCACCCGCGGCTCGGCGTAGAGCGGGGCGACGCGCAGGCCGGCCTCGTCCATGGGCAGCCGCACATAGCCCACGTCGATGCGGCCGTCGAGCAGCATCGGGGACTGGTCGTCCCATTCGATCCGTTGCACGTCCACCAGAACGTCCGGGTGCTGGGTGGCGAAGAGTTGTACCGCCGGGGCGACCGCGATGCCTGCCCGGAAGCCGACCATTAGCCGCTGGCTGCCCCGCGCGGCCACGGTCACCCGGCGGCGGGCCGCGTGCGCGGAGGCCAGCAGCGGGCCGGCGTCGGTCAGCAACTGCCTGCCGGCGTCAGTCAGCATCACGCCGTGGCTGTCCCTTGTCAGCAGCGAGGTGCCGAGATCCTTTTCCAGCGCGCGGATCTGCCGGCTGAGCAGCGGCTGCGCGATGTGCAGCTCATCGGCGGCGCGGCCGAAGTGGAGCTTGTCGGCGACGGCGACGAAGTAGCGCAACTTGCGCAGGTCCAGATCCATGGAGCCCTCCCGGTCCGGCGATGCCTTCAGGGTATCGCAGCGACTGAAAGAGGTCTTGGACAGCCACTCAGGCCAATGACAACCTGAATGGGTACCTAACGGGGCCGAAGTGAATTCGGTTTAAGAATTCGACATCGGAACTCGATGGCAGGGCTCAGGCTCAGAATGAGCACATCGGGAATGGAGCGCCGTCCGTCGCGTCATTCGACGGATTCGACGACACGATCGTTAATAACGACGGGATAGGCATGGCGTCCTATCCAGCTCCAGAAAGCAGGCACACCAATGAGCAACATCAGCATTATCGGCCTGGGGAACATGGCCGGCGCCCTGGCCGGCCGGGCGCTCGCCGGCGGCAACGCCGTCGAGATCATCGGCCGCGACCCGGCCAAGGCCAAGGAATTGGCCGCCGCGCTCGGCGGCGCCACTGTCGGGACGGCCGGTGCCGCCCCGGCCGGGGACATCGTTATCCTCGCCGTGCCTTACGCCGGCGCGGCGGCGGTGATGAGCGAGTACGGGGACGCACTGCACGGCAAGGTCATCATCGACGTCACCAACCCCGTCTCCCCTGATTCCCAGGGCCTTGTGACCCCCGACGGCAGTTCCGGCGCGCAGGAGATCGCCAAGGTCGCCCCCGCCGGCGCGCACGTCGTGAAGGCGTTCAACACCGTCTTCGGTCACATGCTGGCGCAGGGCAACCCGCTGGACGTGCTCATCGCCGGCGATGACGCCGAGGCCAAGACGACTGTGTCGGCATTCATCGAAAGTCTCGGGCTGCGGCCGATGGACACCGGCCCCCTGGGGATGGCGCGCTGGCTGGAGGGAACGGGCCTGGTGATGATCGGCCTGGGCCGCTATGGCGCGGGGAGCTTCAACTTCACCCTCGGCGTCAACACTTCTGCCTGAGCGCGCCCACACCACCACTTCTCGCGCCACATCAATCACAAGGACCAGTAGCATGCGCGTTTTCGTCACTGGCGGGACCGGCCATTCCGGTTCGTACATCATCCCCGAGCTCGTCGCCGCCGGGCACGAGGTCACCGGCCTGGCCCGATCGGACACGGCCGCGGCGGCGCTGTCCGCGCTCGGCGCGAAGGTGCGCCGCGGCGACCTCCAGGATCTCGACGGGCTCAAGGAGGCGGCTGCGGATTCCGACGGCGTCGTCCACGTCGCGCACCGGCAAGACCTGCTTCCGTCCGGCGGGATGGGCGCCGTGGCCGCCGCGGAACTCCCGATCATGCTCGCGTACGGCGAGGCACTCGCGGGAACCGGAAAGCCGCTCGTCGCGGCGGGGAGCATAGGGTCGCCCGGGAAGCTGGGCCGGCCGGCCACCGAGGAGGACCCGGCCCTTTCTGTCGGTGATGAGCACAAGGGCACCCTCCGGGTTCGCAATGTCGTGGAAGCCGCCGTAATCGGTCTCGC
This sequence comes from Streptomyces sp. NPDC057136, assembly GCF_042670885.1. Classification (NCBI taxonomy): domain Bacteria; kingdom Bacillati; phylum Actinomycetota; class Actinomycetes; order Kitasatosporales; family Streptomycetaceae; genus Streptomyces; species Streptomyces sp. NPDC057136. The sequence continues at coordinate 51,295 of NZ_JBHUUV010000004.1, forward strand.
CGAACAGGGAGTGCGGTCTTCGGTCGTGCGGATTGCCAACATCATGCACAGCACGACCGATGCGGGCTTCCTCCCCATGCTGATCGCGCTCGCGAAGGAGAAGGGTTTCGCCGGCTACCCCGGAGACGGCGCGAACCTGTGGAACGCCGTGCACGTCCGCGATGTCGCCTCGTTGTTCCGCTTGGCGCTGGAGAAGGGTCCGGCTGGCAAATACTGGCACGCGGTTGAGGATGGGGGCATCCCGTTCCGCGAGATCGCCGAGGCCATTGGCAGCCGCCTGGGCCTGCCCGCGGTGAGCATTCCCGCAGACGACCTGATGGTGCCGGGATACTTCGGGTTCCTCGCGAACGTCGTCACGCAGAACTACCCGGCGTCCAACCTCATCACCCGCCAGGCCCTCGGCTGGGAACCCGCTCAACCCAGCCTGCTCGCCGATCTGGACAACGGCCATTACTTCCCCTCCGGCACCCCAGCCGGCAACAACGATGTGGCGACGCTGGAGAAGTTCGTGACCCGCATGCAAGCCGGTGACCTGAGTGGGGCCCTGGAGATGGTCGACGAGGAGGCGGTCTGGCAGGAGGCCGAGACCCTGCCCTGGTCAGGGCAGTGGCGAGGACCTGACGGGTTCGCACGCCTGGAAGGCGCGATCAACACTTCGGCAGAAATGATTGTGCGGGACTACGCCGTCCTCGAAGCTGGCGAGGTAGTGGAGATGCGGCTCAATCTTGTATTCGTCTCCAGGAAGAGCGGGCGTCGACTGCCGATGGAGGTTGTGGAGCACTACACGGTGCGTGAGGGGAAGATCCACGGCGCGAACGCCTTCTACAAAGACACCCAGGCCGTCAACGACCTGGTCAAGCACGGCTGACCCACGCAGCACATAGCACGGATGCGCGGGGAGTACCCGGCGACGACACGGTGCTCGCCCGAGAGCTCACGGTGGTACTTAAGCGGACGCGGACGAGGCGGACCCCTTGGTTCGTCAGCTGGCCTCGGCCTCCCCGAGCGGGGAGTGCGGTCTTCGGTCGTGCGGATTGCCAACATCGCGCACAGCAAGAGACCCGAACCGCAACGAGTCCGGCAAATGGCAAGGGTACGGGGCGGAGTGCCGGGCCATGCGCGCGCCGTTGTCCGGCCCGCACGCCATGGCCCGGCCCACCGTCTCTTCAGTCCAGGTCGGACATGTCGAGCACGAAGCGGTAGCGGACGTCGTTCCGCCGGAGGCGGTCGAGTGCCGTTTCCACCTGCGACGACGGGAGTACTTCGATGTCGGCGGCGATGCTGTTGTCAGCGCAGAATTGGAGCATCTCGGCTGTCGCCAGGCGGCCTCCGCTGCCCGCGGAACTGAGCTTCTTGCGGCCGATGAGCAGGTCCATGACCTCGACGGTGACGGCGCCCAGGTACCCGAGGAGGCTGAGGGTGCCGTCCATCGCCACCAGCTTCAGATACGGAGCGAGGTCGTGAGGGGCGGAGATGGTATCGATGACGACGTCGAAGGTGTCACGTGCCGTGGCCATCTTCTGGGTGTCGGTGGAGGCGATGAAGTCGTGAGCGCCGAGCTTGCGGGCGTCGTCGCGCTTGTCCTGGCTGCGGCTGATGACGGTCGTGGTGGCGCCGAGTGCCACGGCCATCTTGACCGCGAGGTGACCCAGGCCGCCGAGGCCGGCCACGGCGACGCGACTGCCGGGGCCCACGCCGAGGGAGCGCAGGGGCTCCCAGACGGTGACGCCTGCGCACATCAGCGGGGCGGCTGCGGCCGGGTCGAGACCGGAGGGGAGCGGGTAGGCGAAGGCGTCGCGCACGACGTACTCGCGGGAGTAGCCGCCCAGGGTGGTCGACCCGTCCTGCCGGTCGGCGCCGCCGTAGGTCAGAGTCGGGAAGGAGTGGCAGAAATTCTCCTGTCCGGCTTCGCACATGGCGCACACGCCGCAGGAGTCGACGATGTTGCCCACCGCGACGCGGTCGCCGACCGAGAAGGTGGTCACCTTGGGGCCGATCCCGGCCACCACGCCGGTGAATTCGTGACCGGGCACCAGGGGTGCCTTCGTGTGCTGGTCGTAGGCGTGCAGGGCGTGCAGGTCGGTGTGGCACACGCCGCAGTAGTCGACCTGCACCGCGACATCATCCGGGCGCAGGTCACGGCGCTCCAGCGACGTGCGCCGCAGCGCCGTCGGGGCGGCCGCCTGCCATCCGGTGGTCGTTCGCATACGTGACTCCTTAAACAGACTGTTCTGTCTGTTGCAGCGTAAGCGCGACCGCACCCCAAGGCAAACCAACTGTTCTGTTTGGTAGAGTGTGGGCATGCCGGAACAGCCCCAGACCTCGCGAGGCGCCGCGACCTACCAGCGCATCCTGGACGCCGCCACCGAAGAGTTCGCCCAGCACGGCATCGCCGGGGCGCGCATCGAACGCATCGTGTCGGCAGCGCGCACCAACAAGGCACAGCTCTACGCCTACTTCGGCGATAAGGAACGACTCTTCGACGCGATCTTCCTCAGCTCGCTGGAGCGCATCACCAACGTCGTGCCCATCGACGCCGACGATCTCGCGGACTGGGCCGTTCGTCTCTACGACGAATACCTGCGCCGCCCCGACCTCATCCGACTGGCGACCTGGACACGACTGGAGCGCCGGCCTGCCGGGCACCTCGTCGAGACCCACCAGCACTACGACGACCGCAAGCTCACGGCCATCGCCGAAGCCCAGGCCGCCGGGCGGGTCCGCGCAGGTGACCCGTTCGACATCATGGCCATGGTCATCGCCATGTCCATGGCCTGGTCACCGGTCAGCAACGTATATGCGGCCAGCAGCCAAGAACACGATGACGTACATGACCAGCGCCGCACCCTGCTCCACGACTGCGTCCAGAGCGCCACCGCGGCCAGCAGAGGCGACGCATCCCCCTCATGACTGCCACCGACACCCCAGGTGACGCTCACGCACGTTGCCTGGGCTCCAGCCAGGACCGGCCCAGGTCTCATGCCGGAACTGCCGCTGCCTCCACCTGCGGAGCGCGCGCGAGTCCCACGCCGACCTCGAGCCGGCCGTCGCTGAGCACGTCGAGCGTGGTCAGCATCCGGGCCAGGTGCGGCGGCTCGTAGTAGAAGGTGCTGAGCGTGCTGGCATTCAGCCGCACCCGGCTGGTCGCAGTCGCGGCGACGGTCCACAGCAGCACCGGGTCGAGGTAACGCTTCATCTGCGGCGGGTACGGCTGCTCTTTGCCCGGATAGGTGCTGTGCATATCGACCGGCTGGACCAGACGATCGCCGACCCACAGCGTGTCGTAGCCAAGGTCCTCGATCCCGCGGCAGAACGCGCTCAGGCCAGCTGCGCTGCTGATAGCGGGCCCGATTATGGGAAGTGTGAAACCAAGCTTCTTGGCGAGCCCCTTCGGTGTTCCGTCAACCGTCTGGTCAGACGGGAAGCTCGGTGATGCTGAGGGCGAAGTCCAAGTTCCCCACTCCGTGGTTGGCGAGGCCCACCGTGACCACGCCCGCTCCCTCCAGCCAGTGCGCCATTTTCAGGCCGCCGACGTCCAGCGGGCGCATCCCGAGGCTCTCGATGAACGCTTCCACACTTGCCTTTGCCTGCGTGCTGTCGCCGGCGATGAAGACGTCGGGCCGGCCCTTTTCCAGGACATGGCGGAAGACGGTGTTGAACGCCTTCACCACGCTGGCGCCGGCCGGGGCCGCCTTGGCGACTTCCTGCGCGATGGAGGTCTCCTCGCGGTGGGCCAGCCCGTCGAACGTGGAGTTGAAGGGGTTGCTGATGTCGACGATGACCTTGCCCGCGAGAGCTTCTCCGTACTGGGCGACGGCCGGTACGACGCCGTCGTGCAGCAGGGCGACGATGACGATGTCCCCGGCCGGGGCGGTGCCCCATTCTCCCGTCGTGGCGGCGCCGCCGAGAGCTTTGGCCAGGTCGGCGGCCTTGGACTGATCGCGGCCCATGATCTCGACGGTGTTGCCGCCCGCTATCGCCCGCGCGCCGATGGTGCGGGCCATGTTCCCGGTGCCGATGATGCTGATGTTGCTCATGAGGTGTCCTGCCCTGGTTGTGGTTGTTCGGTTCAGATGGCGGTGGTGCCGCCGTCGGCGACGAGTTCCATGCCGTTGACGTAGCTGGAGTCGTCGGAGGCGAGGAAGAGGGCGGCGGTGGCGATTTCATCGGGGCGGCCCATCTGGCCGCGGGGGATGAGGGACTCGAACTGGCGCTTGGTGGCCTCGTCGAAGAGCTCTGCCTGCTTGGCGGTGGCGACCTGGCCGGGGGTCAGGACGTTGACGCGGATGCGGCGGTCCTTGAGCTCGTTGAGCCAGACGCGGGCCCATGCCTGCTGGACAGCCTTGCTGCCGGCGTAGACGCTCCAGCCGGGGAAGGCGCCGAGGGAGGCGTTGGAGCCGGTCATGAGGATGGAGCCGCCGTCGTTGAAGAGCGGGAGGGCCTTCTGGACGGTGAACAGGGTGCCGCGGGCGTTGAGCCCGAACCAGGTGTCGAACTGGGCCTCGGTGATCTCGCCGAGCGGTGCGGGCGCGCCCCCGCCGGCGCTGGCCCACAGCACGTCGAGGCTTCCCTTCTCCCGCTTGACGGTGTCGTACAGGCGGTCCAGGTCGTCGAGGTTGGCGGCGTCGCCCTGGACGCCGGTGACGTTGCGGCCGATCTGCTTCACGGCCTCGTCCAGGGCGTCCTGGCGGCGGCCGGTGATGAAGACGTGCGCTCCCTCGTCGACGAACAGCTTCGCGCCGGCCAGCGCCATGCCGGTGCTGCCGCCGGTGATGACCGCAACCTTCCCGTCAAGCTTTCCCATAGTCATTCCCTTGGGTCGGTGGTGCCGTGCGCACCTGGGATGACGGTGTTATGTACACCGCCCTGTGTGCTTAACGTACGGGGCGGGTGGCTGGGGCGCAACTATGTACACCGGTCGTTACCGAGCTGCGGTACGCTGGGCCCATGACGGAGTTGGAGAAGGGCCCCACGGGTAGCCGCCGCGGCCGGGGCGCCCGCGAGCGCATCCTCGGCGCGTCCCAGCAGCTGTTCCGCGAGCAGGGCATCAACCGCACCGGCATGGACCAGCTCTGCGCGGCGGCCCAGGTGTCCAAGCGCACCGCCTACCAACACTTCACCGGCAAGGACGAACTCGTCGCCGAGTACCTGCGCCGGTTCGACCCCTCCGTTCTGTCCGGCGTGTTCGACCGCACCGACCACACGCCCCGCGAACGACTCCTCGCCGCCTTCGATATCCCCCCCACCACCCCCCTGTGCCCCTACATCGCCGCCGCCGTCGAACTCCACGACCCCCAGCACCCCGCATCCCAGTACGCACGCGACTACAAGAAGGCCGTCGCCGCGCGGCTCGCCGAAACCGCCCGCGAAGCCGGCGCCGCCGACCCCGAACAGCTCGGCGAGCAGCTCGCGCTCCTCATCGACGGCGCCGCGGCCCGCACCCGGGTCCTCGACGCCGACGCCTTCCCCACCGCCGCCGCCATCGCCGCCGTCCTCATCGACAACGCCATCCCCGCCACAGCCGGCGATGACCGGCGACGGGAGGAAGTGTCGAGTTGACTCGGCACTCCGCGGCCGGGCTGGACGCGCGGCTGCACCCGCTGGCACGCGACATCAGTCGCCCGGTACCTGACTGGGACCTGCTGGCTTTACGGAACTGGCCGCCCGCCCGCTGAAGGCCGCAGCAGAAGCCGCCGGGGAGACCGGCGACCCCCAAGAACCCGCCGGCGTGGTCGGCCTGGCAGCTGCCGGTGCCGCACACTGCCGTAGCGCTAAACAGCCTCAGCGCCCTGCCGGACAACTCAGACGAGATGATCGGGGCGGCAGCAGGCGCTGCGTACACGGCGGCCCGGAACCGGGCAGCCAGGGATCTTACGCTGCGGCGAGCCTGCGGGAGATCACCGAGCGGCTCGTCATCTCCACCGGGAAGAAGAAGGGCCAGCACCCGTCAGCGGCCACCATCATGCGGATGCTCCGCGACCACGATGAGAACGTACTGGAAGCGTCTGATTACGGATAGCTACTTTGCCCCTGGCCGTGGCTCCAGGAGTTCGAGGCCGGATGAGGGTCCTCTCTGGGAGGGTCGGGCACGTGTTCTAAAGCAGTCGACACCTTGTTGCCCGACAACGCACTTGCCTAATGAACGGCCAGGGTGTGCCAGGTGGAGGGTGCGAACGCGGAATCGGGGTGGCGAAGCCCGAGCAGCACTGTTCCGTCGGGGCGCTCCAGATAGAGGTGGACGCCGATCACGTTGGGGACGGTGCCGCTGGGAGAGGCCGGTCGACGCTCGGCTTCCGAAGCGTGGGCGACGTTTGAGGTGAGAGTGGAGGCGATGGCTGGGAAGGTGGCGGCGTGGCGTCGCACGAGGTCGCTGGTGGAGGTTGTGATGCGCAGACGGTGGAGATCGTCGGTAGCAAACCAGGCAAGCATCACCCCTTCCGTCAGACGGAGTTCGCGTGGGTCGCCGTTCCAGTTTCCGGCGTAGATGGCGATGGGCAGGGTCGCGCCGGCGGCGTCGACCGCTTCCTCGGTGCCGAACGGGGTCAGGTCGGGGATGTGCAGTCCGGCTTCTTCGTCGAGTTCGCGTCGCACGGTGTGTTCCAGGGTGGTGTCCTGGGGTTCTCGGCCGCCGCCGAGGAGCGACCACATGCCCGGCTCCCAGATCTGGCCGGGGAAGTAGTCGCGCAGGTGGAGCAGGTATTCACCGCGGTCGTTGTAGATCAGGGCGGAGGCGTTGGCCGTCTCCGGTTCGACGGCGGGCGTGAGCTTGAGCAGCTTGTCGCGCAGGGAGGGGGAGGCCACCTTGTCCAGGGGCCGCCACTCGATGCCGCCGACTTCTTCTTCCTGCAGCACCACGGGCACCTCTGTGGCGGTGCGTAGGCGGAAGAGGAAGCGGAAGTCGAAGTGCTGGTGGCCGGGTTCGCCTTTGCCTGGGTGGGCGTCGATGTCGTGGATGTCGACGTCGAACGGCACGGCCTCGTAGCCGGGCCACGGTGCCACGGCCTGGGGTGGGATCCCGGTCTCCTCGTGCAGCTCCCGCAGGGCCGCCTCTGCCAGGGACTCGTCGACGGGTTCGGCGTGCCCGCCGGGAGCGAGGACCTTCCCGCTCGCCAGGTGCAGCACGTGCAGGACGCGGCCGAGGGGGTCGACGACGATGGCACCGCAGGTGACGTGCCCGGAGAAGGTGGAGCGGCTGGCGATGTCGGTGGGCCGGTCGAGGGCTTCCAGGAGGCCGCCGAGCTGCGGTCGCTCGTGAGGGTGACGAGCGAGATAGGTCTCGACGGTGGTGCGGATGTGGTGGTGCGACATCGGCATGGGTGTACCTCGGAGGGGCGCGATGCGGAACGAGTCAAGGCGGGGGCGTTCGCTTCAGCTCAGCCGCATCCCCTCCGCCGGGACTTCCTCGATGGCGGTGGGGCCAGCGGTGGGCAGGCCCCACCGCTCCCGGGCCGTTTCAGTGGCGAGGCGGGCTTGCCGCGCCCCTGGCGGGCCCCATCCGAGCAGGGCAGCTGCCTGGGCGGGGGTGGCGAGCAGGCGTGCGAAGGGGCGGCCGGTGGCGGGGTCGACGGCCGCCGGCCCGATGCCGGTGACACGGGCGGCCAGGCGGAGCCTGGCGTTGGGCCCCACCCCGCCGTAGACCTCGCCCGTCTCATCGAGCACCCAGCCCAGTCGCACCGGGTCGGTCAGGGTGAGCTGGGCTTCCTCGGCGGCTTCGCGGTGGAGGGTTGCCTCGGGCGTCGTGTCGGCCTTCTCCACGGTGCCGCCTGGCAGCATGGGCATGGCGCCCCGGGGGCCGGGGTCGGCAACGAGGGCGACCCGGCCGTCGGGAACGAAGCACCACGCCCAGGCTTGCTGCACGGGGAGCCGCTCGGGCACAGGGCCACGGTTGAGGGGACTGTCCCACATGGGCCGGTAGCGGACGTGGACGTCATGGCGATCCAGCGCCGGGACGTCGAAGATGTGCCGGCCGTCGGCGAGGTGCGCGGTGGCGGTGTTCCCGAGCCGGGCACGGTAGGCGGCGAGCATGATCTGCCCGTCCACGGGGCGCAGCCGCTGCACCGCGTCCCGGGTTTCGAGGAAGGCGTACTCGGACAGCTCCTCGCGAGGCAGGCGGATCGCCTTCGCCTGGTCGGGGGTGAGGGTTCCGCCGTCGAAGACGTACCGGATCTCTCCAGGGAAGGGCGCGGCGGGCCTGATGTCTGGGTGGTGCGGCGAGAGGGAGTGGACGGCAAGCACGCCCGACAGGGCCAGTTCCGCCAGGCCCAGTTCCTCGGTGATCTCGCGCTGGCAGGCGGCGTGCGGGTGTTCGCCGGGTTCGACGACTCCGCCGGGCAGCAGCCACCGGTCGTCCTCGCGGTAGGTCGGGTGGACCAGCAGGACGCGGCCGACCTGATCGGTGATGATCGCGGCGGCCCCGAGCCACACCGCGTGCCGGGTTGCGGCGTACTGCGCTGCTGACAGAACGGACTGCGATGCAACGCGTGCTGACGGAGGGAGGGAGGAGGACATGCTCTGCCTTTCGGTGGAGCGGGTCATGCCTTGTCCAAGACGCTGGGCGAAGCAGGCTTCGGGACGTTCGGGGTCGGGGCGTACTGGGCGGCCTGGGTGTCGAACATGGCGGCGTACCGCCCGCCTGCGGCCATGAGGTCGTCGTGGGTGCCGTGCTCGACGAGGCGCCCTTGGTTGAGGACGTAGATGCGGTCGGCGTGACGGACACCGGACATGCGGTGGGTGACCAGGACGACGGCCCGGTGCGGGGCGGCCAGGCGCCGGATACGGTCGAAGGCAGCGATCTCCGCTTCCGGGTCGAGGGCGGAAGTCGGCTCGTCGACAATCAGGACGCTGTCCGATTGCGATGTTGAGCTACGCCAGTGGGTGCGGGCCAGACCCACTTTCTGCCACTCCCCGCCGGAAAGTTCGATGGCTCCGCGGAACATGCGGCCGAGCATGCTGTCCAGCCCGTTGGGGAGTTTGGCGGTGACGGGCCCGGCTCCGGCGTAGTCGACGGACTGCTGCAGGTCGTGGGCCGAGGCGTCGTGGTCGGGACGGCCGATGCGGATGTTCATCGCGGCCGTGACGGGCCAGCGCTGGAAGTCCTGGGTGAGCAGGGAGACGCGCTGGAAGACCTGGGCGCGTTCGAGCCCGGAAATGTCGGCCTCGCCCCACTTCACCGTGCCGTCGTGAGGCAGCAGCAGACCGGACAGGATCTTCATCAAGGTGCTTTTGGCGGAGCCGTTCTCGCCCACGACGGCAGTGACCGACCCCATGGGGAAGGTGAGCGTGACGTCGTCCAAGGCCGGCGCGTCGCGGTCAGGATATCGGTAGGTGACGTGTTCCAGTGCGACCTGCTTGACCTGGTCAGGGACGGGATTGCCGGTCTCAGGGATGGCGCGTTGGGCAGCTTCGGCCAGGAACTGACCGTGGTCCCGCACGTAGAGGGACTCCTCGTGCAGCTGGTTGATGTTCATCACCAGTGCGCCCAGGCTCGCCGACCCGGTCCGTACCGCGATCACTGCGGTGCCGGCGACGGCGAGGCTCATGTGACCGGCCATGACCAGCCAGATCATCGTTCCGTAGGTGGCGGCCATCGCCAGCCCGGACAGCGCGGAGGCGACCCATTCGGTGACGGCCTTGCTGGAGGCCAGACGCTCCTGCTCCGACTCTGCGCTGGCGGCCATGCGCCGGTACCGGTCGAGGAGGAAGGGACCGACGGCGTGGATGCGCACTTCTTGTGAGGCGGTGCGTTCGGTGAGGAGGTTGCCGATAAGGCGGCTGGCCCGCACGTGCTCGATCCAGCTCATCATCGATACGTAGCGTTCCTGTGCCACCCGCATGGCGCCCCAACCCCGGGGCGCGGCGATGACCAGCAGCATGGGCAGCAGCGCCGGATGCAGGACGGTGAGCACACCGGCCGTGGCGATCAGCGAGATACTGCTGTTCAGCGCGGAGACACAGGCGCCGATCATGCGGCGCGCGGAGGCGGGCCCGTACTGGGCGATGTCGATCAGACGTCGGAAGTCCGGGTCGTCGATAGCTTCGAGTTCGACGGCGGTGGCCGCGGCCAGATACTGCGTGGTGGCGATCCGCTCGACCTTCGGCTCCAGGCGGCCGGCCCGAGAGGTCGACCACCCGGCCAGGGCGGAGTTCACGACGGCGACGCCTGCGGCGGCGAGCAGGCCCGGCAACAACGCGTGCAGCCGCTCGACAGCGTCTCCGCCCCCTAACAGCGCGTGCATGACCGCGTTGATGGCAAGCAGGCCGACCGCGGCGGCGATGCCCTGGCCGAGTTCGCTGATCGCCACCGCCACGAGCGCACGGCGATCCGCGCTCCAGGCCATCCGCAGGGCAGCGCCGACGAGTCTGGGCATCTGGCGCAGCGCGGAGCGCATGGTCAAGTCCAGTCCCGCGTGCTCGTGTTGGGACCAGCCCATGTCGTAGCGCAACGGCCCGCCGAAGAGCTCGCGTTCTGCCTCGGATACCTGGGGCTCCGCCATGCGGACCTTGCCGAAGAATCGCTTCACTCGCTGCCTCCCTGCGTCGGCCAGTTCAGAGCCCGGTAGGACGGGCCGTGGGTGATCATGTGGAAGATGGCGGTGGTGTACGGGTGGCAGTCCGGCGAGGGTTTCTCCATCGACACCCAGAACAGCCCTTCGTGCTTGTCCGGCTCGGCGTTGTGCGGCTCGCCCGCCCACGACTGGGGCGACGAACACGGCGGTAATCCGATCTGGGCCGTCGCCGGGTACGTGGTGGTGAATGAGGCCGCAGAACTCCTGTTGCTCGACGCTGATGCGGACCCCCGTCCCTTCTTCCGCTTCGCGCCGCGCGGCGTGGTCGAGGGTTTCGCCAGCTTCCAGATGGCCACCCACGACGGTGAGTTGCCCCGGTGCGAGGGTCGCGTCCGGTCTGCGACGTACGCACAGGGCGGCACCGTTCGCACGGAGCAGGACCTGGGCCACGTCAGCGATCAGCAGGTGAGGCGCGTCGCTCACAGACGGCCCTCCTGCATCAGGCGTTCGACGGTGCGCCGGCCGCGCGCGGTCACGAGCGGGTCGCCGTGCCGGGGACCGTAGGCGAGAGCGCTGGCGGCGTCAGCTGCTGCGAACGCTGTCAGCGCGTATTCCTCTGCCTCGGACAGAGGTCGGCCGTACCCCTCGAACAGGGCGGTCCGCAGCTCGGGACGATTAGGCCACAGTGAGGTGGCGAGTTTGACGAAGTCGGTGACACAGGGGCCCGGTTCGCTGCGCTCGAAGTCGATCAATGCGCAGCGCTGGCCGTTCCAGAGCAAATTGCGCTCCCAGAAGTCCCCGTGCCGCCACCCGGCCGGTAGCGGTCCGCAGCCGGGCAGCGCGCTCACCAGGCGCCGCAGCAGGTCGGCTTCCGTAGCGGACAGGTGGTCGCCGGCCTCGGCGAGGTGCTTGTCCAGGCCGGCCACCGTGTTCTCGACGACTGCGCCGGCTTCCGGCTGGAGCAGGGTGCCGGTCATCGCGTCGTGGAAGCGGCGCAGGAGCTGGCCGGCCTGCCGGTGGGCCGTGCGGCGGCGCGCGGGTGACTCCTCTTCCTTCAACGGCTCGCCGTCCACGGCGGTCAGGATCAGGGCGAGCAGCTCCGCGGAACTGTCCCGCAGCACCGGGGCGTTGCCGTGACCGAGGTGAGGGACGGCCACCCGGTAGGCACGGGTCTCCCGCGTGTACAGGATCGGCTTGGGCGCCACTTTCACGTAGTGGTCGCCGGCGGGTCCGGTCACCCTCCACACCTGGGAGTTCTCGCGGTCATGCGAGGAGTCCCGCACACCGGCCTGGGGGCCCAGCACGCTCCCCACCCAGGCGTGGAGGGGGGAGGGGAGGCGAGTGGAGTCCGTCATGCCAGGTACCTCGTATCCGGTCGTGATCCGTCGGAGAGCAGGGCGGCGCGGTCGGAGGCGAGGTGAAGGCTGGCGCCCGAGGAGGCAGCGGTGTTTTCGAACGCAGGATGAACGAGCGCTGCGGCGTACGGGATGCATGGGGGCTCCTCGGGGCGAGATGCGGACAGGTGATCGGGTAACGGTGGGTCTGCTGTCGCCGTAACGGGTGGAGGCGGGCGAAATCTAGAACCTGATTTCGAATACCGGGCCCTCTCCTTCTGTGGTCGGGTAGGGCGGGCTGTGATGCTGTGTTCGATCACTCATGTGGGTTGCGGTACTTCCTGCGGGGGATTGCCGGAGGCCGCCTGGTCGGTCATGGCGTGGCGAGGTCCGGGCGGAGGGCGACGGCGTCGCGAAGGAAGCTGCGCTTGGAGTAGAAGGTGTGCTCGGCCGCCCAGCCGTGACTGGCGAGGTACTCGCAGAGCCAGCTGTCGATCCGCTTCATCTCGATGAGGACCTCGTCCTGGTCGTGGTCGAGGATGCTGCGCGAGCGGAGGTACTCCAGCTCGCACTGGGAGAGCACCACGTCGGGGGCCGCCAGGAGGGCGCAGCGGTCGAGGAAGATGCCGTAGACGTGTCCGGTACGCAGCGACTCGCACTGGATGTCGTAACGGACGCGCTGGAAGGGCGGCATGGCCCGGACCTGGAGACCCAAGTCCTTGTGTAGGAACGCCTCGAAGCGGTCGGGGGTGATGTCGAGGCCAGGGGTGAGTTCCTCGCGGCGGGCGAAGGCGTCCTCGGTGAACCACTTCCGCTTGAGCACGTGCCCGGCGGTGACGGTGGGGATGAAGGAGGCGTAACCGACCTCGGGCTCGGGGCCGGTGACGTCGAACAGATGGTTCTCGGTGTGGTGGATCTGGAACTCTTCCCGGTACTCCGGACGGCAGCCTTCCAGCTCGCCGTCGCGCAGTGCCTTGAGCAGTCCCATGGACGCGGACCAGATGTCCGGTGCCGGGTCGAGGGTGTACTTGAACTCCAGCTCGGTGCCGGAGAAGTGCTTGCGGAAGTACCGCAGGTGGTTGTTGAGCGCCATCCTCGACTCGGCGTGCGCCGTCAGGACGGGCTCGAGCCAGCGCAGTTCCTCGACCGGACCGTGACCAACTGGTTCTCGGGTGGTGCGGACGAAGCAGGCGTCCTCGGGGTGGAAGCGGATCTGCGCGTACGCGTGGTAGCCGCCGCCGGGATGTTCGGCCAGGTAGCACAGCGGCACCAGGCCGGAGGCGGGCTTGACGCCGACCAGACCGCGCAGGGCGGGGCCGGCGATGGCGTCGGGGAACAGCTCGCCGCCGTCGATCCTGGCCGCCCCGAGCCGGGTGCCGCCAGGGCGCAGTGCTTCGGCCGGGCAGGGCCCCAGCGCATTCCAGCGGACGATCACGGTGGTGGCCGGCTGGCACACCTCCTGCGGTGGTACCCGTACGAGCACGATCGGCTCGTCTGGCCGCCATGGCGCGGTGCGGTTGAGGAGGTGGACGCCGCCGAGGACGACCCAGGCTCCCCGGTCCGAGAGCTGCTCATCGTGCACGCTGGATTCCTTCGTGTGAAGCGGGCGCCACGCGTGATCGCCCTGCAGCCCGAAGGGGCCACCGGGTCGGCCGGACACCCCCGGGTGGCTGCCTGCTCGTCGCTGCGATGTCCGGCCGGTTCGTCGGCCTAGGGTGGGGCGGGTGAGTCATGGTGAAGTCGGTCAGGTGATCTTGGATGAGGCTGTTGCGGATGCCCGCCTCGCCGCATGGGAGTTCGACGGTGCACGGGCCTGGCTGGAGGAAGCCCGTCGGCATCCGATGGAGCCGCTGGCGGCCGAGGTGTGGGTCACCGACCCTGCTTTCGAGCACGTCCTGCTGGTCAAGCACCGGGTGCGCGGATGGGTGCCGCCAGGCGGCAAGGTGGAGCCGGGCGAGGCGCCGCGTGCGGCTGCGGCACGAGAGCTGCTGGAGGAGACCGGCCTGCGCAGCGAACTGCTGCCCGAGCCCGCAGCCGTGGCGGTGCGTTCCTACCGGGCCGACTGGTCTCCGACGCTGGGCCTGTCCTATGCCGCGGTTGCGGGACGCGACGTACCGCTCGTCGGGGAGCAGAACCAGCCGACGGGATGGTTTCGTCTGGACACCGACTGGGACAGCGTCTTCCCCGCGGACCGCGAGCGGATCCGTGCGCACGCTCGCCGCCTCGCGGCCGGCTGGGCGGTCGGCTCCCGCTGAGGTAGGCCCCTGGTCGCCGTTCACAGGACGGCCTCGATCCGGTCGAGGTCGGCCGAGGGCAGGGTGACGAGCTCAAGGTCGTGAAGGAAGCGGCACCACACCGGCTCCAGGCCGGGTTCGCGCTCGAACTCCTCACGGTCCAGGTGCCCGTTGGCGTACGCGGCGGTCCGCAGCGCGTGCTGCTGCAGCTGGTCGGGGTGGACCCACCGAGGGGCGCGGACCTCCCGGGGAGAGGGACGCAGTGACCCGGCAACCTCGGCCTGGAAGATCCGCCAGTGGTGGCCGACCGGACCGCTGGGCGTGCGGCGGCAGCGGTTGGGGCGCCACTGGTCCAGCAGCAGGTGCAGGTGGGTGACGGTGAGACCGACCTCTTCGGAGACCTCGTCGCGCGCTGTCTGCTCGGGGCCGCCATGCTGGTCGACGTGGCCGGCGACCGGGGCGATTCCGGTCGGAGGGGTCGCCCGCTCGAACACCAGGAGGCCGCTCGGGGAAGAGATCAGTACCCCGACGCTTGCGTGGTCACAGACGCGGGCCCTGTCGCCGAGCGCCGGGGTCATGCGGCGGCCTTTGGCCGTTGGGCGACGACGACGAGCCAGCTCGTCACGGCCGGGGCGTGGGTCCGATCTCCGGGTCGACGAAGGCGTACGAGGCGGTGTGCTGGACCAGCCAGTCGCGGTTCTCCAGCAGGATCGACGGGGAGGAGACGTGCAGGCCGCAGTGCACCCCGTCGTGGGTTTCGGCGTAGTCGCCGAAGAAGTTGTCCCAGCTGGTCAGCACCGCCTGCGGGGGTATCCGCTGCAGTGCGTTAGCGGAAGGGGGGCGGTGAGATTGGCCAGCCAAATGCCGAACACCAGCGCGCATCCCCATGCCGACAGGGCGATACAAATGCCCGTCGACAGCGGAAGTGCGTTCCACCGCTGTCGACGCGCGCTCTTCTTCCGCCGGGGCTCGACTCGGCGAGGGGGCGTCTGATCCTTGTTGCTGTCCCCACGGTGACGAGGCTGTGGCGCAGCGGGGTCACAGGGTCTTTCCGGGGCCAGGGGCCACCCAGACGCAGGGAAAGCCGAGTTCCGTTCCGGTCTGCGGCGCGGTTGGACTGTCCACGCGGAATACCGCGGCGCGCAGGACCGCGCTGCCGTCGCCCAGTTCGTCCACGACGCCGTTCCCGCCCTCGCTCCCCGGGCCCTGCCGAGCAGATAGTTCTCCACCCTGCGGGCCGCAGCCACGGCTGCACGGGCAGGACGGCCTTGTCGTCTTCGGAGGGCAGGCTGGGGATCGCCACGAGGGCCTCGGCGACCGGGGTCGAGTCGCCTTCGACGAACACCGTGGTGGCGTTGAGGCAGGCCGCTCCGCCCTGGTCGCTGACAGAGGCCACTACGGTGTCCAGATGAGACTGCCAGTCAGTTCCGGTGAGCAGGATCTTCGTACGGCCCGGCCCCTGCGGCAGCACAGTGGGGCGGCCTGCGTGTCTTGCCATCACGTCGTCAGCGCCGTAAACCATCGCCAGGTCGGCTGCGGGCCACCAGTTCGTCCGCGACGGTGTGGCCGGTGGGGAGCAGGACCACCTGGTTCGACCCGAATCCGGCTTCACGCAGCGCGGAGATCAGCCGGTAGGGGGTGAAGAGCTTCCGCCGGGACGGCCGTACGGCGACGCGGTATCCGAGCGCCAGTGCCTCCAGCCACAGAGCGTGCACACCCACCGATTACGGGACAGAGCCATGTTCAGGACAGTCCCGGCGCCGGCGCATTCCATTCGCTTCAATAGGTTTGCGACGGGAGAACTCCACACAGAGCCGCCGGTGGGCATCCGCCCACGGCAGACAAGAAAGAACTCCAGAAGACTGGAAACCTCCGCCGGGATCATGTCAACGTAAAGCGTCCCGGAAAATGCCAGGTCAGGTGGCGCAAAGACTCCGGTGTGGCCAGGGCTGCGACTGATTCGCTACCCCGCACCACACCAGGCTGCCTTGTCGGCAAGGTCCCCATTAGGAGGCTCATATGCCGAATTCCGCTATTCGATCCGGGCCGTGCCCCCGCGGCGGCGGGGGGACTACGGCGTCGTGTTCACCGAATTGGTCGTCTGCGCGGCTGGCCTGTTCGGCGAGACCTGCTGCAACGCGGCTACCGCCGAGACAGGGTCGTCCCCGCGCACGTTGCGGCGCACCCTGGAGCCGCAACACGGCGTGTGGTCGATGCCATGGCCCCCGAGCGTGGAGTGGTGCGGAATCTTGTCCGCCTCCGCCTCACTGATAACGGTCTGCGGTGCTCGTTACGGATGGTGAGACCTCATCCCGTCCTGCGCTCATGCCGGTTGGCTTGCTGGCCGCGGCCAGTCCGAGAAGCTGTCGGGTGCGTCTGATGCGGCGCGCAACATAGACCACGATCGCCGGTTGGCCAAACCGGCGATCGTCGCGACCATTGAAGAGTTCGCAGCGGCTGTGCTTGGCGGTGGAGCTGTGCGGATGCAGTGACCTCTCATACCAACGCTCAGTCGGGATAACCCCTTTGTGTCGCTTAGCGTCTGGCAACTCGTCCGAACTTCTGGGGAAAAATGGCTCGTCCTCCTGCGCTCAAACTCGCCGAGGTTCTGACGGAAATCCGAATGAGCCACTCGGCGTTCTACCGCTTGCGCGCTCGTGGCCAGGCGCCCCGCATGATCAAACTTCCGAATGGCGAACTGCGCTGCCGCCGCGCCGATCTAGATGCATGGTGGGAAGCGTGTGAAAGGGATACGCCTGAATGGCGATGAGTTACAGGGTTCGTTTCTGGGACATCCGTGAGCGGCCAGAACGACGTAAGGGCTTTGAGGTTCGCTGGACCGTCAACGGTAGGGAGAAATCTGAGTCCTTCCTCACGAAAGGACTCGCGGAGAGCCGACGTTCCAAGCTTGTCACGGCCGCGCCCGACGGTGAGCCGTTCGATGCAAGGACTGGCCTGCCGGCATCCGAACTTCGGGTCCTCAAGCAGCGCACCACCTGGTACGTCCTCGCGAGGGAGTACATCGAGCAGCGGTGGGACCGCACGCCGGGAAATACACGCCGCACGTTGGCCGATGCCCTCGCGACCGTCACACCGGCCTTCGTTGAACCAGGTCTCATGTCCCAGGCACCTCGTGAACTGCGGCGGGCCTTGTACTCGTGGGCATTCAACAAGAAAGCTTGGAATGACGAACCGCCCGAGGAGTGGAAGGTTGCATTGGAGTGGCTGCAGCGTCACTCGTTGTCCGTCAGCGAGTTGGAGGAGCCCGATGTGCTGCGCCGGGGGCTCGATGCCCTGTGCCGCAAAGTCGATGGGACCGCTGCTGCTGCCAAGACCGTGAAGCGCAAGAAGGCTGCGGTGAATGAGGTATTCGGGGTTGCAGTGGAACGTGGGTACTTCAACCAGAATCCGCTGAGCAGCCTGCGTTGGTCTGCGCCAGAAGTTGCCGACGAGGTCGATCCGGACTGCGTGCCCAATCCGGCGCAGGTTGCACGCCTGCTTGCCGGGGTCAAGGCCCTACCTGGTCGCGGCCCACACCTGTACGCCTTCTTCGGTTGCATGTACTACGCCGCCATGCGACCGGCTGAGGCCATCCACTTGCAGAAGTCCCAGTGCCGCCTGCCGGCTAGTGGATGGGGGCTCCTCAACCTCAAAGGAGGAGTTGTCACGGCAGGGAAGGAGTGGACTGATGATGGTGCCGTCCACGAGATCCACTCACTGAAGCGACGTGCTGCCAGGGCGACGCGGCCGGTCCCTATCCCGCCTGTACTGGTCAGCATGCTCCGCGATCATATAAAGAGCTTCGGTGTTGCACCCGACGGTCGCCTGTTCCGCAATGCTGCGGCCAAATATATAGACCCCGCCGCGTACGGGATTACATGGCGACGGGCACGCGAGGCGGTGCTCACCCTCGACGAGCATGCCCTTGAGCTGGCGAAGCGCCCCTACGACCTGCGCCACACAGGAATTTCTTTCTGGCTTGCCTCGGGTGTCGACCCCGCTGAGTGTGCGCGCAGGGCCGGACAGAGTATCCAGGTCCTCTTCCGCTACTACGCCAAGTTCCTGGCCGAGGCGCGGAATCATGCCAACAGCTTGATAGAGGAGTCGATGCGGAGATGGGAGCGATCGGACGACACCGCGCAGGACAGCACGTAGGGCGGGCCTTGGCCCGGAAATGCCCCGGAACAGCTGGTCGGAGGTGGGACAGGGCTGGGCGATATCGGGAGTTACCGCATATCTCGCTGCACAGCCTAGATGCCTGCCGCTAAGGGCGCCTGGCATGTAAATCACCTGCTCAGGCGCCCTTCTTGGGCGTCTAGAAGAAACCCAGCTTCTTCGGCGAGTACGACACCAACAGGTTCTTCGTCTGCTGGTAGTGCTCCAGCATCATCTTGTGGTTCTCCCTTCCGATCCCCGACTGCTTGTACCCGCCGAAGGCCGCATGTGCCGGGTAGGCGTGGTAG
The DNA here is from genome assembly GCF_042670885.1 of Streptomyces sp. NPDC057136. Taxonomy (NCBI): domain Bacteria; kingdom Bacillati; phylum Actinomycetota; class Actinomycetes; order Kitasatosporales; family Streptomycetaceae; genus Streptomyces; species Streptomyces sp. NPDC057136. The sequence goes on from NZ_JBHUUV010000004.1 coordinate 69,831, forward strand.
CAGTTCGTCCAGACCCGGCCCGCCTTGATGGCCCGGCCCGCGCGGTAGGCCGTGTTGACGTCGCGGGTCCAGACGCCCGCCCCGAGGCCGTACAGCGTGTCGTTGGCCGTGGTGATTGCGTCGTCGAAGTCCGAGAACGAGGTCACTGCCACCACCGGGCCGAAGATCTCCTCCTGGAAGACCCGCATCCGGTTGTCGCCCTCGAAGATCGTCGGCTGGACGTAGTAGCCGCCCTCCAGTTCGCCGCCGTGCTCGATCCGCTGACCGCCGGTCAGGACCTTTGCGCCCTCCTGCTGGCCGATGTCCAGGTACGACAGGATCTTCTGCAGCTGGTCGTTGGACGCCTGTGCCCCGATCATCGTGTCGGTGTCCAGGGGGTGGCCCGGCACGATCTGCTCGGTGCGGGCGACGGCCGCCTCCAGGAACTCGCCGTAGTGCCCCCGCTGGATCAGTGCACGCGAGGGACAGGTGCACACCTCGCCCTGGTTCAGGGCGAACATCGTGAACCCTTCGAGGGCCTTGTCCCGGAAGTCGTCGTCCGAGGACCACACGTCGTCGAAGAAGATGTTGGGGGATTTGCCGCCCAGTTCGAGCGTCACCGGCTTGATGTTCTCGGAGGCGTACTGCATGATCAGCCGGCCAGTCGTCGTCTCGCCGGTGAAGGCGATCTTCGCGACGCGGGGGCTCGACGCGAGCGGTTTGCCCGCCTCCACCCCGAAGCCGTTCACGATGTTGACCACGCCCGGCGGCAGCAGATCCGCCACCAGCTTCAGCCAGAAATGGATGGACGCCGGGGTCTGTTCGGCAGGCTTGAGGACCACCGCGTTGCCTGCGGCGAGTGCAGGGGCGAGCTTCCAAGTGGCCATCAGGATCGGGAAGTTCCAGGGGATGATCTGAGCAACCACACCCAGCGGCTCATGGAAGTGGTACGCGACGGTGTCGTCGTCGATCTCGCTGAGCGACCCCTCCTGAGCGCGCAGCGCACCCGCGAAGTACCGGAAGTGGTCGATGGCCAGCGGGATGTCGGCGGCAAGAGTCTCCCGTACCGGCTTGCCGTTCTCCCAGGTCTCGGCGACCGCCAGCTCCTCCAGATGCGCCTCCATCCGGTCGGCGATCCTGTTCAGCACGTTGGCGCGGTCGCCCGCTGCGGTCGCTCCCCAGGCCGGGGCCGCCGCGTGCGCGGCGTCCAGGGCGCGTTCCACGTCCTCGGCCGTGCCTCGGGCGATCTCGGTGAAGGGGCGGCCGTTGACGGGGCTCGGGTTCTCGAAGTACTGGCCGCGCGCCGGGGGGACGTAGGCGCCGCCGATCCAGTGGTCGTAGCGCGACTCGTACGAGACGATGGCGCCCTCGGTACCCGGCGCAGCGTAACGGGTCATCTCTGTGGCCTCCCGGATTCCGGTGCCGCCCGCCGTTGGACGGCCCTCGGCGCGAGGCTAGGGAACACAACGTTGCAACCCCGTTGCGTCACTGTTCCGCTATCCGCGCTGCTCCGCGTCGAGCCCCCGCACCCTTTCCAGGAGGGCCGCCCGCCGGCCCGGAGGCACCGCCGTCGCCAGTGCCCGCCACACCGGGAGATCGTCCTCGCCCCACGGGCTGTAGGCCCAGTCGGCGAGCAGTCCGGGATCGCCCCGGGCGATCAGTGCCGCGCGCAACTGGTCGGCGATCCGCTGCCGCTGCCGTACGACGGCGGGTGCCTGCGAGCCGGGAAGCAGCGGTCCGGCGTACGCGCCGAGCGCCGCGGCCACCGCTCCGGAGGCCAGCCTGCGGGCCACCGTGTCGAAGTCCGCGTCCATCGGAGCTGCCAGCCGGTACGGCCGCGACTGCAGCAGCCCGGGCGCCAACAGCCGTCGCAGCCGGGAGAGTTCTGCGCGCAGCGTCACCGGGGTCACCGACTCGTCCTCGTACAGCTCGACGAGCAGTTCTTCGCCGCCGATGCCCTCCGGATGACGGGCCAGCGCCACCAGGATCTCACTGTGCCGCCTGCTGAGGCGGACCTTGCGGCCTCCCGCGACCAGCAGCGCCTCGTCCCGGCCGAGCGCGCTGAGCTGCACGCTGTCCCCGGCCGGCGCCGGTGCGAGCAGGGCGAGTTGGCTCTCGGCGGCGCGTGCCACCGCCTGCACGAAGGCGAGGCTGTGCGGATGCGCGAGCCGGTCGCCGCCCGTGATGTCGACCGCACCCAGCACTCGTCCGGTGTGCGGATCGTGCAACGGGGCCGCCGCGCACGTCCATTGCTGGACCGGCCGCAGGAAGTGCTCCGCGGCGAACACCTGGACCGGGCGGTCCACGGCGATCGCGGTGCCCGGCGCGTTGGTGCCCGCCACGGACTCCGCCCAGCGGGCGCCCTCCACGAAGTTCATCAGTCCCGCGCGCCGCCGGGCCGCCGCGTGCCCCTCGACCCACAGCAGGCTGCCGTGCACGTCGCACACGGCGAGCAGATGCTCCCCGTCCGTCGCGTACGCGCCCATCAGTTCGCGGATCACCGGCATCGCACGCGCCAGCGGATGGCCGGCCCGGTACGGCTCCAGGTCGTCGGCGTTCAGGTCCACCAGGGCCGCACCGTCCGGGCTGACCCGCGCCCGCGCCGAGCGCCGCCATGATTCGCCGACCACGGTACGCACCGGGCGCTCCAGCCGTCCCGCGGAGGTGAACACCTCGTGGGCGTGGCGCAGTTCGTGCAGCCGTTCACCGGGATCGGTATCGGCTGCCAGGGCCACCCAGGGGTCCGTCAACTCACCCTCCCGTCCAGGGGCGCCGTATCTCCCCATCGTCGTCGCAGTCGGCCTCCGCGACAACCTCGGTGCGGAGAGTATTCGGCCGCGCCGGTGCGTGGGGGCTCAGGCGAGGTTGACAAGGCGGATGTAGCGCACCCAGTCCCAGTTGCTCCCGGGGTCGGTGTGGTCGCTGCCCGGGACCTCGTGGTGGCCGATGATGTGGGCGCGGTCCTTGGGGATGCCGTGGCGGTCGCACACATCCGCCGTGAGCCTCGCCGAACGCTCGTACATGGTGTGGGTGAAGTAGGCGGGCTGATCCACCCAGCCCTCGTGCTCGATGCCGATGCTGCGGGTGTTGTACTCCCAGCTCCCGGCGTGCCAGCCGATGTCCTTCTCCCGCAGGCACTGGGCGATGTACCCGTCCGCCGAGCGCACCACGTAGTGCGCCGAGACCTGCTTCGCCGGATTCGCGAAGATCCCGACCGTGTTGCCGAACGTGGCCTGGGTGACATGGAGGACGACGAAGTCGACCGGATGGGACGAAGGCCGGTTCGCCGCTGTGTAGTTGGAGGGCGACGCCGGTGCCCATGCCGCCTGCGGATAGTCCGTCTCGCCCGTGGAGGCGGCCACCGCGCGCGCCGAGGCGGGCAGGAGAGCCGCAGCGGCGGTGGCCGCGGCGCCCTGAAGGATTCTTCTTCGGTCCATCGGCGCACTCCATCGGGGCAGGTCAGCCGCGCGGGAACAGTGCGGCTGTCTCCCGCAGATGACGATGGAGCCCCCGGTTCGGTTCCCCCCGCGGCAGCCACTCCTTGCGGATCTTCGCCACGCAGGTGTAGTTGGTGTCGCAGACATTGGAACTCACCCTCCCCGTCGGCGAGATGGAGCCTCGGTGTACGGATGCCCAGAGCGACTTTGCGAGACGCGGAAGGCGTCTTCCAGGGGCCTGGCCGACTGCTGGACGGTGACTTTCCGACCGGGCCGGGATGGCGGCCATCGCCGAGCACAACCTTCAGCAGGCGCTGGCCTTCTGAGGGCGGTGCTCGACGGCCGTCGGCCGTAAGGGATCAGCCGCGGAGCGGGCGAGGCAGCTTCAGGAGGGTCACCGAGGTCTCGATGCCGCTGTCGACCAGCCGGCCGTTCGCGTCGAACGCGTCCGCGCCATCCGTCATCCCGAAGTCGTTGTCGTTGATCAACGCGAGGGTGTCACGGCCCGTGACCGCCACGCCCTCGATCTTGCCGGGGATGCCCTCGACCGTTCCGAGGTCGACGACGAGACTCTTGCGCAGAACCGGAACGCCCGCCGCCGAGGGGTCGGTGAGCTCCTCGTACGAAGGCGAGGCCGCCGGGTCGTCCCAGGCCGAGCCCAGGATTCCGGAGCCGTGAGGCAGCGTCACGCGGTGCAGCCGCGCCGCCTTGTCCGTGCGCTCCTCCACGAGCAGCGTGTGAGGGCCGAGCGCGACGACCGAGGAGACCTTCAGCTCGGAGGTGTCGTCCTCGCTGGGGTCGACGACCTCGACCGGGTCGAACCGGTAGGCGTACTCGGCGGTGACCGCCTGCCTCTTTGTGGAGAAGCGCAGTAGCCGGACATTGCGCGAGCTCTCGCCCGCGTCCACGTCGGGGAGCGAGAGCGGGCTCTGCACGGCCAGCACCAGATCGCCGCCCGGCAGCAGGGCCAGACCCTCGAATCCGCGGTTGATCCTGCGGTTCAGCAGGATGCCCGGCAGTGCCTCGATCACCGGGTAACCGGCACCCTCCAGCCGGAGCCCCTCCGGGACATAGCGGGCCAGGACGCGGCCGCGCGGGGAGACGTGGACGAGCGAGGGGCCGTACTCGTCGACCAGCCAGAAGGAAGCGTCCGCCGCGCGGACGATGCCCTCGGTGTCGAGGCCGTTCGGGTTGTACCCGAGGGGGGTCCGTGCGTCGTGGCCGTAGGGGGCCTCGTCACGACTCGGCTGGTTCGGCAGGCCGGTGACCGGGGTGCCGGACGCCGTCGTCAGGGGGAGCGCCTGAAGTACGTCGATCCGCTTGCCGGTGACGCGTATTTTCACGATCGCGGGGTCGAAGCCGGGCACGGGGAACGTACGCCGCTTCTTGCCGTCGATCTTGATCTGACCGTTGGGGCCCCGGTCCGTGACCGTCCAGAACTCGCCCTTGCGGCCCGCCGGGTAGATGTCACTGCCGATGCCGCCGAGCTGCACGCCACGGTCGTCGGAGACCGAACCGGGCAGGAGGCCGTTGCTGAAACCGGCCAGCGGCACGTCGCCGAGCACGGCACTGCCGGTGATCCGGGCGGTCGGCCCGGCGCCGCCGTGCTGCCCGTGACGGTCGTGTGCACCAGCCGTCGCGGCCACGCACAACGTCGACAGCAGAGCGAGCGGCAGCCCCGCGGCGAGAGAGCGACGGGTGATACGGGCGGGCATGGGGCCTCCTGGTGCACAAACGCTCGGATGAGCGCCAGGATCTGCCCTCCGCCTCAATGCGCCGTGACATCGAGTTGAACGTGAGGACAGCACGCGACGAACGCGTGCGCGCCCCACACCTGGGACCTGTCCGGCGGATCATGGCCGGCCACGGCCCGACCTCCTCCTGTCCGTCGGACACCTCCTGGATAGGGTGGCCGGGACAGCGCACCGTGAACCGGAACAAGGAGCAGACGTGAGCGAGCCGGCGTCCATCGCCCTGCAGCAGGAGATCTCCCGGGAACTCCAGGTCGCCGAGACCTTCGAGGCCGAGCGGGAGATCGAGCGCCGGGTGGCCTTCCTCGCCGAGCGGCTGACCTCCACCGGCCTGCGCTCCCTGGTGCTCGGCATCAGCGGCGGCGTCGACTCCACCACCACCGGCCGCCTGTGCCAGCTCGCCGTCGAGCGGGCCAGGGCCGCCGGCCACGAAGCGCGGTTCTACGCGATGCGGCTGCCCTATGGGGTCCAGGCCGACGAGCACGACGCCCAGCTCGCGCTCTCCTTCATCCGGGCCGACCACGTGCTGACCGTCGACATCAAGCCCGCGAGCGATGCCGCGCTCGATGCCGCGCTGGCCGCCGGTGTGAGCTTCCGCGACGCCCACCACCAGGACTTCGTGCACGGCAACATCAAGGCACGGCAGCGCATGATCGCCCAGTACGTGGTGGCGGGCGCGCACAGCGGTCTGGTCGTCGGCACCGACCACGCGGCCGAGGCGGTCTCCGGATTCTTCACCAAGTTCGGCGACGGCGCCGCGGACCTGGTCCCGCTGACGGGCCTGACCAAGCGCCGGGTGCGCGCCGTCGCGGACCTGCTGGGCGCCCCCACCGAACTGGTCTGGAAGGCCCCGACGGCCGACCTGGAGAGCCTCGACCCGGGCAAGACCGACGAGGACGCCCTCGGGGTCACCTACGACAACATCGACGACTTCCTGGAGGGCAAGCCGGTCGACGAGCGGGTCTTCGAAACGATCGTCGACCGCTACCGCCTCACCGAGCACAAGCGTCAGCTGCCGGTCGCCCCGTAGGGGCTGCGCTCCCCAGGCTGCTCACGGACGTCCTCCGGCCCGGTGGCGGATCCCCCGCACCGGGCCGGAACACAACGAAACCCCGGACGGACCTATGCGTCGGGCAAAGCGCCCGCCAGTGCGCCCGCCGGGTCGTTGTCCGCAGGTCCCACCGGCATCCACCGCCCCCGCTCCTTGCGGTACGGCCACCAGCGTCCGTCGGGCCCGTACCGGAGCTGGACATCGGCGCCCGCGACCGTCCAACGGCTGCGCCCGGCCCTCAGCCGTGGCCGCTCACCCTCTTCCCACGCCTCGGCGAGCTGCGTGCGGGCCCGTGCCAGGGACTCCGGGTCCGGCTCCCACTCCTCGTCGAGGACGGTCAGCGCCGCGGGCCCGCCGTACTGCCAGGCGCGCACCGCCGCTTCGAGGTCGGCCCGCTGCCGCCCCGCCCCCTCGGCGATACGGGCCGCGATCCGCGGCTCCGACCGGACATCGGCCGCCAGCCGCACGGCGTCCTGCGAGACGGTCAACTCAACGGGAACGGGCTGCTGTTCGTGTCCCTCGGCCAGCGCATCCGTGAGCATCCGGTACGCCCGTACGGCGGTGCCGGACACCAGGAACTCCAGCGCCGCCGGATCGATGCCCGGTGCCGGGCCGGACTCCGTGTCCAGTGACGGCGCCTGCCCCGGCTCCGAAGGCAGTGGGGGAGCGGCGGGCAGCGGCGGCAGAATGTCCCGCGCCGCGAACGCCTCCCGTGCCCCGACCCCGGCCCGCGCAGCCGCCCCGGACCGTTCCTGCGCCCCCGACGACGCGGGCGCTCCCCGGACGGCCCGGGCCACGCTGCGGGCCTGGAGCTCGTCGAGCAGCCGGCGCTCGTCGCGCCCACGCATCAGGAGCAGAACGAACGGGTCCTGGTCCAGCAGCCGCGCCACCTGGTAGCACAGGGCCCCCGTGTGCGGGCAGTGGTCCCACGCCTCACAGGTGCACTCCGGCTCCAGGTCCCCGATCCCCGGCAGCAGGTCCACTCCGGTTGCAGCCGCGTCCTCCACCAGATGCGGCGGCATCTCCCGGTCGAGCAGCGCGGCGATGTGCCCCGCCCGGTCGACCGCCATGTCCAGGAAGCGGTCCCACTCCTCCTCGCTGAGCTGCTGAAGCAGCACATCACTTCGGTACGCCGTCGAGTCCCGCTCCTGGACGACCGCGGTGATCCGGCCGGGCCGTACCGAGACCGCGCCGACCCTGCCCTCGCGGGCCAGCCGGCGCCCCTTCCTGAGCTGCTCACCGTCGAGTGCCGTGTCCTCAAGGGCCTTCAGCCATGCCTGGCCCCACCAGGACGTCGCGAAACCACGGCCCTTGGCGGGCGGCAGGGCGGCGAACGTGCGCTCCGGTTCCTGTCCCGCCGGGATGCCCTGCTCCTCGTACTCGTCGTCCGTCTCGTATCGGTCGTTCATCGGGCGCCCCCTCGCAGTTCCACCAGATCGGCCAGTTCCGCATCGGTCAGTTCGGTGAGCGCCGTCTCGCCGGAACCGAGCACCGAGTCCGCGAGGCCCTGCTTGCGGGCCAGCATCTCGGCGATCCGGTCCTCGATGGTCCCCTCGGCGATCAGCCGGTGCACCTGCACCGGCTGCGTCTGACCGATCCGGTACGCACGGTCCGTGGCCTGGGCCTCGACGGCCGGATTCCACCAGCGGTCGAAGTGCACGACATGGCCGGCGCGGGTCAGGTTCAGCCCCGTACCGGCCGCTTTCAGCGACAGCAGGAAGACCGGTGCCTCGCCGGCCTGGAACCGGTTGACCATGGCCTCGCGCTCGGCGACCGGCGTGCCACCGTGCAGGAACTGGGTACGGACGCCGCGCACCGCCAGGTGCTGTTCCAGCAGCCGGGCCATCTGCACGTACTGGGTGAAGACCAGCACACTCGCGTCCTCGGCCAGGATCGTGTCGAGGAGCTCGTCGAGCAGTTCGACCTTCCCCGACCGGTCCGCGATACGCGGCCGTTCCTCCTTGAGGTACTGCGCCGGGTGGTTGCAGATCTGCTTGAGCGCGGTCAGCAGCTTCACGACGAGCCCGCGGCGCGCGAAGCCGTCGGCGCCGGAGATCTCGGCCATGGTCTCCCGTACCACCGCCTCGTACAGACCGGTCTGTTCGGCGGTCAGCGACACCGCACGGTCCGTCTCGGTCTTGGGCGGAAGCTCCGGGGCGATCCCCGGGTCCGACTTGCGGCGCCGCAGCAGGAACGGGCGCACCAGCGTGGCGAGCCGCTCGGCCGCTCCCGGGTCGTTGCCGCCCTCGACGGCGCTCGCGTACCGGGTACGGAAGGTGCCCAGCCGGCCCAGCAGACCGGGTGTCGTCCAGTCGAGGATCGCCCACAGCTCGGAGAGGTTGTTCTCCACCGGGGTTCCGGTGAGTGCGACGCGGGCGCGTGCTCCGATGGTCCGCAACTGCTTGGCGGTCGCCGAGTACGGGTTCTTGACGTGCTGGGCCTCGTCGGCGACGACCATGCCCCACTCGGCCTGGGCGAGCCGTGGCGCGTCGAGCCGCATCGTGCCGTACGTGGTGAGCACGAACTCGCCGTCGGCCAGCCCGTCCAGCGAGCGTGACGCGCCGTGGAAGCGGCGTACGGGCGTACCGGGCGCGAACTTCTCGATCTCCCGTTGCCAGTTGCCCATCAGGGAGGTCGGGCACACCACCAGCGTCGGACCCGCGGCGGAATCGACGCCCTGGCGGTGCAGATGCAGTGCGATCAGCGTGATCGTCTTGCCCAGGCCCATGTCGTCGGCCAGGCAGCCGCCGAGGCCGAGGGACGTCATGGTGTTGAGCCAGTTCAGTCCGCGCAGCTGGTAGTCGCGCAGGGTCGCGGTGAGGGCGCCGGGCTGCCCGATCGTCTGGTTCCCGCCCGACTCCGGATCGGCGAGCCGGTCCCGCAGCTGCTGGAGCCAGCCCGTCGCCGCCACCTCGACGCGGCGGCCGTCGACCTCGGTGGAACCGGTCAGCGCGGCGCCGAGCGCGTCGATGGGAGTGACCTTGCGGTCCTGCGTCTCGCGGGCGCGCCTGGCCTCCTCCGGGTCGATGAGCACCCACTGGTCGCGGAGGCGGACCACCGGCCTGCCGGCTTCCGCGAGGCGGTCGAGCTCTTCCCGGGTGAGCTTCTGATCGCCGAGTGCGAACCACCAGTTGAAAGCGAGCAGTGCGTCGGCGGAGAGGAAGGACGGTGTGTCCGACTCCTTGCGACCGGGCCCCTTGGCGCCGTCCTGGCCGTCGTCGGCCTCATGCGGGTCGACGGGACCGATCACCGCACGCGCGGTGAGCTTGCGGGCCAGCTCCTTGGGCCAGTGAACCTGGACGCCGGTCGCGGCGAGCGCCCGCGCGGCGGGCCCCAGCAGTTCGGCGATCTCCTCGTCCGCCGGTTCGACGGAATCCGGTACCGCGGCCGACAGCAGCGGTGTCAGCGGAGGCCAGGCGCGCGCGGCGCGACGCAGCGCGAGCAGGGCGTCCATCCGGGCCCTCGGACCGAAGGCCGCGGCCGTCGGAGCGGTGCCCGCCCAGATGTCGGCCGCATCGGCGACGAGCGTGGGATCGCTGACGCTGTGGACCTGCAGAACGGCCCGGAACGAGGGTCCGGCGACTACCTCGTCCACCATTCCGCTTGTGTCCCCTGCCGACTCCCCGATCCCCGAGACCTCGATGCGCAGGGAGAGTCGTACACCCGCGTCGTGACCGGCCGCCACATCGGCTGCCCAACCACGCTGATCAGCGCACTTCTGCGGCTCCTCGGCCGCGAGGACGGGGCTTCCGGTGGCCAGAACGGCGGCGGGTGTCCGCGGAAGGCAGTCGGCCGCAGCGTCCAGAAACGCGCGCAGAAGCGCTTCCGGTTCGGCCAGCAGGACGGGCTCGGCCGCCTCATCGAGCGGCACCGCGTGCGCGGTGGGCGGCATGGCTGCCGCGAGCGTCCGAATCCGGTCGAAGTCCTCCGCCGTCAGCGGGCCGGCCCGCCAGGCATCGTGATCGGTGGCGCTCAGCCCCGGCAGGAGCAGTCCTCGTGCGGTCAGCTGCAGGGCCAGCAGGCCCGCGGCACCCCAGAACGCCACAGCGGGGGAGGCGTGTCCGCTCGCCCGCGCCCGCGTGAGCACGGGAAGAGCCTCCCGTACGGACAGGAGCAACGCCGGTACCACGTACGGTTGGGCGTCCGCCCCGACGACGGTCAGTTCCCGCGGAATCCCGGGTGCCTGGGGAGGGGTGCTACCGTCCGGGTTCCAGAACGCGATCAGGCCGGTACGGGCCGGATCTGCGGGGAGGAAGACTGCGGAGCAGCGGGACAGTTCAGAGATCTCGGAAAGCGTTGCCGCAGGAAGCCTGTGCACAGCGATGTCAGATTCCTCAAATTTGACTAGTGGGGCCGGGGTCGCCGAGGGTACTCCACCCAAGGCTCCTTCCGGGAGAAATGCGCTGTGATCCAGGTCACTCATTTCTGCCTTCAGGGACTCGTGGTGTAGTCAGCACCACCACCGGTGCGGGGGGCATGCCCCCCGAAAAGCCGGGTGGTGGCGTCATGGCTGCCGCGGGCCTCCCATCCGTACGTTTCATGAGGTCAGCGCAGATGCCCAGAGACCGGAGACGTCATGCCCCAGGCGGTAGCCACCGTTGCTGAACACGCTCGCGACGGAGCGGAGGTGCCCGGCGACTCCGAGAGTCTCGGCAGCTCCACTGCTTCCGGGACTACCGGGAGCGATTTCGCACCCCTCCTGCGGGCCGTCAAGGGCCAAGGGCTCCTGGAGCGTCGCACCGGCTGGTACGCGGCGGGCATCGCCGTCAACTTCCTTGCGCTCGGAGCCGTGATCACCGGTCTGGTGCTCCTCGGCAACACCTGGTGGTCCCTGCTCCTGGCCCTGCCGCTGGCCCTGGTGTGGGCCCGGATGGCCTTCGTCGGACACGATGCGGGCCACTCCCAGATATCGGGCAACCGCAGGACGAGCCGGAACATCGGCCTGGTCCATTCCAACCTGCTCCTCGGAATGAACGAGGCATGGTGGAACGACAAGCACAACCGCCACCACGCCAACCCCAACCACATCGACAAGGACCCCGACGTCGGCGTCGGAGCGCTGGTGTGGACCCAGAAGCAGGCGGCGCAGCGAGAAGGCTTCGCGCGCTGGCTCACCCGTAACCAGGCCCGGCTCTTCTTCCCGATGCTGCTCCTCGAAGGCATCGCTCTCAAGGTCTCCGGCTTCCAGTTCCTGCGCAGCCAGCCCATGCGTGAGCGGATGGTCTCGGGCCCACTGATGGTCAGCCACCTCGCGCTGTACGCGACGCTGCTCCTGACGACCATGTCGCTCGGCAAGGCCGTCGTCTTCGCCCTCGTGCACCACGCCCTGTTCGGCCTCCACCTGGGCATGGCCTTCGCCCCGAACCACAAGGGCATGGAGATGCCCGACCCGGACGGCGAGCGCTGGGGCCACCTCCAGCGTCAGGTCCTCACCTCGCGCAACGTCCGGGGCTCGGCCCTCAACGACTGGTTCCTGGGCGGGCTGAACTACCAGATCGAGCACCACCTCTTCCCGAGCATGCCCCGCCCCCACCTCCGACTCGCCCAGCCGCTGGTCAAGGCCCACTGCGAGGCGATCGGCATGCCGTACGCGGAGACTGGACTCATCGAGTCCTACCGGCAGGCGCTGACACACATGCACGAGGTCGGCGAACCGCTGCGATAAGCGCGGCTCCCTGGAACCGATGGGTGCGTGCGGGCGTTCTCACAGCAGGAGCGGCTCCGGCCGCGAAGGAGGCAGGGACCATGTCCAACGGTGCAAAGATCGCCCTCGGTGGAGTTGTCGCGGCAGCCGTCCTGTGGCCGCTCATCGGATTCTGGTGGGCCCTGCTCGTGCTGATCGGGGTGCCCGTGGCGGGGTATCTGATGCTGGACCCGTCCCAGCGACGCAGGATCCGCAGGGCCGGCCGCAAGCAGATAGGCCGCTGACCCGGCGCCGATAACGTCCGCCGTAGCGCCGCCCGCCTCGCGGGCGGCGCTGAAGCATTGCCTACGGCAGTCCGACCCGGCCCCTGAGACGAGCTCAGGGCCGGTGCCGGCGCCCCGGTGCCACGCGCTCAGGCCGGCCGGACGGCCATGTCGGCCAGTGCCGTCAGCAGGCCGGGCAGTTCCCGTCCGCGTCCGATGGGCAGCACCTCACCCGGTTCCTCGTCCAGCAGGGCGAACGCGATGTCGTCGGTCCTGGCGACCAGCGACCAGCCGGGACCGTCGACGCGCAGGGTGCGGGCGCCGCCCGGTGCGAACGCCGACCGGATGCGGCCGGGCGGAGGCGGAGCGGCGACATAGGCGCGGGCTTCGTCGAGAGCCCTTCGTATGCCGGGGTGGCGGCCGGACGGCGCGGAGTCGCTGTCCGCCACCTCGGGCTCGCCGGCCTCCTCCTGTTGTACGTCCTCCGAGGCCTTGTGAACGGGTGGGTCCTGCCCGTCCTCGGCCTTTTCGGCAGCCTCCACGTCCGCGTCGCCGGCGCTCTCCGAGGGCCGCCCGAAGGCCGTCTCGTCGTCGACCTGCTCGCGCCACGCCGCCCATTGCGCGGCGACCTCGTCCGCACCCAGGCGCCGCTGCGCGGGCCCCCAGGTCTCCGTGTCCGGCGGTGCCAGCGGGACCGGCTCCTCGCCCGCGGCCTCCGGGTCGGGCGGCGGGTCGTGCGGGGCGGGGACACCCGGCGCCGCGACCGCGACCGCGAGCGGCCAGCCCGGCAGCGCACAGACCACCGAGCGGTCGTCGGGCGAGAGGTCGTACTCCATCCCGCAGTCCCAGGAAGCGATGGCGACCGCGACCAGCGAGACATCGTCGACGACCACGGTCCAACGGGCCCCGCCGCCGTCCTGGCCCAGCACGAGGCCGTACCCCTCGGCATACGGCTCAAGGGCCAGCGCACCGCACGCGGCCACGTAGTCGTCGCCGAGCACGCTGGGGAACTGCGCGGGCGTCAACAGCACCGCGGTCAGCACATACAGTGCGTCGTCATCGGCGACCGTGTCTTGCGTCCCGGCCACAGCGCCCTCCTCGTTCTCGTCATGGCTTGATCCGTCGGCCCGCACCTTAACCAGTCGGTAACCCCATCGTCGAGGCCCTGACAACCGGGGCCGCAGCCGGTGGCGTACCGCCGGCCGGCCGTCGGAATGCGTTGCTCAGCGCCGGGTAGAGACCCTATGGAGCGCACCGCGCGTGCAGCCGCGCCGTCCAGCTCCTCGTAAGGTGGACGTCCGGCCGACGATGGGGGACAGCATGGCGAAGCGGTACGACCGGCTGAAGGAGATTCAGCAACTGGACCCGGAGCGGGACTTCCTGGAGATCTACCGGCTGACCGTGGCCTACGAGTTCCCCTGGGACATCACGCGCGCCCTCGAAGTCGCCCTTTACCGCACCTATGCCGTCCCCAGCATCGGCCGACTCCTGGCCGAGACAGCCGAACTGACGGACCGTTCGCAAAAGCGCTACGACGACACCGCGCTGCTCCTGGACACCGTTGCCGAGCACGGATTCGCCAGTCAAGCCGGGCGTACTGCCGTCCGGCGGATCAACCAGATGCACCGCAGTTACGACATCAGCAACGACGACATGCGCTACGTGCTGTGCACCTTCGTCGTCATGCCGAAACGCTGGCTGGACACCTATGGATGGCGCCGGCTCTCCAGTCACGAGCTGACAGCTATCGCTGTCTACTACCGCACGCTCGGCGCCCATATGGGCATCAAGGACGCACCCCAGACGTACGAGGACTTCGAGCGCACGCTCGACGCGTACGAGGACGCGCACTTCGGCTGGGACGAGGGCGCGCGCAAGGTGTCCGACGCGACCCTCGCCCTGATGGCCTCCTGGTACCCACGCCCCCTCGCCCGCGTCGTGCGCGGGGCGAGCCTCGCCCTCCTGGACGACTCACTGCTGCGGGCTTTCCGTTACGAGCGGCCGGGTCCCGTCGCCCGAGGGCTGACGCGCGGGGCGCTGCGCCTGCGGGCCCGAGCGGTACGCCTCCTGCCGCCCCGTTCCACGGCGCACTACGCACGCCAGAATCCGGAGATCAAGGGATACCCGGACGGCTACGAGGTCGCCGCACTCGGTACGTTCCCCACCCCGGGCGTCCGCGGCTGCCCGGTCGCGCACGTACGTGGGTCAGACACTCCGGTCGAGTGACTCCAACGTGGCGCGCAGCCACCGCAGCTCCGCCTCGCTGGTCGCCCGGGCGATCGTGAGGATGCCCCGTCGGAACGGGTCGTCCACTTCCTCCGCGCGCAGCGGCCGGTCTCCCTCGTAGAAAAAGCTCGCAGGCTCTTCCAGGAACGCCAGCCGCTGCCGCAGCACGTCCGCCTGAGCCGCAGGGTCCGGCAGATGCCGGAGAAACGCCAGGAGACCGAACCACCGGTTCTCGTCGGTGATGTCGCTTCGGGCAGGCTGCGCGAGCCGCCGGAGCAGCTCCGCCCTGCCCTCGTCGGTGAGGGTGAGTACATGGCGGGGGGCTGCCGTCGCGCCCGGCTGCGTCTCCCGGATCAGCAGGCCCGACTTCTCCAGTCGCTTGATCGCCGGATAGAGCGTGCTCTCCGCGACTGGCCGCACATGCCCGGTGAGGGCCGTGATGCGTTTACGCAGCTCATAGCCGTGCAACGGGGAGGCGTACAGAAATCCAAGGATGGCGAGCTCCAGCATGCCCGCATTCTGCCGCATGGCGCGGTACAGCGACGACGGCGTACAACGGTGGCGCTATACATCGACGCCGATGTATTGTGCGGATCCGGTCGCAGGCGGCGAAGCCGATGGAGTGCGGGCAGAGGAGAAGGTTCATGAACGAGGCGAAGTTCGACGAGCAGGGCAGCAAGATCCGGTGGACGGAGTCGACGACGAGCCCGGACAGCGACGGAACGGCCACGGTCTATGTGCACGGCCTCGGGGCGATGTCCGCCGCGTACCACGCCCATATCGCCGCCGACCCGGCGCTCGCAGGGCGGCGGTCGCTCTTCGTCGACCTGCCGGGGCACGGCACCAGCGACCGTCCCGCGGACTTCGGATACACCCTGGAGGACCATGCCGACGCGCTGGCCGTCGTGCTGGACGAAGCGGGTGTGCGGGGAGCGGAGCTCGTCGGCCACAGCATGGGCGGTGCGGTGGCTGTAGTACTGGCCCACCGGCGTCCCGACCTGGTCGCGCGCCTGGTGCTGACGGAGGCCAATCTCGATCCGGACCCGCCGAGGACGACGGGGAGCAGCGGCATCGCTTCGTGGACGGAGGAAGACTTTGTGCACGGCGGTGGCTTCGCCCACGTACTGGAGCATGTCCGCCCGATGTGGGCCTCGACCATGCGGCTCACGGACCCGCTGGCGCTGCATCGCACCGCGGCCGGGCTGATGCGTGGCACCGAGCCCACCATGCGCCGCATGCTCATGGAGTCGACGGCGGACCGGACCTATCTGCAGGGTGCCCTGAGCAGTGAACTCCCGGGCGCGGACGAACTGATGGAGTCGGGTGTGCGTGTGCTCACCATTCCCGGTGCGGCGCACTGCATCATGTTCGACCGGCCCGACGCGCTGGTGGGAGCCATAGCCGCACGTCCCGAGTAACGCGTGGGCCGGTAGCTCAGCCGATGCGTACGGCGCGGACGAGAAAGCGGTCGTCCTCGTCGACGTACGTGTCCATGTGCCACCCCGAACCGGCCAGCAGCGGGCGGAGCATGGGCTCCGCCCGCAGATCTTCGTCGGTGATCGCCCGGCCGTGCCGTGCCGCGAGCGCGGCCCGGCCGACCGGGTGGAACAGCGCCAGCTGCCCGCCCGGTCGCACCACGCGTGCCAGCTCCCGCAGGCCCGGCCCGGGGTGCGTGAGATGGGAGATCAGACCGGCCGCGAACACCGCGTCGAGCGACCCGTTCCGCAGCGGCAGCCGAGCGACATCGGTGAGGAGCAGGGTGCCGCTGCGGTCGCGTCCGGCGCGTACCGCGGTTTCCAGCATGGCGGGCGTGAGATCCGCCCCCAGGACGGCCCCTTCGGGGCCGACCGCCTCGCGCAGGGCGGCCAGCGCGCGCCCCGTACCGCAGCCCGCGTCGAGCACCGCGTCGCCCCGCCTCAGTCCGAGAGCGTCGACGGCGGCGGTGTACGGACCGTCATCGGGAAAGCGGCTGTCCCAGTCGGCGGCCCGGACGGTGAAGAAGTCCTGTACGTGTGTGCGGTCGTCAGCCATACGCACATGATCGCGCAGTCCCCATGCGAACGAAACGGTACGCAGCGGTGCGCATGTTCGAGCGCTGTGCGATCGTTCGGGAACATCTCTCTGTCATATTCCATCAGCTTTCGAACTGCGCCCCTGTCGTGTGCCCTCGATCGGGCTAACGTCCCCGATTCATGGGACACCTGGACCACGCCACCTTCGGCTGGCTGACACCCGCACTGTCGTACGCGATGGCATCCATCGGAGCCGCGCTCGGACTGCGCTGCACCGTGCGTGCGCTCAATACGAGCGGCCGGTCGCGTCGCAACTGGCTGCTCACCGCCGCCTCCGCCATCGGCACGGGCATCTGGACGATGCACTTCGTCGCGATGCTCGGATTCGGTGTCACGGGCACCGACATCCGGTACAACGTGCCGCTCACCCTGCTCAGCCTGCTGGTCGCCATGGTGGTGGTCGGAGCCGGGGTCTTCGCCGTCGGGTACGGCCGCGGCCGGCCCCAGGCGCTGCTGGTCGGGGGGCTCACGACCGGACTCGGCGTCGCGAGCATGCACTACATCGGCATGGCCGCCCTTCGGCTGCACGGCACGATCCGGTACGACCCGCTCCTGGTGACGCTCTCCGTGGTGATCGCGGTCGTCGCCGCCACCGCCGCGCTGTGGGCCGCACTCAATATCAAGACACCGGGCGCCGTCGCCCTCGCCTCCCTCGTCATGGGAGCGGCTGTCAGCAGCATGCACTACACCGGAATGTTCGCCGTCGATGTGGGAGTCGTCCCCTCCGGAAGCCGGTTGCCCGGCGCCACGGTCATGCAGTTCATCTTCCCGCTCGCCGTCGGCCTCGGCTCCTACCTCTTCCTCACCTCGGCCTTCGTCGCACTCTCGCCCACGGCCCGGGAACGGGCCGCCTACGCCTCGGCCGAACGGCCCGGCACGGCTCCCGCCGACACCGTACGGAACCCGACGGAGACACAAGCTGCCCCGGCCCCCTGATTCAGCCCGCCCGCTTCTGCCCGTGAGCAGGCGGACGAACCACCCGCACCACGTGTCACAGAGCTCACACCGGAACGAGGAGGCCATGCGCCCACCCCGCACGACCCCGGAGACCGGCGCGCCCGCCGCCCGGCCCGCGCCCCCGACGCGCGGACGGCGCGCGCACGCAGGGCCGCCGGCCGACGAACGACACGATCGGGAGGCGTGGGCGCACACGACGGAGGAACAGTCCGAGTCGCGCCGCCTGTCCCTGCGCCCCAGGACCGTACGGGCCAAGATCATCTCGCTGCTCATGGTGCCCGTCGTGTCGCTGCTCGCCCTGTGGGGCTTCGCCACAGTGACGACGGCCCAGGACGTGGCCCGCCTGCGCCAGTTGCAACGGGTGGACTCCACCGTGCGGGGCCCCGTCTCGGGCGCTGTCGACGCCCTGCAGGCCGAACGCAAGGCGGCGCTGCGCCAACTCGTCGCCCCGGACCGGGGACACGTCGCCGAACTGCGGCAGCAGTCCAGGCGCACCGACACCGCGCTCGCCGCACTCCGGCTCGGCGAGAATTACACGATCGCCGACGCGGGCGGCGTCCCGGCCGGGGTTACGGACCGCCTCACCACCTTCCTGGACCGCACCCGGCCGCTCGGCGCGCTGCGCACCCGCCTGCTGGACCCGCCGACCGGCGGAACCGAGGGCCAGGGCACGGAAGCCGACCAGGACGCCGCGTACACGCAGTACACGGAGGCCATCACAGCGGCGTTCGGCGTATCCGGCGCGCTCACCGGCATCCAGGACGCCGAACTCGGCTCCGACGCCCGGGTCCTGCTCGAACTGAGCCGGGCCGGCGAGATGCTGTCGCGGGAAGACGCGCTGCTCGCCACGGGGGCCCTCACCGGAACCCTCGACGGCCCGGCACTCCGCCGGTTCACAGGTGCCGTCGAGAGCCGCCGGAGCCTCGCCGACTCGGCCGGCGCCGACCTTCCCGCCGCCGCGGGCAGGACATGGCGGTCCCTCACCGACGAAGCCGCGTACCGCAGGATTCAGGCGGCCGAGGAGAAGGTGCTGGCCGCCACGCCCGGCCGCAAGGCCGCACAGGCGGTCACCGCCGCCGACTGGGGACGGGACACCGCGACCGTACGAGGCGAGTTGCGCGCGATCGAGACAGGCGCCGCCCGCCAGGCGGCCGACCGCGCCGATCCGTTGGCCGGCGGGCTGCTGAGTCCCGCAGGCGCGGCGGTCCTCTTCGGGTTCGTCGCCGTGGCCGCCTCGCTCGTCATCTCCGTACGCATCGGCCGCGCGCTCGTCGTCGAACTCGTGAGCCTCCGCAACAGCGCCCTGGAGATCGCCCGGCACAAACTGCCGCACGCCATGCAGCGTCTGCGGGAGGGCGAAGAGCTCGACATCGAGGCCGAGGCGCCGCCCGGCCGGTCCTCGCACGACGAGATCGGCCAGGTGGGAGAGGCACTCGACACCGTCCACCGGGCCGCCCTCAGCGCCGCCGTCGAACGCGCCGAACTGGCCAGCGGCATCTCCGGAGTCTTCGTCAACCTCGCCCGCCGCAGTCAGGTCCTCGTCCACCGCCAGCTCAACCTGCTGGACGGCATGGAGCGCCGCGCCGAGGATCCCAACGAGCTGGGCGACCTCTTCCGGCTCGACCACCTGACCACCCGCATGCGGCGCCACGCCGAGAGCTTGATCATCCTCTCCGGATCGGCCCCCGGGCGGGCCTGGCGGACGCCCGTACCGCTGACCAACGTCGTACGCGCGGCCGTCTCGGAGATCGAGGACTACGCGCGGGTCGAGGTGCGTCAGCTGCCCGACGCGGCAGTGAAGGGCGAGGCGGTCGCCGACCTGACGCATCTGCTCGCCGAACTCATCGAGAACGCCGCACAGTTCTCGCCGCCGCACACCAAGGTGCGGATCAGCGGCGAACCCGTGGGCAACGGCTACGCGCTGGAGATCGAGGACCGGGGACTGGGCATGGGCGGGGAGCTCCTTGCGCAGGCCAACCGAAGGATCGAGCAGTCCGAGACCCTCGACCTCTTCGACAGCGACCGCCTCGGGCTCTTCGTCGTGAGCCGTCTCTCGGCCCGCCACCGCATCAAGGTCAAGCTGCGGACCTCGCCCTACGGTGGGACGACCGCTGTCGTCCTGGTGCCGACCGCGTTGCTGCCGAGCGGCCTGCCCGCGGGCGGGACACCCGCCGCGGCGGGCACCGGCCCCGCGACGGCGACGATGGACCGGGACGACGCCGACCGGCCGGACCCGCGCCCGCGCGCCACCGTGTTCCCCGCCCCGGTCGCTGTCCCGGCCATCGAGTCGGCACCGGGCCCCGGGACACCACCTGTCACCAGCCTGCGGCAGCGGCAGCGTCCCCGAACCATGGATGAGGGAAAGCCGGGCCGAGCCCGCCTCACGGATCGGTCGGAGCGATCGGAGCATACGGTTCGGACTCCCCTCACGCACGCGCCGGACCGGCCGGACGGAGGCGACGAGGGTGATCTGCCCCGTCGCGTACGGCAGGCCAGCCTCGTCCCCCAACTGCGCGAGGAACCACGCCCCGAACCGCCCCGGGAGAGCGCCGACGGCGCATCGTCACCTGCCGAACGCACCCCGGAACAGGCCCGCGACCGCATGACCGCGTACCGCAACGGATGGGTCCGCGGTGGCGGCCCCGCGCCCGGACATACGGCTCCGCAAGCCGCCCCCGCACGACACCGGCCGCACACCGGACCCCGTCATCCCATCGAAGGAGACCAGGCATGACCGTGAACGAATGGACGGCGGGGTCCCGGCGCTCCGGCGAACTCGACTGGCTGCTCGACGACATGGTGACGCGGGTCGGTGAGGTGCGGCACGTCGTCGTGCTCTCCAGCGACGGCCTGGCCGTCGGTGCCTCCAGCGCGCTCAGCCGCGAGGACGCCGAGCACCTCGCGGCGGTGGCTTCCGGCTTCCACAGCCTCGCCAAGGGAGCGGGCCGGCACTTCAGGGCCGGGGGAGTGCGGCAGACGATGGTCGAGATGGACGACGGCTTCCTCTTCGTGGCCGCGGCCGGGGACGGCTCGTGCCTCGCGGTGCTGAGCACCGCCGCCGCCGACATCGGCCTGGTCGCGTACGAGATGGCGCGCCTCGTGAAGCGAGTGGGCGAGCACCTGCGGACGCCGCCGCGGCTCGTGGGACCCCAGACCGCGGGCTGACGGGACGGAGACGTGAGCATGACCGAGGAACCCGACCACTCGAAGGTGCCCCGCATCCCCTTCGGGGCCCACGCCCGGTACCCGGCACGGGAGAAGGCGGACGAGGAGGCCCTGCCGGGCAGCCAGTGGTACGACGCCGAAGCGGGCCCCCTGGTACGTCCGTACGCGATGACGGGCGGACGGACCAAGCCCGGCCCCAGCGGGGTGCGCTTCGACCTGATCGCACTCGTCGACATCGCCGACAGCAACCCCGATGAAGCCGACGAGTCCCTGCTCGGCCCCGAACACCGGGCGCTGCTCACCCTGTGCCGCAGCGAGACACAGTCGGTCGCGGAACTCGCTGCCGACGCCGACCTGCCGGTCGGCGTGGTGCGGGTGCTGCTCGGCGATCTGCTCGAAGCGGGCCATGTGCGGGTCAGCCGCCCCGTACCGCCCGCTCAGCTGCCCAACGAGCGGATTCTGCGCGAGGTGATCGACGGCCTCCGGGCCCTCTGACAGCTGCATCCGGATGGCTAAAAATCGACCATCCGGTTTCGGATCAAGACCGCATACGGACAATTGACGACCTTCGTTCGGTCGCGTCGGTCAAAACCGATCACACCCCTCGGGGCAGGTCCCGTGCTTGCCATGCTGTCCCCTTACCCATGCCCGTGCCCTGCTGTTACTGCCGCCGTACCGATGCCCGAAGATACCCGACCGAGCTCGACAAGATGGCTCTGACCAGTACTTCCACATCTTGAGGCTCATGCGTGAGAGAAGTGATCGATGCCCTCCGAGCACGTTGGAAACGCTGACACCACGGGCGGGGAGGAAGGCGGCGAGTCCACCGCCCTCGCCCTGAAAATATTGGTCGCAGGCGGCTTCGGGGTCGGCAAGACGACCCTGGTCGGCGCCGTGAGTGAAATCCGGCCACTTCGCACCGAGGAACTGCTCAGTGAAGCCGGACAGACGGTCGACGACACCGGCGGTGTCGACCAGAAGACCACCACGACCGTGGCCATGGACTTCGGCCGCATCACCATCAGATCCGGCCTGTCGCTGTATCTGTTCGGCACACCGGGACAGGACCGTTTCTGGTTCCTCTGGGACGAGCTGGCCCAGGGAGCACTGGGCGCGGTGGTCCTCGCCGACACCAGGCGGCTCGAGGACTGCTTCCCGGCCGTCGACTACTTCGAACACCGCCACATCCCGTTCGTCGTCGCCGTGAACTGCTTCCCGGGCGCCCGCACCTACGGGGCGCAGGACGTGTCCCGCGCCCTGGACCTGGATCAGGGCACGCCGGTCGTGCTGTGCGACGCGCGCGACCGCGACTCCGGAAAAGAAGTCCTGATCCGTATGGTCGAGTACGCCGGGCGGATGCACACGGCCCGGCTTCTCGACTCCGTGAGTTAGCTCCGAAGGCGCGGCGACAGGCTGCCGTCAGTCGGCGACGGCGGCCATCGCCACTACCTTGTCCACGCGTACGCGCACGACGAGTTCGCCGGGTACGCCGTTGCGCGCGCCGAACTCCTCGGCCGCCTCCTGGCCCATGTATCGGGACCCGATCCGGGTAGCCCAGTACCGCAGTTCGGCAGGGTCCTCGCTGAGTTCGACATGCCCCTGGAGCACGACGAATGCGAAGGGCGGGCGGTCGTCGTCGACGCAGATCGCCACCCGGCCGTCGCGGGCCAGATTGCGGCCTTTCACGCTCTCCTTACCGGTGTTGAAGACAAGATCGTCACCGTCGAGGAGAAACCAGACGGGAGCGATGTGGGGGCTGCCGTCGGCCCGAACGGTCGACAACTTGCCTGTGCGTGTGCCCTCCGAAACGAAGGAATGCCATGCGTCCCGAGTCATGTGGTGTGCCATGGAGCCATCCTCGGACGGGGAGGGGCGTGGCGCGAAGCGGCGCCCCGGTGAACGAGAGGCGCTTGCCCGTACGGGAGCGGTACGCGAGGCTTACGCGCGATGTGGGGAACGTATGAGCGGGGAGGACGAGCGCATGGCGTTGGACCGGGGACTTGACTGGCTCCTTGACGATCTGACCGGCCGGGTGGAGCACGTACGGCACGCATTGGTGCTGTCCAACGACGGCCTTGTGACCGGGGCGAGCACGGGACTGGCACGCGAGGACGCGGAACATCTCGCCGCGGTGTCGTCGGGTCTGCACAGCCTGGCCCGCGGCTCGGGCCGGCACTTCAGGGCCGGACGAGCGCGGCAGACCATGGTGGAGTTCGACGAGGCGCTGCTGTTCGTGACGGCCGCGGGCGAAGGGAGTTGTCTGTGTGTACTGAGCGCGGCCGAGGCCGATGTCGGCCAGGTCGCCTACGAGATGACCCTGCTCGTGAACCGGGTGGGCGAACATCTCGGTGTAGCGATACGTAACGGCGGTGCCGACGGCCCCAGTCGCCTCTGACCTGCGTCTTTGGTGCGTCTTTCGTGTGCCTTTCGTTCGGCCGAGAAGTTATCCACAGGCCGAACGGGGAGAGCCTCCTCCGGGCTACCGTGATCACACAGAGTATTCGAGCCTCACGGGGGAGGACAGTCATGGCTGTTACGGAAGCGACGCGCAGGCACGCCGCCGGCGGTGCCGAAGGTGCTGACGCGGGTGGCGCGGTCACTGTGGCCGCGGGCCGCGCCGCGCAACAACTGGAGCTCAGGCGCGGCGAGTTCGAATTGGCCGTGCACCTCGGGCTGATCGGAGTCACCGCGGGACAGGGCGGCGGGCGGCCGAGGGTCCGCAGCGAGGAGATCGCGCGACTGCGCGCCCAGCCCGGATTCCCTGAAGCGCTGCGTGACCAGGTGCGGACCGTGGGGACGGCGGAGGCGGCCGGACTGCTCGGTATCAGTCCGGTCCGCTTCACGCGGCTGGCCCGGGTGGGGTGCGTCTCGCCGGTCTCGTTCTATCTCAACCGCTACCGCGCGGTGGTGTGGCTCTATCTCGCCGAGGACCTTGCCCGGTTCGCCACGCGGGAACCCGGGCTGCTTGCCGGAAAGAGTCCGGTGGGGATGCGCACGATGCTGGAGGCAGGCACCGACTGGCGGGCGCGCAACTGGCGTACGGGCAGGATCGACAGGCTGCTGAGCAGTACAGAGGACGCGTGGGTGCGCGCATCCGTGCAGGCCCATGCGCTCGATCCGGTCCAGCTCGCAGAGGTGGTCGACGATCCGTACGAGCGCGCCTACCTGGCCAGGGTCAGGCCGGAGCCGGTCTTCGGACGCCCGGGATCGGTGAGCGGGCGCGAGATCATGGCGCAGTTGCTGCTCGCCGATGATCCGGACGAGATTCTGTGGCGGCGGGTCAATCTGACCCTGGAGCTGGACCTGGCGCGCGAGACCAGGGCGGCCCCGCGTCCCGGCGAGGAACGAGGCGGCCGCGTCGCGCCCGAGGGGGCGGGCATGCCGCCGGAGGCAGCCGTGGTGGCGGAGCCGCAGGCGGCGGGGGAGGCGTCCGCGTCGGAGGAGACATCGGACAAGGTGGTCGAACGAGGCGCGGGGCCAGGCCTGTTGGCCCGGCTCGGACTGCGCAGGCGGGTGGCATCGCCGTAGCCCCTCGGGGCCGAGCGGCTCGGTGAGTGCGGCGCCCATTGGGTTCCCTGTCGTTCCCATGGGCAAGGGATTCGCGGCCCGCGAAGGGAACGGGCATTCTGATCCCCATGTTGATCAGGGAAGCAACCACCGAGGACTGGGCCGCCATCTGGCCGTTCTTCCACGAAATCGTCGCGGCAGGCGAGACGTTCACCTACCCCGTCCACCTCGGCAGGGACGATGCGCGGGAGTGGTGGCTCGTGCAGGCGCCGAGCCGTGCCGTGGTCGCGGTCGACGACTCCGGCACCGTCCTCGGCACGGCCAAGATGAACCGAAACCACATGGGTAACGGCTCGCACATCGCCAGCGCCAGCTACATGGTCGATCCCGCTCACTCGGGCAAGGGCGTGGGCCGGGCGCTGTGCGAGTACACCGTGGACTGGGCGCGCACCGCGGGCTTCCGGGCGATGCAGTTCAACGCCGTGGTGGAGACCAACGTCTACGCGGTGCGCCTGTACAAGCAGCTCGGCTTCGAGGTACTGGGGACACTGCCCGAGGGCTTCAACCATCCGGTCAAGGGCTACGTCGGGCTGCACATCATGCACAAGGCACTCTGAGTGGGGCGCGAGGCGGTCACCCGCTGGCCGGGCCGGGCGACCGCCGTCGCAGAATGACAGGGAAAGATCGTCCACGACCGGCGGAAGACACGCCCAGGCCCTGACCGGGAGCGCATAGATGAACGACGACACCGTCCTGCTGCACGCCGAAGGCCACACCCTCCACATCACGCTCAACCGGCCACGCGCTCTCAACGCGCTGACCCACGCCATGGTGCGGCGCGTCGACGAAGGGCTCACGACCGCCGAGCAGGACGACTCGGTCGTCGCCGTCGTGATCAGCGGGGCGGGGGAGCGGGGGCTGTGCGCCGGCGGGGACATCCGCTCCATCCATGACGACGCGCGCGCAGGGGGCGAGGCGTCATTGGCGTTCTGGCGCGACGAGTACCAGCTCAACGCACGCATCGCTCGATTCCCCAAGCCGTACGTCGCGCTCATGGACGGCATCGTGATGGGTGGCGGCGTAGGCGTGTCGGCCCACGGCGACATCCGCATCGTCACGGAGCGCTCGCGCGTCGCCATGCCCGAGACCGGCATCGGGTTCGTCCCCGATGTCGGCGGCACCCACCTCCTGGCACTGGCGCCTGGCGAACTCGGCACCCACCTGGCGCTCACCGGGCAGGCGGTCGGAGCGGCGGATGCCGTGCTG
The DNA here is from genome assembly GCF_042670885.1 of Streptomyces sp. NPDC057136. Classification (NCBI taxonomy): domain Bacteria; kingdom Bacillati; phylum Actinomycetota; class Actinomycetes; order Kitasatosporales; family Streptomycetaceae; genus Streptomyces; species Streptomyces sp. NPDC057136. The sequence continues at coordinate 95,149 of NZ_JBHUUV010000004.1, forward strand.
TGCGGGCTGGCCGACCACTTCGTACCCTCGGAGCGGCTGTCGGACCTCACCGCGGCACTCGCCGGGAGCGCCGGCCCGGACCACGTGGTGCAGACGGTGCTGGAGTACGCGTCCGAGGCTCCCGAAGGCGAGCTTGCCACGCACCGCACATGGATCGACGCCTGCTACACGGCCGACACCGTCGAGGAAATCATCGACCGGCTCAACGGCAGCGGTGTGACCGAGGCGAAGGAGACCGCCGAGGCACTCCTCGCCAAGTCACCCACCGCACTCAAGGTCACGCTCGCCGCGGTGCGCCGGGCGCGCCACCTCGACAGCCTGGAGGCAGCGCTCGACCAGGAGTACCGCGTCTCCTGCCGGGCCTTCACCGCGCCCGACCTGGTGGAGGGAGTACGCGCACAGATCATCGACAAGGACCGCGACCCCAAGTGGCACCCGGCCGAACTCGCGGACGTCACCGAGGTGGACGTAGCCCGCTACTTCGCGCCGCTCGGTGACCAGGAGCTGGGGCTCGGTTCTCCCGTACAGCAGGTCAGACCACTCAACTAAGGCCGCTCAACTGCTCTCCAGCCGTGCCGCCGCACGGTCCCAGTCCCGCTGATCCGCCCGGGGGGTGTAGTGGCGCAGGTCCTGCGTGCGGGCGACCAGCCGGCGCATGTCGGCGAGGTCGCCCACCAGCCGGTGGGCCCGTGCCTGGAGCAGGATGTTGCCGAGCGCCGTCGCCTCGGCCGGCCCCGCCGTCACCGGCAGGCCGGTCGCGTCGGCGGTCCACTGGCACAGCAGCTCATTGCGCGATCCGCCACCGACCAGATGGACGCGGGTCAGCTCCCGGCCCGCCAGTTCGGCGGCCTGCCGCAAGGTCCGCCGATGCGCCAGCGCCAGACTCTCCAGCACACACCGCACATAGCCACCGGGGCTGTCCGGCGGTGTCTGCCCGGTCCGTACGAGAAAGGCGTCGATCCGGGCCGGCATGTCACCCGGCGCCAGGAACTCCGCGTCGTCCGGGTCCAGGATCGCGGCGAACGGCCGTGCCCTCGCCGCGTCGGCGAGGAGCTCCGCCAGGCCCGGAGCCGTACCCTCCCGTTCCCAGGCGCGACGGCACTCCTCCAGCAGCCACATGCCCATGATGTTGCGGAGATAGCGGACCGTCCCGTCGACCCCGCGCTCATTGGTGAAGTTCGCTGCCCGCGACCGGTCGGAGAGCACCGGTGCGTCGAGTTCGAGCCCGGCCAAGGACCAGGTGCCGCACGAGACATAGGCGAAACCGGGCTCCGAAGCCGGCACGGCTGCGACCGCCGACGCCGTGTCGTGGGAGGCGACCGTCGTGACCGGAGTACGGGCAGGCAGCCCGGTGAACTCGGCGACATGAGGCAGCAGCGTCCCCGCCGGGTCACCGGGTTCGCGCAGCGGGGGAAACAGCGAACGCTCCAGCCCCAGCCGGTTGATCAGCGCATCGGACCACGTGCCGCTGCGCGCGTCGAAGAGACCGGTCGTCGACGCGTTGGTGATCTCCGCGCCCACCGAACCGGTCAGCCAGTGCACCAGCAGATCGGGCATGAGCAGCAGCTTCCGCGCCGCCCGCCACTGCGTCGTCGAACGGTGCGCGGCCAGTTGGAACACCGTGTTGAACGCCAGGTGCTGCAGCCCGCTCACGGCATACAGCTCTCGCGCGCCGCAGCGCGCGAGCACCCGCGCGGCCGCGGCGCCGTTGCGGCTGTCCCGGTAGTGGAACGGCAGCCCGAGCAGAGCTCCGTCGGCATCGAGCAGACCGTAGTCCACGGCCCAGGTGTCGATCCCGATGGACGTGACCGGGCCCTGGCGCCCCGCTGCACGCAGCCCGTCCAACACCCCCTGGTACAGGGCGAGTACGTCCCAGCGCAGACCGTCCGGCAGCCGCACCGGGGTGTTGGGGAAGCGGTGCGCCTCGGTGAGGAGCAGTGTGTCGGGTCCGGCCCTGCCCGTGATGACCCGGCCGCTGGTGGCGCCGAGATCCACGGCGGCGAAAACCGCGTCGTGTCGTGAAGTCGCAGGCATTGAATTACTCATCCGATCCGGACGGGGCCGCACCTGATCGACACCGGGCCCCGGCACGCCGAGCGGCGCGCCGGGGCGGTGGCAGACGTGGCGCGGCGGAACCGCATGTGGTCAGCGCAGGAAAGCCGCCGCCACACCGGCGTCGACGGGAATGTGGAGACCGGTGGTGTGCGTGAGGTCTCCGCCGGTCAGTGCGAAAACGGCGTTGGCGACATGCTCGGGAAGAACCTCGCGCTTGAGCAGGGTCCGCTGGGCGTAGAACTCACCGAGCTTCTCCTCCTCGATGCCGTACGTCGCGGCGCGCTGGGCACCCCAGCCCGCGGCGAAGATGCCGGAACCACGCACCACACCATCGGGGTTGATCCCGTTGACACGGATGCCGTGCTCGCCGAGCTCCGCGGCCAGCAGACGCACCTGGTGGGCCTGGTCGGCCTTGGTGGCCGAGTAGGCGATGTTGTTGGGTCCCGCGAACACCGCGTTCTTGGACGCGATGTAGATGATGTCCCCGCCGAGATTCTGCGCCAGCATCACCCGGGCCGCCTCGCGCGAGACGAGGAACGATCCGCGCGCCATGATGTCGTGCTGGAGGTCCCAGTCCCGTGCCGTGGTCTCCAGCAGTGGCTTCGAGATCGAGATACCGGCATTGTTCACGACGAGGTCCACACCGCCGAAGGCCAGCACGGCCGAGGTGAATGCCTCGGCGATCTGCTCCTCGCCGGTGACGTCGACCGACACCGCGACGGCCTTGTCGGGCCCGCCGAGCTCCTCCGCGACCGCCGCCGCGTTCTCCGCGTTGACATCCGCGACGACGACGCACGCGCCCTCGGCGACCAGCCGCTGCGCGATGGCCCTGCCGATGCCGGAGCCCGCGCCGGTGACGAGAGCGACCCGGGTGGCCAGCGCCTTCGCCTTCGGCATCCGGCGCAGCTTGGCCTCCTCCAGTTCCCAGTACTCGATGCGGAACTTCTCGGATTCCTCGATCGGCGCGTACGTGGAGACGGCCTCCGCGCCACGCATCACGTTGATGGCGTTCAGATAGAACTCCCCGGCGACCCGGGCGGTCTGCTTGTCCTTGCCGAACGAGAACATGCCGACCCCGGGTACCAGCACGATCGCGGGGTCCGCGCCGCGCATGGCGGGGGAGTCGGCGGTGGCGTGCCGCTCGTAGTAGGCGCGGTACTCCTCCCGGTACTCCGCGTGCAGTTCCTTCAGACGCGTGACCGTCTCGTCCAGCGGCGCGTCCGCGGGCAGATCGAGTACGAGGGGACTGACCTTCGTACGCAGGAAATGGTCCGGGCACGAGGTGCCGAGGGCCGCGAGGCGGGGGTGCTCGGTACGGGAGAGGAAGTCCAGTACCGGTTCCACGTCCGTGAAGTGCCCCACCTGGGCACGGTCGGTGGAAGCGAGACCGCGGATCACCGGGGCGAGCGCGGCGGCCCGTTCGCGCCGCAACGCGTCCGGCAGGGCCTCCCGGCCGGCGAGCACGACACCGAACGGCTTGGCCCTGCCCCGCTCCTGGAGGAATTCCTCGGCCGTACGGATCATCCACAGGGCGTTGCGCTCGCACTCCTCGGAGGTGTCGCCCCAGGCGGTGATGCCGTGACCGCCCAGGATCACGCCGACGGCCTGCGGGCTGGCCTCCTTGACGGCGGCGATGTCCAGGCCGAGCTGGAAGCCGGGCCTGCGCCAGCCCACCCAGGCCACCTTGTCGCCGAAGCACTCGGCGGTGAGCTTCTCGCCGTCGGCGGAGCACGCCAGCGCGATGCCCGAGTCCGGGTGCAGATGGTCGACGTGCGTGGCCTCCACCAGGGCGTGCATCGCGGTGTCGATCGACGGAGCGGCGCCGCCCTTGCCGTGCAGGCAGTAGTCGAACGCGGACACCATCTCGTCCTCGCGCTCCACCCCCGGGTACACGTCCTTGAGCGCGCGGACCCGGTCCAGGCGGAGCACGGCGAGACCGGACTCGGTGAGCGTGCCGAGATCACCGCCCGAGCCCTTGACCCAGAGCAGTTCGGTCTCGCCTCCGGTGACCGGATCGGCTGCGGAGACCTTGGCCGACGTGTTGCCGCCGGCGTAGTTCGTGTTGCGGGGGTCCGAGCCGATCCGGTGGGCGCGCTCCAGAAGCGCGGCGACTTCGGCGTGTGTCGCGGACGTCATGAGAGTTCCTTCGTGGTGAGGCCGGGCGGGCGCGTGCGGGCTACGAACGGAGTACGGGAGCTCAGGCGCCCCAGCCGGCCTGCTCGCCGCCGACCCGTGCGGCGGAGATCCGCTCCTGGTTTCCGGAGGCGAGGTACGCGGCGAAGGGGTCCCGTGCGAGCCCCAGCTCCTCGCGCACCTCGGCGAGCAGCGGTCGTACATCGGTGTTGTAGGCGTCCATCAGGACACCGTTCGACGCGAGGACATCGCCGGAGCGCTGTGCCTGCGCCAGGGCCTCGACGTCGATCAGGAGCGCTTTCGCGGTCGCTTCCTGCACATTGGTGACCGAGCGGATGACCGCCGGGATCTTCGCCTCGATGTTGTGGCACTGGTCGAGCATGAAGTTGACGTTCGTCTCCGCGTCGAGACCGCCGTTCTTGACCACCTCGTGCATGATCCGGAACAGCTGGAACGGGTCGGCCGCGCCCGCCATCAGATCGTCGTCCGCGTAGAAGCGGGAGTTGAAGTCGAAGGCCCCGAGCTTCCCCTCACGGAGCAGGAAGGCCACGATGAACTCGATGTTGGTGCCGGGGGCGTGGTGGCCGGTGTCCACGACGACCTGTGCTTTCGGGCCGAGCTTGAGGCAATGGGCGTACGAGGTGCCCCAGTCCGGCACGTCCATGGTGTAGAAGGCCGGCTCGAAGAGCTTGTACTCCAGCAGCATCCGCTGGTCGTCGCCCAGTCGCCCGTACACCTCGGCCAGCGCCTCGGCCAGCCTGTCCTGGCGTCCCGCGATGTCGTCCTGGCCGGGGTAGTTGGTGCCGTCGGAGAACCACAGCTTGAGATCGGGGGAGCCGGTGGCGTCCATGATGTCGACACACTCCAGCAGGTGGTCCGTGGCCTTGCGGCGGACCTTCGGGTCGGGGTGGGTCACCGAGCCCAGCTTGAAGTCGTCGTCCTGGAAGACGTTCGAGTTGATTGCGCCGATCCGCAGTCCGAGATCCTCGGCGCGCCGGGTCAGTGCCGCGTAGTCCTCGACCTTGTCCCACGGGATGTGCAGCGAGACCTTGGGGGCGACGCCGGTGAAGGCGTGGACCTGGGCGGCGTCCTCCAGCTTCTCGAAGGGGTCGCGCGGGACTCCGGGCTGGGCGAACACCTTGAAACGTGTCCCGGAGTTGCCGTAACCCCAGGACGGCGTCTCGATCACCTGGGACTTCAGAGCTGCCTTGGCGGCCGACACATCAGACATGAACACCTCGTAAGCAGAGTCATCCGGCGACCGTTGCGATCGAAGGATGTGAATCGTTTCATCGGGAACGTACGCTAGGTTTCGATGGCTCGGCCAGTCAAGCAGCTGAACAAGGTTTCTTTATGACTTGAAACAATTCATCCTGGGTGAAAGGTGCATTACCCAGGCGTCTCCGGATGTCGTTCCGATCGGTTGACAGGTGACCAAAAGGTCACATATTTTTGAAGGCATGGACGCGGTGTTCAAAGCCTTGGCCGACCCGACCCGGCGCAGCCTGCTCGACGAGCTCTTTCGCGAGGACGGACAGACACTGGGTGCGCTGGAGGCCCGCTTCGACATCACGCGATTCGCCGTGATGAAGCACCTCAAACTGCTGGAGGCGGCCGGTCTGGTCGTCAGCAGGCGACGCGGCCGGGAGAAGCTGCACTTCCTGAACCCGGTGCCCATTCGGCTCGTCCACGACCGGTGGGTGAGCAAGTACGCGGAGCCCTGGGCCGCAGGGCTCAGCGGCCTCAAGAGCCGGCTGGAGATTCCCATGGAGAAGGTCTTCGAGATCTACATCCGCACCACCCCCGAGCGTCTGTGGGAGGCGATCACCGATCCGGCCATCCGGAGCAAGTACAACTTCGGCGCAGGCATCACCTCCGACTGGACACCGGGGTCACACTTCGAGATGAGCGCACCCGGGGCACCCGGCCCGCTGGGCGAAGGCAGGAATCTGGAGGTCGACCCGCCGCGCAAGCTCGTCCAGAGCATGGTGGCGCTCTGGAGCGACGAGGCGAAGAGCGAAGGGACGACCCGCGTCACCTGGGAGATCGAGCCAGTCGGCGACTCCTGCCGGCTGACCGTCACCCACGACGAACTGCGCGAGGGCGCGTCCGAAGAGCTGTACGGCGGCTGGCCGATGATCCTGTCCGGCCTCAAGACCTGGCTGGAGACCGGCGAGCTCCTCACCACACCGGGCTCGCTCCTGTACGGCGCCCCGTAGCGACGCTGAGGGGCGCCGGACCTGCGGCGCCCCCGACGGTCCTTCAGCGCTCTGAGCCGGTCAGGCTGGGCCGAAGGGCCCGTACGAGGGAGAACAGCCGCTCCTCGTTCCCCGACAGCCCCGCGCTCCGAAGCGCCTCATCGGCCTCCGCGATCGGCGAAGCGAGCAACGGTATATACAGCGGGGCGTCATCCGGGTCGGCGAGCGCGGCCCGGGTGGCTTCCAGTAGACGGACATACGCCTGCGCCGCGGCGATCTCATCCTTGCGCATCTCAGCATCTCCCGGTCAGAGGTGTCGGACCGTCAAGCATTCACCATGGGTCTGACAACGGGCTCCCAGGCACCGCGACCCACGGTCGAGCCCGCTCAGGCTCCGCCCGCGCGCGGGGAACCAGCCGGTGGTTCCACCTCCAGGAAGCGTCTTCGGCGCGGTCCCCGGTACAGCAGGGCCGTCCAGCCCAGTTGCTGGAGCACTTCCGCGCACCGCGGCAGTGCCTCCTCCTCGTCGCGGGCGGCCCCGCTGCCGGGTGGGCCCAGCCACTCGACACGGACGCAACCGTGGGACTCGCCCGGGCCCACGCGATAGCCGAGGGCGACCCGTTGGCCGGACGCGTCGACGGCGGAGGGCGGCAGCCCCGCGGCCTCCAGGGCGAGCGCCACGGCCCGGACCGTGCGATGGAGCTCCCAAGACGCGGGAATCGCTTGAGGGTTCGCGTGCTCCGTATTGGTCAGCCGCCGGATCTGCAGCATCCCCTCGTACGCGGTCCTGACCGACCCCGCGCGCTTCTCCCCGGCTCCGGGAAGCAGCGGACCGTCCCCGGTCGCGGGCTCGAATCCCGTCTCGTCCGCAGTGCTCATCGGTGCCCCCATTCGGCGGTGACCTGCGTGAGCCCAAGTGTGCGCCACCCCACTGACAGTGCTCGGGGACGGACCTTGGACGCCCCGGTCACACGGGCGCGAATCCCCGCAGGTAGTGGGCGCGAAGCACGCTCCGGTGGCCGGGCTCGGAGAGCTGATCGGCCGCCCACAGGAAGAAGTCGTCCGCGAGGGCATCGGTCCAGTCGTAGGACGGATCGAACGGACCGGTGTCCGGGGCAGGCACCGGCACCTCCCGCGGCGGGCCCTCCTGGGACGCGACCGTGAGGAGGCGAGTGCCGTCCGGTTGCCGGGTGTACCGCACCGACATCAGATCGCAGTCCCACCGGTCGGCGCCGAGCTGCAGCCAGAGCCTCGACGACTCGGCGTACAGGGCGGCGCCTTCGGCAGCCGCCCTGGAAGAGAGGGCATCGTGCGGCAGGGCATGGACGAAGCCGTGGCAGAGGTCCAACGCGTTCGCGCCGTCGGTGGTCCGGGGGGTGCCGGGCGAGAGGCGGCCGGAGTCCGGGTCGAGCACCCATACCTCGCCGTGGCGGTCGTAGTCCTGCAGCACGACAGGCGGCATCAGCGGCGCGGCTCCAGACCGAGCTCCTGGTCGACGGCGGCACTGCTGCGGGTCGCCGCGTCGATGACCTTGTCCCAGCTTCCGTACTTGGCGAACTGCTGGTCGGCCGTCGGGCCCAGCGGGTTGCCGTACTTGACCATATTGCGGGCCTCCAGGAGGGCCACCGCGTCCGGAGACATCCCGGCCCTCGTGATGTCCTTCGCCTCGTTGCGCATGTTCACCAGGACCCTGGCGATCTCCTCGTCCGACCGGCCCTCGTCACGCATCTGCTGCTCGACCTGCCCCATGTGGTCCAGCAGCTCGTGGTAGCGCATCCGGACCTCGCGCGCTTCCGCCCGCTCCTCCGGCGTCATCTCCCGGATCGCGCACACGACCGGGTCGCTGCTCGTGCACGGACCGTCGGCAGTCGGCGCGAGGGCGATGGAGAGCGACGGGACCGCTGCGGGGGCCGCGACAGCGACGCCCGGTGCGAACAGTGCGCCGCCCGCGACGGTCAGCAACGGGAGCAGCAGGGAGACGACCAGCCGGCGGGCGAAGGGTCGGTGACCGTGACCGCGGCGGGATGCGGAACGGGGAAAAGCCATCGGACGTACACGCATGAAAGGGGGCTCTTTCGCCTGGGGAGTAGGGCGAAACGGGACGTTACGGCGGCCGGTCCGTCAGGCGATGATCAAGGGGCGGCGCGTATGGGTGACACCTCGTTAAACTCGTCCCTCCCGCACGTACACCAGAGGAAGCCACGCACCGTGCCCGACACCGATCCGACTGCCGTCCCCGCCGGCGAGCACCCAGCTCTGCGCGCCGACTGTGCGAATTGCTTCGGGCTGTGCTGCGTCGCACTGACCCTGACCGCTTCGGCTGACTTCGCGATCAACAAGGAGGCGGGGGAGCCCTGCCGCAATCTGCGGGACGACTTCCGCTGCGGGATTCACACCCGGCTGCGGTCCGAGGGATTCTCCGGCTGCACCGTCTACGACTGTTTCGGTGCCGGTCAGAAGGTCTCCCAGGAGACCTACGGAGGCCGGGACTGGCGGCGGGAGCCCGGCACCTCCCAACAGATGTTCCAGGTGTTCCCGGTGATGCGCCAGCTTCACGAACTGCTCTGGTATCTCACCGAGGCACTCGCGCTGCCCGCGGCGAAGTCCCTCCATGCCGAGATCGGGCAAGCGCTCGACGCCACGCAACGCCTTACGGACCGCCCGGCCGGCTCCCTGGCCGAGCTGGACGTGTCGGCGCACCGCGACGGCGTGGCTGCCCTGCTCCTACGTACCAGCGAACTCGTGCGCGCCACCGCGCCCCGGCGCAAGAAGCGCAACCATCGCGGCGCCGACCTCATCGGAGCCCGGCTCCGCGGCGCCGACCTGCAAGGCGCCGACCTCCGGGGCGCCTATCTCATCGCCGCCGACCTCACCGGAGCGGACCTGCGGCTGGCAGATCTCATCGGCGCCGATTTCCGTGACGCCGATCTGGCGGGCGCCGACCTCACCGGGAGCCTGTTCCTCACCCAGGCCCAGCTCAACGCGGCCAGGGGCGACACCGGCACCAAGCTGCCGCCCTCCCTGACCCGTCCCTCGCACTGGAACCCATGAGCAGAGCGGGCGCCGCCCGCCGTACGAGACTCGGCAGACGGCGCCCGAAGGCGCCGGAGCCCGGCAACCGGCTCGCTGCCCGCCTCAGTTGCCCTCCAGCGCGGCCTTCAGTCGCTCCAGCGTGGTTCGGATGTCGCCGGCCTGGAACTCGGCGAACGTGTGCCCCCGGGTCGCGATCCGGTCGAAGGCGTTGGCCAGGAAATCGGGCCACGCGCGCCGGTTGTCGGTCCAGATCTCGGTGACGCGCGTGCCGTCGTCGACCGGTTCGAAGCGGTACTCCCAGGTGGCTATCGCCCCGGGCAGCAGCGGGCGCCGCGCGCCGATCGCGTGGACCCGGAATACGAAGCGCTTCCCGGGCTCGGCGGCAGTCACCGTGCACTTCGTCGTCCAGCGCAGCGAACCGCGCTTGTTACGCCCTTCGAAGTCCATCCCGTTGCTCGGTGTGGACGACCTCGCTGTGGAGCCCGTCGGCCCGGTCCGCGCCAACCTCCCCGGCAGCGACGGCAGGCAGGCCGGCGACCCCGACAAGGCCGCGGCCGCCATCCTCGACGCGCTGGCCACCGAGCGGACCCGCTGAGGCTGGAGTGGGAGGCGGTCAGCCGCGGGACCGACTACGACGGGTAAGAAGGATGCGCCATGCGTGACAGGTCCTGGCTCCTGCTCGACCGCCGCTGGCGCGCGCTCGTATCAGACGCCTCACCTGTGGTGTCGCCGTTGAGGTAGCGCTTCGGGGAGGTGCCGACGGTTCGGCGGAACGCCGCCAGAAACGCGCTCGGAGTCGCGTATCGGAAGTCTCCCGGCCGCCTTCCCGCAGGGACTGGGGATCAGGCGAGCCACTCCGCGGTACGTTCCGGGGACGCCTCGGCGAGGGCCTTGACGATGGTGTCCACGTCACCCTGGCTGCCGTACACCGGTGTGCCGGGCTGCTGGCGCCACGAGTCGTCCAGGCCGCCCGCGTCCACGGTGTCGAAGCCCAGTTCGTCGATGAGGTCCCGCACGGTCTGCTTGGCGGCCGGGTCGTCACCCGCGACGGGCAGCGCCTGGCGGCCGGGAGTGCCCTGGGGGCGGCCCCGGTCGAGGATGTCCTGCGCGTACGTCCCGTTGAACGCCTTGATGACGGGGTGGCCGATCTGCTGCTCGGTCCAGCGGCTCTCCGGCAGCCCTTCCTCGATGGCGTCGATGCGGCCGTCGCGCTGCTGCGGGTAGTAGTTGCCGGTGTCGATGACCACCGCGCCGGGCGCCGCTCCGTCGAGGATGTCCTTCGGCAGGGCCGGGACGGCCTTGAGCGGGACCGTCACGACGACGAGCTCCGCGTCCCGCGCCGCTTCGTTCGCGGTGACGGGGTGGGCGCCCGTCTCCTCGGCCAGGTCCGTGAGGGTCTCCGGGCCGCGCGAATTGGCGACGGAGACCTCGTGCCCGAGGGCCGTGAGACGACGGGTGAGGTTGCCGCCGATGTTGCCCGCTCCGATGATGCCGATCTTCATGGCTCCGACCTTCCGATGCAGAGATGCGTGATGTGACCAAGTCTCATTCGGTCACCAACTGTGCGCAGCCGGGCGCTATTCCGATGGCGTTGGATCAGTTTTCCTTCCCGCCGACGGATGGGAGGCCGGCGGCCCGGGCACGTAGGGGTGAAGAGCCGGAACCTCTTACCCCCACTTGGAGGTGGCGCCCATGCTGCACGGTGTCGACGTCAGCGCGTACCAGACGTCCTTCGACACGGACGGTCTCGACTTCGTCTTCATCAAGGCCACCGAAGGCCGCTCCTACATCAACCCGCGTCTCAGGGGCCAGACCGAGCGTGCGCGAGAGGCCGGCTGCGTCGTCGGCTTCTACCACTTCCTCTGGCCGGGAAACATCACCGACCAGGCTGAATACTTCGTGAGCAAGGCTCCCGAGCAGGCCGGTGACCTGCTTGCCGTCGACTGGGAACAGACCGGCGAGGGCACGAGGGCCGGCAACGCCGACAAGGACCGCTTCATCCGTGCGGTGAAGCGCCTGCGACCCGGTCATCGCGTCCTGCTGTACTGCAACCGTCACTTCTGGCTCAACCACGACACGACCTCGTACGCGGGCGACGGACTGTGGATCGCCGACTACGTCACCGCGGGCAAACCCCGCATCAAGGCACCCTGGCGCATCCACCAGTACACCGACCACCCACTGGACCGGGACGTTGCGGATTTCCCCTCACGGCAGGCCATGCGCGAGTGGGCCGGCGGATAGCGGTCGGCGCCGTCCGTCCTGATCCGTTCCGAGGGCCGCGGAGGCGCAGCCGTCGGCCAAAGGAGTGTCCTTGGCGGCTGCCATCGTTGCGCTGAGAAGGATGTCCCACAGCACGGTTGGCTGCGGGTCCATTCTGGTCGCCGAGTCCGCGAACGGCCGTCGACCGAAGGAGTGTCGCAGTGACGACGAGGGACACCTCAGAATCGGCGGATGCCGAGGTCTACCAGAACGAGCTGCCGATACGGCGCAAGGAGCCGGGCAATGTGGTCATCAAGTGGCTGACCACCACTGACCACAAGACGATCGGCACGCTCTACCTGGTCACGTCCTTCGCCTTCTTCATCATCGGCGGTGTGCTCGCCCTGGTCATGCGTGCCGAGCTGGCGCGTCCGGGTACGCAGCTCATTTCGAACGAACAGTTCAACCAGGCGTTCACGATCCACGGCACGATCATGCTGCTGATGTTCGCGACACCGCTGTTCGCCGGATTCACCAACTGGATCATGCCCCTGCAGATCGGCGCGCCCGACGTGGCGTTCCCGCGGCTGAACATGATCGCGTACTGGCTGTACCTCTTCGGCTCGATCATCGTCGTGGCGGGCTTCCTCACCCCGCAGGGTGCGGCCGACTTCGGCTGGTTCGCCTACGCCCCCCTCAACGACGCGATCCGCTCTCCCGGGATCGGCGCCGATATGTGGATCATGGGGCTGGCCTTCTCCGGTTTCGGCACGATTCTCGGTTCGGTCAACTTCATCACCACTATCGTCTGCATGCGCGCACCCGGCATGACGATGTTCCGCATGCCGATCTTCGTCTGGAACGTCCTGCTGACGGTTGTCCTGGTGCTGCTGGCCTTCCCCGTACTCGCCGCGGCCCTGCTGGTACTGGAGGCGGACCGCAAGTTCGGTGCGCATGTCTTCGACGCGGCGAACGGCGGAGCGCTGCTCTGGCAGCACCTCTTCTGGTTCTTCGGCCACCCGGAGGTGTACATCATCGCGTTGCCGTTCTTCGGCATCGTCAGTGAGGTCATCCCGGTCTTCAGCCGCAAACCGATTTTCGGCTACATCGGCCTGATCGCGGCCACGATCGCCATCGCCGGCCTATCGGCGACCGTATGGGCGCACCACATGTACGTCACTGGCAGTGTGCTGCTGCCGTTCTTCTCCTTCATGACCTTCCTCATCGCGGTACCGACCGGTGTGAAGTTCTTCAACTGGATCGGCACGATGTGGAAGGGGTCGTTGTCCTTCGAGACACCGATGCTGTGGTCCATCGGATTTCTGGTCACCTTCCTCTTCGGCGGTCTGACCGGCATCATCCTGGCCTCGCCCCCGATGGACTTCCACGTCTCCGACTCGTACTTCGTGGTCGCGCACTTCCACTACGTCGTCTTCGGCACCGTGGTCTTCGCGATGTTCGCCGGATTCCACTTCTGGTGGCCGAAGTTCACGGGCAAGATGCTGGACGAGCGGCTCGGCAAGATCACGTTCTGGACGCTGTTCGTGGGCTTCCACGGCACGTTCCTGGTGCAGCACTGGCTCGGTGCCGAGGGCATGCCGCGACGCTACGCGGACTACCTCGCGGCCGACGGCTTCACCGCTCTGAACACGATCTCGACGATCTCCTCGTTCCTGCTCGGCCTGTCGATGCTGCCGTTCCTCTACAACGTGTGGAAGACCGCCAAGTACGGCAAGAAGGTCGAGGTCGACGACCCGTGGGGCTACGGCCGTTCGCTGGAGTGGGCCACGTCCTGCCCACCGCCGCGGCACAACTTCCTCACGCTGCCGCGGATCCGTTCCGAATCCCCCGCGTTCGATCTGCACCACCCCGCGGTCCGTCAGCTCGATGACGCCGCCAACAAGCCGATGCTGCCGGGCGACCGGTGGACGACGTGAGGAAGCCCGCCCAGGACGAGGACGGCCCGACGAGAAGGGGAAGCCGTGGAGCACGACAAGGACAGCGCCAGGGGCCTGGCCCAGCTGGAGGGCTACCTGTTGTGGAATGCCGAGGTGGAGGACGCCCGCCGGCGAGCCGGTCGCTTCACCGACCAGCTCCCCTGGCTCACCCGCGCTCAGCGGGAAGACGTCGAACGCGTCTACACGGCGGACCGTGTGGCCTCCTGCCGGGATTCGCTCATCCGCATCTCCGAGCGGGCCGCCGAACTCCGCGGTGAATACTCCGCCCGCTATCGCCTGCTCAGAAAACGCTGCCTCGCAGCCGTCGTCCTCGCCATCGGCGCGGCGAGCGGAACCTGCGCCGCGCTGACCCTTCTCACCCGCTGATCACCCGCCCGGGCGCCAGGAAGGCGCCCGGGCACCTCTCTGTGCTCCGCATCCTCACCCGGCGTCGGAACGGTCCGCGGACAACGAGACGCCGACGGCGACGGTGAGCGCGCAGACAAGACCGGCCAGCGGTACGGCCCAGTGCCCCGCGAACGTGGTGACAAGCACGAGGAGCGCGCCGACGGGAAGAACGAGTTGCTGGCGCCTGCCCTCCTTGAAGTGGCGGGCGTGCAGCGCCCACACCATGAACATGAAGAGCGCCGTGGGCACCGTCACGGCGGCAGCCGCGGCGAACGCGGAGATGTGCGCATGGTGCGTCACCTGCTCCACCGTCACCTCGATGCCCGCGCCGATCGCCGCCGCCGAGGCGAAGATCAGAGAGTGGCCGTATCCCCACACGAACGCCCGTCGACTGGCGGTCAGATGCTCGTGGATGGGGACGGAGAAGTAGAACCAGTACGCGGCGAAGACGATGACCAGTCCGCCGGCCGCGATCGGGATCAGTTCGTCGAGAGCGGCGGAATCGTCGAGCGCCGACTGCACCGCCACCGTCGCGGCGGCAATCGTCTCGCCGAGCATGATGATGGTGAACAGCCCGTAGCGTTCGGCGATGTGGTGCGGATGCCAGGTGGTGCGCTGATGACGCTCGGCGATGGCGGGCACCGCCATTTCGGCGGCGGCCATGAGCACGAAGCCCCAGTTCCAGGCCCCGGCGGGCAGGAACAGCAGCACCACCCATCCGGCCTGGACGATCACCAGCCCCGCCGCGTAGCGCAGCGCGGTGGCCCTGGCCGCACCTGTCTCCCCGCCTGCCGCCCGCAGCCACTGGAAGGTGAGCGCCACCCGCATGATCAGGTAGCCGATGATGGCGACGCCGAAATCGGCGTGCTCGAAGGCCCGGGGCACTCCTGCCGCCAGGACGAGCACACCCGAGATCTGTACGAGGGTGGCGAGCCGGTACGGCACGTCGTCGCAGTCGTACGCGGAGGCGAACCAGGTGAAGTTCATCCACGCCCACCAGATGGCGAAGAAGACGAAGACGTATCCGGTGACGCCGTGGCCGGGATCCCCCTCGGCCAGGGCATGCACCAGATGTACACCCGCCTGGGCGACCGCGACGACGAAGCAGAGGTCGAAGAACAGCTCCAGCGGTGTCGCCGCGCGATGCTCCTCGTCGGGGTCCCGGGACCTCATCCGGAGCAGGGGCACGGTGCGGTGGCCGTGACCGGTACCGCTGGGCGTGTGGTCGCTCATCAAGGCACAGGTCCTCAAGGTCAGTGTCGTACGAGACAGAAAGGATGCCCCGCCGGGTCCGCGAAGACGCGCCAGCCGCGCCCGTCGGAACCCTCGCCGAGCATGCTCGCACCCAGGGCCAGCACCTCCTCCTGGGCCCGGTCCAGATCCGGGACGGCGAAGTCCAGGTGGAGCTGCTGGGGCCCGGCCGGGTCGGGCCACTGCGGCGCGCGGTAGTCCGCCACTCGCTGGAACGCGTACACGGCCCCATTCGCGGTGTGCACCGTCGCCCAGCTCTCGTCGACCGCCCACCGGGGATCGGGCCGGTTGACGGTCCCGCCGAGCAGGGCGCCGTAGAACCCCGCGAGACGCAGGGGGTCCGGGCAGTCCAGCACCACGCATTGCAGTTCAGCGATCATGGCAACATCCTACGAAGACGCCTGACGGGCCGGAACAGGGCGCCGGTCAGAGGACGGAGACGGTCTTCCGCCGCTCCTCGCCCCGGGATTCGCCCCACTCCTCGCCCCACATTTCGCCGAGCGCCGACAACTGCTCGGCGAGCCGCTCGGCATGGGTGGCGGGCAGTTCGGCGGCCTTGTGGTGGAGATGCACCGCGCAGGCCGTCGTCGTGTCGATGAGGCGTTCCAGCGCACCCGCGATGTCCTCCGATCCCGCCGTACGCCGGGCGACCGCCGGGAGTTCGGCGGCCGACAGGTCGATGGCCGTTCGCGCCGCCGCCAGCGAACGGTAGGCGTCGCGCCGCAGCGCCCCTCGCCCGGTGTGGTCCTCGGGGGAAGCGAGGACGTGCCCGAGGTAGCGGTGCGCCGCGCTCTCCGCGGTATCGAGGGCGGTGCGGACGGTGTGGCCGCGCTGTCCCGGCAGCGGAAGGTGGCCGACCAGCAGAACCGTTGCGCACGCGAGCAGCGACTCCACCACCCGGTCCCAGGCCGCCTGCGGTTCCCCGGCCAGCAGCACCAGCGAGAGTACGAGCACGGTGACCACCGCCGTCTGCGCCGCGAAGTGCCGGGTGGCGACCGGGATCAGCGCGCCGCACAGGGCGACTGCCCCGACCAGCGCGAGCTGACCGGACGCCAACAGCATGAGTGCGGCGAATACGACGGCGCCCGCCACGGTGCCCACGGCCCGGCACAGCACCCGGGAGACGAGCGGCCCGAGATCGGGCTTGACGAGGAACACGGTGGTGGCGGGCAGCCAGTACCAGTGGTCGTGGTGCAGGCTCTGCGCCACCGCCGTACTCGTCGCGCAGCACAGCGCGACCCGGATGCCGTACTCGCGGCCCGCCGCGCCGAAAGCCCTGCGCAGCACGGAGACGTAGGAGCCCTGGCCTCGGGTGCGCAGCCGCTGTCCGGTGCGGCAGTCGAAGGCCGTGGCGGCCCGCAGGAGGGCATCGTCCAGGGCGCGCAGTCCGGCATCACCCCGTGCCGGGGCGGGAAGAGGACCGGAAGGCCCACCCGTACGCACCGTGGCGGCCAGACGGCGGGGGCCTTCCGCGATACGGGCGGGCAACGGGTCGCCCGCCCAGGCCAGCGCGGTCGCCGCCTCGGCCAGCGGCAGCGCCGCGGCGTACTGCGCGTGCAGGCGCCGTTCGGCCGCGGAACTCGCGTACCGCCGCAGCCGGGGACCGGACAGGGCGTCCTGGGCGTGGTCGAGGGCGGTGGTCAGCGCGGCACGGTGGGCGAGGGCACGAGGTCCGCCGGCCGCGACGAGCAGATCCGCCACGGCTGTGTAGACGGCTGCCACCGTTTCCCGTTCACCGTCGAAGCGGTACGGGCCACTGCCGGACGTGCTGGAAGAAGGCAGCGCGAGACGGAGCACGGCGAGCCAGCCCGCCCCGGCCAGGAACAACAGGGCACGCAGCCACCCCGGTTCCGGCAGGGGCATGCCGGCGCCGATCACGGCCGCCACCATCAGCTGCGTACCGCAGGCGGAAGCGACCGGTCCGACCGAACTGATTGCTCCCGCTACCAGCCCGAGCACCCCGAAGACGAGCGGCAGCACGAACAGGGACCGCTCCGCACCGGCGGTCATCGCCGTCGCGGTGCCCAGCAACAGACCGACGGCGCCCGCCAGGGCCGGAACCCCCAGCCGCGTGACCGAAGCCCGCCGACTTCCCGGCCTGTCGTTGATTCCGGCGAACATCGCGCCCAGCGCCACGGGAACTCCGGCCGTCGGGTGCCCGCCGAGCACGAGCGCGAGCAGCGAAACCGCGGCGAGAGCCCCACGCAGGACAGCACTCCACCGGACGGGCCCCTGTTGAGTCCGCAGCACATGGCCGAGCCACAGCGGAAGGGGAGATGACGGGGTGAGAAAGGCGGGTGTGAACACCGGACTCCTGTGGTGCGCGGGGAATCGGAATTCGCGCGGACGCCTTCGGCCTGAGCGCTGACGTCAGCCTAGGGCCCCAACGTGGAGGGAATGCTTCCGCCCGATTTCCGCAAGGTGTCGGCCTCCGGCCGGCCTCCCGCCCCCGGTCGGCCTCCCCAGCCGCCGAACGGAGTGTGCGTCACATCGCGGTGCCGAAGTTCTGGGTCCACACCGGGCCCGCGGAGGTGTCCTGCACACCCATGCCGATCTCCTTGAACGAGCAGTTCAGGATGTTCGCGCGGTGCCCCGGACTCTCCATCCAGGAATCCATCACATCGGCCGCCGTGCGCTGGCCCTTCGCGATGTTCTCTCCGTAGGTGCTCCAGCGGTACCCGGCCGCGGTGATGCGGTCACCCGGGTCCGAACCGTCGGGGGCGGTGTGCGAGAAGTAGTCGCGGGCCGCCATGTCGGCGGAGTGCCGCGAGGCGGCCGTCGCGAGCTGCTCGTTGCTCCGGACGGTTCCACACCCCTCCTTCGTACGCTCGGAGTTGACGAGAGCGGTGACCTGTTCGGACATGCCGGAGGGAGCCGGCTCCACGGTCCTGGGCGGCGCGGGACGCGTGGACGGCGGAGAAGGCTTCCGTGTGCTCGGCGTGGCTTTGGGAGTGGGGGAGGCACTTGGTGTCCGGGACCTGCTCGGCGAGGGCGAGGGGGAGGAGGACGTCGGCGGGGGAGCGGGCGTCGAGGCCGTGGGGAGCGACGCGGGCGCGGCCGCTGTCGCGGGCGTCTCGTCCTGGCTCTCCTCGTCCCGGCCTTCCTGATCCGCGTACAGGTGTACCGCTGCACCGCCGGTGCCCAGGACCGCGACGGCGATCAGCGCCGCCAGCACCGTGCTGCGCCGGCGCCGCCGGGTCTGCCGGCGTCTGCGCTCCGCGCGTCCCGGGCGCCCGGAGTGCGACGTGGCAGTGGTGAGGAGCAGATCCGGTGCGGCGCCGCCGGCGGACACCGCCAGGGGAACCAGGGCCAGTCCCACGAGCAGCCCCTCCGCCGGGACTAGACCCACCCTGTGACCCGAGCACACCCTGCAGTCGCGGGCGTGCCTGGCCAGCCGCTTGCGCCAGAGGGCGGAGGGAACTCCGTCCCACTCGGCGGCCAGCGACTCCAGCAGGGTGCAGCGAGGTTCCGCCGCCAGGGCCCGGACCACCAGCCTGGCCGTCTCCAACTGGGTCTTCATCCGCTGGACCCGCACCGCGGTGTGCTCCGGAGACAGTTCGAGCGCGAGCGCCACCTCGGACCTGGACAGCTGCCCGGCGGTCTCCAGCCACCACAGCGACAACAGGGCGCGGTCGTCCTCGTCCAGCCATCGCGTGGCCTCGGCCACCTCGCGGCGCTGGCCGGAGAGACCGAGCCGGATGATGGTCAGACCGACGAAGTCCGCACCGGGGTCGACCACGTCATGGGCGACCTCGAGACCGTCGGCCGGTATGTACTCCGACCGGCGCTCACGCCAGTGTCCCCGTATCTCGTTCATGGTGATCGCCACGAGCCAGGAGCGGAAGCTGTCGGGCGTACGCAGCGAAGGCAGCGCGCGGAGCATCCGCAGCACGCTCTCCTGCACCACGTCGTCGACGTCGGCGTGCCCGTTGAGCGCCCGGCCGACGATGTTGTACATCAGCGGCAGATATGCGGTGACGAGCTGGTCCTGTGCCTGCTCGTCACCGGCCTGCGCGGCCCTGATCAACGCCGTCTCGTGTGCCTCGCCCATGGTGTGCTCACTCTTTCGGAGTCCTGTTTCGTCACGTCCCACACTCGGGAGATGCGGTGAGGCCGGGAAGATAACAAGAAATCCGCTGCGGGCACACAGCACGCCGGATCCCGGCGGGCACACAACACGCCGGATCCCGGCGGGCGCGAAGCCCGCCGGGATCCGGCGCGGGTAACGGGCGGAGGACGGGTTCAGGTACTGGGCGGGGGCGTCTCGTCCTGGTCGCGGTCGGTGCCGAGCTGCTGCTTGAGCTTGTCCTGCCCGGTGTCGACCTTGCCGCGGTGCTTGCCCTGCGTCCGGTCGTCGATCATGTCGCCGGTCTTGTCGACGCCCTTCGAGGCCTGGTCCTCATGGCCCTTGAGCATCTTCTTGATCTTGTCCATCGCGGACATGGGCGATCCTCCTAGAGTCGGCACCCCCACCCCTCCAGGGTGGCCGCACCCCGTGGTGTTCGCATCCGGGCGCACTCGCCGAGCGTGGGCGGAAGTGTGAAGGACGCCACCGTGGGCACATACCGGATAACCAGGAGGGGGTGGTGGCCATGGGCCGCATCCAGATTGTTCGTCGTCCTGCGCCGCCCACGGGACCGCCGCCGCTCGACCTGCGTACACCGTCCGGCCGCCCGCTCCCGTACTGAGCAGGCCGCTCCCGTACGAGCATCCCATCCATCCGGGTCAGGGGTCTCCGTCCCGCAGGCCGGTTCCGGTGTCCGGCCGGGGAATCGGGGGAAGTGGCGCGAGCTGCTCGACCAGCGCGGCCAGCTCCTCGCATGCCAGCTCCGTCTCACGCCGTATGTTCTGGTGCTCGGTGACGATCGCGGCCAGAAGCAGCGCGGTGAGCGCCACACAGCCGTTGAGGAAGGCGAGGTTCACCATGACCTGGAGCACGGTGTGGTCCTCGAACGGCCCCACGCCCTCTCTCCCGGCGACGACCGAGAGCACGGATACGAGCAGGGCGCACGGGGCGCTGCCGGGCAGCTCGAAGCGAAGGGCCGCCCAGACGATGACAGGGAACACCAGGTAGATCATGGACAGCGAGCCCCTGGTCGCCACCACCGTCGCCGCAACCGCGATGACCAGCAGCAACGCCGCTTCCGCCCACCGGTCCGTCGACCGGGGCAGCCGCGCCCTGCGCAGCACGAGCAGGAACGGTGTGACCACGAGGACGCCCATCGCGTCCCCCACCCACCAGGCCGACCACACCAGCCAGAACCGGCCCGGTGGCAGTTTGTCGCTGAGCATCAGCACCCCGGAACCCACTGTCGCGCTGATGAGCATCCCCAGCAGCGCGCCCAGGAAGACCAGCGCGACACCGTCCCGCAGCCGGTCGAGCTCGACACGGAAACCGATCCGGCGCAGCGTGAGAAAGGCGCACAGGGGAGCCAGGGTGTTGCCCGCGGCGATCCCGGCACCGTAGAGGGTGAGGGAGCCGCTGATGTCGATGATGGTGAGCAGCGCACCGAGTGCGATGCCCGGCCAGATCCGGGTGCCCAGATACAGGAGCGCCCCCAGAGCGATGCCCGTCGGTGGCCAGAGCGGAGTGACGACGGAGCCGTGCACCACCACCTCCTGAAGGAGGCCGAGCTTCGCGGACACGTAGTAGGCGGCGGCGACGCCGAGCATCTGAAGTACGGATACGGCCCGGCGTCTCGATTCCTTGCTACGGATCACGGCTCTCATGAGACACCGGCAGTGACGCCTCGCGGCCGTGACACGCTATGCGGACCCCTGCGTCACTGTGGCCGATACGTCACTGTGGCCGACGGGGCGCGGCCTCGTGTCGCAGGACGAGGACGGCCGCGTCGTCCTCGTGGCCGGTGAGCTCCGCCGCCTGCAGGATCTCGTCGGCCAGTGCTTCGGCCGTGGCCCCCACATGGGCGCTCACGATCCGGCGGATACGGTCCAGGCCCTCATCGATCTGCAACGACGGGCCTTCGACCACTCCGTCGGTGAGCAGGACGAACGCTCCGGCCGTATCGAGGGTGTGACGGGTCACCGGATACCGCTCGTGCGCCGCGATTCCCAGGGGCATCCCGCCCTCGTCGGTGGTGACGCCCGCACGCCCGTCGGCCGTGGCCCATACGCAGGCCACATGACCGGCGCGCGCGCTGTGGAGTTCCCGGGTCAACGGGTCGAGGCGGAAGAACGTGCAGGTGGCGAAGAGAGTCGACCCGACGGACACGAGCAGGTCGTTCGTACGGCCCATGACCTCACCCGGGTCGGGTTCGGTGCCGGCGATGGCGCGCATGCCGATGCGGATCTGACCCATGAAGGCGGCGGCCTCGACATCGTGGCCCTGGACGTCGCCGATGGCGAAGCCCAGCGACCCGTCGGGCAGGACGAATCCGTCGTACCAGTCGCCGCCGATGTCCAGCCCGTGGTGCGCCGGGGCGTAGCGGGCAGCGGTCTGAAGCCCGGGGAGCGTGGGCAGCGAGGCAGGGAGCATCCCGCGCTGCAGTGCCTGGGCCAGCTCCACCCGGGCTCGATGCAGTTCCACTTCCTGCCGGGCACGCGCCGTCAGGTGGTGAAGCGTAGTGAGCAGCTCCTCGGCGCTTGCTGAGCGGGGGGTCCGACGCCGGTTCATGGCCGCTCCGCTGTGCGTAAGTGCCTGAATCCTATTTCGGCGAGGGCACTCCTGCGACCCCAACAGCTCCCGGGCCTGCCGCGCCCGGGCGGTACGGGCGCCCGCCTGACACGGTCAGGACAGCTCCCCGAGGACTCGGGACTGCGCGTCCGTGTAGCCGCGCCAGATGCCGAAAGCATCGTGGGACATGACGACGCCCAGAGCTTCCTCAACGCTGACCGTACGGCGCCCGAGGACTTCCCGTACGACGATGACGGCAGCCGTCAGGCCGTTCATCTCGGACTGCACGAGGTGAGTCAGGGGATCGGCGGGATGTGGGGCGTTCGAGGCTCGGCAGGCATCCACCAGCGGTCTCAGCCACCGGGCCCAACGGTCGTAGTCGTCTTCCCCGTGCGGCTCGGCCGCATGGAGGAGCGGTGCAAGGGCGCGTTCGAGCCGTGCCGTGTAGCTCGCAGCCGTGCCCTCCACCCATGGGTGCTCCGCGGCGAAGTGCGCCCAGCCGTCCTCCGTGATCAGGTTCTCCAGCCACCACCGGCCCGCGGGGCGCAGTCCTTCGTGCCCTCCGAGGACGGAGGCGTCACGTATCTGCTCGTAGGAGGGAGGTGAGTGTTCGGCCAGCAGGACCGCGTCGTAGAGATCCTTGCCCTGCGGATGCGCGTCACTGACCAGCCACAGGAGCTTCCAGGCCAAGGACAGCTCGGGGGTGGCGGCGAGAACCCGGCAGCCGGGGCCCGCCCCCAACGGGCTCAGCTCCGTGAGCATGGCAGGCGCCGGCAGAGTCTCGTTGAACACCACATCGAGCTGGACGGTGCCGCCGGCGGTGCCCGGCGCGGTCCAGGGCAGCAGCATGCGCCGCCCCGGCACCCGGTCGTACGTCCAGATGTCCTCGGTAACCGCGCCGCCCGCGTCGATCACGACGTCGCTGCGCGGTGCGGCCGCTGCGGCAGCCTGCGCGATGCCCACGAACAATTCCGCGGTACGTGGCTCGGTGATGGCCCACTCCTGGGGGACGACGACGAAATCGAGGTCACCGGGGTCACGCGCGGTCTCCGGGAACCAGGTCGCCATGAGCACGCTGCCGCGCAGCACCAGATGCCGTGCCCATGGGCCTTCGGCGATCGCGGCAAGCACGACATCCAGCACAGTGCGGCGTGCCCGCTGCCACGCCCGGCCGGTCTCCGGGTCCTCGAAGCGTGGCTCCCCCGCCCGGTAGGCATTGGAAAAGTGCTGCAGCGCAGGTTCGAAGACAACCGGCTGATTCAGGCCCTCCGGGGCAGGCAGCAGTGTGCCCGGCAGGTCCATGCGCTGCCGTGTCTCTTCGTCGAGCGGGACGTGGGGAAGACCGGGGGACCCGTTCCACAGTCCCTTCCAGGTGCTGTTGTTGCCGGGGGAGGCGGTTGACATCGTTAAGGCTCCTGCGTGGTCCGACACCGGCCGAAGCGGCTCTGGCTGTACATGATCGGGTATGCGGTCGCGTGCGGCCTTACGGCCCGACACTCGCCGTCGGAACCTCACCGTCGAGCGCCTGCTGGGTGCGGTCGGCCATCGCCTCGGTAAGGAAAGACAGCCAGCCGATATCGGGGGCGCCGCCGTTCTCGTGGATCACGTTCACAGCAGCTACCACGGTCCCGGAACGGACCACCGAGCGCGCCTGCGACCTGAACACACCATCGGTACCCGTGTACCTCAAGACGACGGCGGCCGACTCGTCCCCGAACGGCTTCTCCAGCTCGGTCGAGCTCACGGAGCCCTCGAAGGCGGCCTGTTCCCGCTTCACCCCGAGGTACGCCTCGGCCGCTTCTTCGATGCTCGTGTACGGCAGGACCTCGATCTGCACCTCGGTGAACGACACGGCGACCCCCGGTTCGTACACCGACCGCACATTGAGCTGCGAGCTCGAACGGCAGATGTAGTGACGTTCCCCCTCTTCGAGCCCGCCGATACGAGTACTGCGGCACCGTTCTTCCGTGGGCGAGTTGCTCGCGAGCTTCCAGCCGTCCGGCAGGCTCGCCGCGTCCGGCAGGATTTGCCAGGCCTGCTTCACGCCGAGGAGCACCGGCGCCGAGCCGTCGGGTGTGGCGGAGGCCGACGTGCCGGGCGTGCCAGGGGAGACCGTGTCGCCTGAGGAGGCCGCGTCGCCGGGGTTCCGCCCGGACGTTTCGCCGGACCGGCCGGGGGAGTCGTCGTCGGTGAACAACTGGACTGCGCCGTAGCCGCCGAGTGCCAGCAGTGCGAGCAGGACGGCGACGATTCCGACCAGGGCGCCTCGTGCGCTGCGCGTGTTGTTGACCGTCAGCGGACCCAGCGAGATCTGGCTGCGCCGCACCTTGCTGCCGCTGCCGATGACGATGCTGTTGGCGTACGAGGGGCTGACGGTATACGCCGGCGCGATCGCCGGAGGCGGACCGGCGAGCACGGCTGTCATGTGGTGCCGGAAGTCGGGATCGGCCACCAGCGCCTCCCGGATCGCCTCCTGCAGCCCCTGCGTCGCCGAAGGGTCCGCCGGATCGCTGCCCAGCCCGGCGAGTGCGGCGCGACCGCGGTCGGACGTACCGAGCCGCGCCCGCACGAGGTCGGCCAGCGCCTCGCCCGCCTCGGCCCCCAGTGCGGTAGCTGCTCCGGTCGCCAGATCGGTCAGAATCTGTACGGCTGTTAAGGCCATACTCCCGGCCTCATCCATATGACACCCCCATGTCTGATCGAACCCGAACCTGAGACAACCACAGCCTCGGCTCCCGCACCATGCCGTGATCCTGTATCCGGGCGCTCCAGCCTGCCTGTTCGGCCCACTGGAGCGCCCGGCGGGTTCGACACCTGCCAACTGGCGTTCTGCTCAGCCCTGTTCCCGCTCCACCGGAAGCCACAACTCGGCGTCGGCCTCGGGCTTGTCCGGCGACAGGCGGGTCAGTCCGCGACCTCGAGGCAGTGCCGGCAACAGCAGGCAAGGACCTCGACCTCGCCGTGCCCGCCGCCTTCCCAGACCGACGGTCTGGACCACACGCTTGACCGGCGGGTCACTTGGGTTAGCACGATGTTCCCGGGTCCGGAACCTGATCACCGAGCCACGCGTCGTATGAGGCACGTCGTGCTCATGGCTCCAGGCCGAGGACGGGTCCGAGGCAGGTGGGTGGGACAGTGGCGCGGGCGAACAGCAGGGTGGCGTCGGAATCGACGACTGCGGCACCCTGGCGGTGGCTGGGTCACATCGGCCGGTGGCGGTGGCGGTGGGACAAGGATGCCAAGGGCCGGTCATCCTGGGCGCGTGGGCGTGTTCTTGCGTCGATGGCCATGCTGGCCTCCGGCCTGATGGCTTTCCACGCCTCCGTGCCCAACGTCGTCGGCCACCTGGGCAGCTTGCTGGAGGCATTTCTGCCCTGGCTCGGCCTGGCCGTCCCGGTGCTGCTCGTCCTGGCCCTGCTGCGCCGCTCGGCCACCGCGCTGGTGTCCCTGCTGCTCCCCGCAGTCGTCTGGGCGAACCTCTTCGGCGGGTTGCTCCTCCCCGGAGACCGGGGCACACACGACATCACGGCGCTCCAGCACAACGTCAGTGACGAGAACACCACTCCCGTCGGCACTGCAGAAGCTCTGCTCAAGGCCGCGCCGGAGTTCATCGCTCTGGAAGAGCTGACACCTTCCGCGCTGCCGCTCTACGAGACGGCCTTGGCAGCTGAGTACCCCTACCACGCAGTCGAAGGCACAGTCGGCCTCTGGTCGAAATACCAGCTGGTAGACGTGCAGTTGTTGGACATCAAGCCCAAGGCGATCGAGGAGGGCTGGAGCCGCGGGTTGCGGTCCAGTGCGCGTACGCCGTGGGGCGAGATAGCTGTCTACGTCGCCCATCTGCCCTCGGTCCGTGTCCGGCTGAGCGGCTTCGATTCAGGTTGGCGGGACGAAAGCGCCGACCTGCTGGGGACGGCCATCGCCGCCGAGAAGCTGGACAAGGTGATTCTGCTCGGTGACTTCAACAGCACAGCGGACGATCGCGGGCTGGCCCCGGTCACCTCGCAAATGGACGCGCAGGCACGGGACTTCGCCTTTAGCTGGCCCGCGGCCTTCCCCGTTTCCCGGATCGACCACATCATGACCCGGTCGGCGACCGTCACTGACACCCGGACCCTGCCCGCCACAGGCAGCGACCACCTCCCGGTCGCCGCCGGCATCAAACTTGCTTCCTGACCGCAGGGCGCTGTGTCGGCCCGCGATGTGACGGTTGGCGTAGGCGGTCGTGCTCGTGCAGCGGATCACGGATGCGGACTACCGCCTCCGACGAGGAGGTGGACAGCCGGCTGGACAGGCTCGGCAGAGCCCTGACATGTCCGTCTGGTCACCTCAGAAACTTGATCTTCTGGCCGCCGGGGCGGGAGCTTTCGGCTGATGAGGTAGTCGGTCAGGCCGTGGCGTATCGACCGATCGCTTTGTGCTTGTGGTGCAGCTCTGGGTCAGAGCCCTGGCGGGGCATGCCGACAGGGGCTGCCCTCGGGGACGAACCAGTGTGAGGCGCAATCGGCGCGTCCCACGGCAGCCGCCCAGTCAACCTGGAGTTGGGAAGATCCTGCTGCCAACCGCGTACTCAACGGGAGATGCCGACGGCTGAGGGCTTCGATCCGGTGCTCAGTCGGCTGACCTCAATGTGACTGCGTCAGGCGCAACCGTAGCCCCCGCACTGCCAGTTGATCGTCGGCGATCACCCTGAGCCGCCCCGGAGCTCACCCTGATCCGCCCTCGGGGTGCGGGCGGGATCGGCGCCGCGCGCCCGGCATGATCCGGAAGAGTCGACATGGTCCGGGGCTGGATCCAGAAAGCCGAACTGAGCGGATCTGAAGTCGGCGGCATCTTTGCCGCCTCCATCCGCGGACCTTCGTGCCGTCACCGTCGGCCTGACCCTGCCCTGGAGCTCCGGCATCGCCGTACGTGGTGTGTCGCCGCTTGGGAGGAGGTTGTCGTCCACAGTGGACGACAAAGGGCAAGGAGAATACCCACTCATTACCACTCTCAACTTATAGCGCACCAGGGGGCTTGCGGCAAGGCCCGGGTCGTGCCGCAGAATGATCGGCGAAGGCCAGGACCTGCGGAAATGACAGACTCGCGAAGGGCATCTGCTGTTGTCGACGCATGAGGTGCGCGGGAACGTCGAACCGCCGGTTGGGCTCGCGGTGTGGTTGCGCGGACTCGGCGCGGAGGTGCGGGTGTGCGGGTGTGCGTGCCGCCGGACCGCGCGGAGCGGCTGGCCGAAATCCAATCTCGTTGAATGGGCGTTTTGATGATTGACGTGATCGTGGTCGGCGGCGGACCGACCGGCTTGATGCTGGCCGGCGAATTGCGGCTGCATGGCGTGCACGTGGTCGTGCTGGAGAAGTTGACCGAGCCGACCGAGCAGTCCCGCGGGCAAGGCCTGCACGCGCGCAGCGTCGAGATGATGGACCAGCGTGGCCTGCTGGACCGGTTCCTCGCGGTCAGTGAGAAGTTCCAGGTCGGCGGTCTCTTCGGTGGCATCGCCAAGCCGTGGCCCGACCGGCTGGACACGGCTCACCCGTACGGCCTCGCCACTCCGCAGCCGGTCACCGAGCGGCTGCTCAACGAGCGGGCCCTCGAACTCGGCACCGAGATCCGGCGCGGCTGCGAAGTGGTCGGGCTGAGTCAGGACGAGGACGGGGTGACCGTCGGGCTGGCGGACGGCACGCAACTGCGCTCGCGCTACCTCGTCGGGTGTGACGGCGGCCGCAGTGCGGTGCGCAAGCTGCTCGGCGTCGGCTTCCCCGGCGAGCCCGCCAAGGTCGAGACGCTGCTTGGCGAAATGGAGGTGACCGACGATCAGGCGACGATTGCCGCTGCCGTCGCGGAAGTCCACAAGACCCACCTGCGGTTCGGCGTCACCCCACCCAACGAGGACGGGGTGTGCCGCGTTGTCGTGCCCGCCGACGGGGTGGCCGAGGACCGTGTGACTGCGCCCACCCTCGATGAGTTCAAGCAGCAGCTGCGGGCGTTCGCGGGCACCGACTTCGGCGTGCACTCGCCGCGCTGGCTGTCCCGGTTCGGCGACGCCACCCGGCAGGCCGAGCGCTACCGGGTCGGCCGGGTGCTGCTGGCCGGCGACGCGGCGCACATCCACCCGCCGACCGGCGGGCAGGGGCTCAACCTCGGCGTGCAGGACGCGTTCAACCTCGGCTGGAAGCTCGCCGCCGCGGTCACCGGCTGGGCACCGGAAGGGCTGCTGGACAGCTACCACGCCGAACGGCACCCAGTGGGCGCTCGTGTGCTGGACAACACCCGCGCGCAGATCACGCTGCTGGGGACCGATCCGGGTGCGACCGCGCTGCGGGAGCTGTTCTCGACGCTGATGGACTTCGAGGAGGTGAATCGGTACGTCACCGAGATGATCACCGCGGTCGGGGTCCGCTACGACTTCGGTGAGGGCCATGAACTGCTCGGCCGGCGGATGCGGGACGTGGGGCTGAAGCAGGGGCGTCTCTACGAGCTGATGCACGGCGGACGCGGCCTGCTACTCGATCGGACCGGCCGGCTCTCGGTGGAGGGCTGGGCAGATCGGGTCGACCACGTCGTCGACGTCAGCGAGGAACTGGACGTGCCCGCAGTACTGCTGCGACCGGACGGCCACGTGGCGTGGGTCGGTGACGATCAGCAGGATCTGCTCAGCCGGCTGCCCAAGTGGTTCGGCGCTGCCGTCAGCTGAGCGCGCAGCTGCGGCTCGAAAGGGTGGGACGCCCATCTGCGGCCGAGCCCGGCGCGGATCGGTGTCGCATCCCCCCACGATCCTTGAAGAGGTGGGGGAAGAGCCTCCGGATCGGTCGCATCGGCACGGCAGGCAAGTCCTCGACGTTCGTGCTCTTCCTCAACGCCGCGGCAACAGCATTCGTGGCCTGCACGGGGGTCGCCAAGCCTGCCCTTGTGACAACTATCGTGCTTCGGCTCATCTGAGCCGAAGCACGATAGTTGTCACCGTCGCCGCCAGCCGACCTGGGGCTGCCCGCCGCACGAAGCACGACAGCTGTCACCAACGAGGCGGTCTTGTTGCCACCGACGCCCAGTTTGCAAGCTTGTTGTCACCCTCCACAGCCGCCAGCAGAGCTCTGACCCGCGAGTGCGTCGAACGGTGGTCCCATGCTGGCCGTGTCGTCTTCTGCGGGGCGTTTATCGCCTTGGAAGGCGCTTAGCCGCCCGAGTGCCGATGATCGGGATCGGCGAGATGTGAAGACACTCAGGGGTGCATTCGCGCGCCCTTGAGGACCTTGTCCACCGCGTTGCGCGGCCCATAGATGGCCATCCCAACCAGATCGAGCTGATCCTTGCCCACGGCCCGTACAGCCGCCCGGTTGTCCCGGTCGTTGCCCGTGCTGAACAGATCTGACGTGAACACGGCCCTCGGCAGCGAGCGGGTCAGCGCACGACGGTGCGCGGCGGTCAGGATCTCCTTCGTCCCCTCGAAGACCAGCACGGGCTGGCGGAGCATCGGCAGATACGCGGTGTCGTCGGCGTCCGTGTACGGCTCACCGATCACCTCGGGTGACGCCGTGCCGAGCCCGCTGACCAGGAAGGCGGTCACATTCAGCCGCTGCCAGGACTCAAGATCCTCGCGCAGCAGGACGGCGATCTTAGTGTCGAAGCGGACAGGCACATTCTCATCCCCTGCACCGGTCTCAACCCCGGTCCCAGCCTCGGTCTCATCGTCAGTTCTCATGCTTCGAGACTCCAGGGTGCGCGCCTTCTCCGTCTTGTACGTTCTTTGCGTGATGCCCCGGCAGGAGATCTCCGCTTGGCGCCCGCAGGTCGCGGGTGTTGTGGAGGTCTTCCACGCACACTTCACCGAGCACGCGTACCCCATGCATGTCCACGACACCTGGACCTTGCTGATCGTCGACGACGGTGCGGTCCGCTACGATCTGGACCGCTACGAGCGCGGCACTCCGAGTGGCACCGTGAGCCTGCTCCCGCCGCAGGTCCCGCACAACGGCTCACCTGCCACCCCTCACGGCTTTCGCAAGCGGGTGCTCTACCTCGACATGACGCAGCTGGACGAGACCTTCATCGGGCCGGCGGTGGACGGCCCGGACCTCACCGATCCCGTCCTGCGCAGACGCGTCGGACAGCTGCACAAAGCCCTCGCGAACCGGGGAGACGAGTTCGAGGCGGAGAGCCGTCTGGCCTTCATCGGGGAGCGACTGCGCGAGCATCTGCGTCCCAGGCTGGCCTTCGGCAGCGCGGGGCCCGACCGCGGCATCGCCCAGAGCCTGCGTGACCTTCTCGACGAGCGACTGCTTGAAGGAATCGCCCTGGAAGAGGCCGCGCGCCTGGTCCACGCCCACCCCACGCATCTCGTACGCGCCTTCAGCGGCGCCTTCGGCATCGCCCCGCACCAGTACATGATGTCCCGCCGCGTCGACCTGGCCCGCCGTCTGCTACTCGACGGACAGCCGCCCGGCAAGGTAGCGACCGCCGCCGGCTTCTACGACCAGTCCCACCTCACCCGGCACTTCAAGCGGATCGTGGGCATCACCCCGGGCCGGTACGCCCGTACCCGGGCCGTCAACTGAGCATGAGCAGCCCGCGCTTGCCACCGCACCTGCTTCCTAGCAGAGAAGCAAACCAACGGCTTACATAGCCACCACGCGCAGAGGACCTGGTGACAACAAGCCTGCCTTTGTGACGGCCGCATCAGACTCATCACCCAGCACCTGCCGCCGGCCTACGCGTCCGTCGTTCCCGGGGCGGCGGTGAATCCGAACCGGGCGCGGGTCTCGATCACGATGCCGCCGGTGTTCGCGGCCTGCTTCTTCGCCCGGCCCCGTACCCGTGGTTGCCACCGCTTGCGCACCTCGTCGGTGAGGCGGGCCGCCAGTTCGGTACGCGGTCGTTTCAGCTGGGCCTTGAGGTAGCGCTCCACTGTGCGTTGCGAGACCCCCAGGAGCTGGGCCACGGTCCTGGTGGAGCCGGCGTGCTGCTTGACCAGGAAACGCATCTGGGCCGGGGCGGACTTGGGGAGCGGGCGGGTGGCGGTGTTCGCGGACGCCTTCTCCAGGCTGTCTCCGAGGATGCCCATCTAAGTCCTTTCGCGGGCGGTGGCAGACGCCTTCGCCGAGGTGGCGCGATGCTCCTGGCGGGATGAACGGGAGCAGAAGGTGCGTGGTCCGGGTCATCACTCGCCGCCCTCGGCCGCGTCCGTGCCCTTGATGTGCCGGGCCGGGTTGTGGCCCTCGTCAAGCATTCGTACCGCCCACAGAAGATCCTGGGTGCCTTCGTGCTTGACCATGCCGGGGCTGACGCCGAGCCGGAAGGAGCCGGGAGCCGGCTTTCCTTCCGGTGTGTGCGGCAGGAAGTCCAGCGGGCCGGGCCCGTCGGCGAGGTAGTCGGCGCAGTCGGAGAGCAGGGCCACGGGGATCAACGCCTCGGCTTCGAGGTTCAGATGACCCGAGGGCGCGGGTTGCGTTGCGTGGCGAGAGCCGTCTGCACGGCCGTCGAGCCACGGGGGGTGAGGACACGCATCGCGTATGTACCCAGTACGGAGGCGAGTTCGGCCGCACCCAGCTCGGCGGCATTGCCCCAGGAGCGTGCGTCGAGTGCGCCCCACGGCAGGATCGCGAACTGCACACACTGACGCCGTCCCGCCTGTGCGGGCCGGTACACGCGGGTCCAGGGCCCGCCGATGCAGTACGCCGTCCCGTCGCCGTCCAGTACGGCGAAGGGCCGTGGGCGAAGCGTGGATCGAGCGGGGCAGCGGGGGCCTGGGCCACGGGGTCAGGAGGCTGTTGCCTCGCGGCGGGGCGGCGCGGGGCCGACGGGTTGCTGGAGCCCTGTTTCCTGGGGCTGTGGCACCACCTGACCCGTAACTGTCCCGGGCCCCGAAGCGGCGCCGTCGCCAGGCTTCACCTCCGGGTGCCGGGCTTCGGCGGTCGTGGCTCGGTGCGCCCCGACTCCCAGCCGGTAATGGTCTCGCGCCGCACCGACAGCGCCCGCGCGACCTGATCCTGGCTCAGCCCACCGGCTTCGCGCAGACGTTTGCGCTCGGCCGGGTCCGGCAAATCGTTCTGTGCTGCCGCCTGCTCCAGTAGCGCGTCCACCGACGCGAAGAGCTCGTCCTGCTCGTTGCGCACTAGGGGCCACCTCCGCCCCCACCCTCGCCGAAACTCACGAGTGAGGGGAGGGGGGAATCCACTGATGGGGTCGGTGATCACACATATTCATGTGCGTTCGAACATCTACATGGTAGAAATGACTCATGAGTGTTGCTGATCGTCTCGACCTGACCTTGCGGCTGGTGCAGGGCTCCGACCGGGTCTCCGTCGCGGAGCTCGCCCAACGCCTGGGCGTCTCCGAGATGACCGTGCGCCGAGACCTCGACGCGCTGGAACGCAAGGACCTGGTCCGCAGAGTGCACGGCGGAGCCGTCGCTACCCGGACGCGCGCCGAGGACGCGGGCTTCTCGGCACGCGAACCCTGGCAGGCGGCGACGAAGGACCGTCTGGGCGCGGGTGTGGCCGCGATGGTGGAACCGGGCTCCCGCGTACTGCTCGATGCGGGCACCACCACCGTCCATGTCGCGGAACACCTCGCCGCCCGCGCGCCCCTGACGGTGGCGGTGCTCAGCCTTCAGGCGGCAGTGCGCCTTGCCGACCGCCCCGGGATCGATCTGATCGTCGTCGGCGGACGCTCCCGCGCGGGGGAGCGCTCCCTGGTCGGTCCCCTCGCCCTCCGCACGCTGGAATCGCTGGCCTTCGACTGCTTCGTCATGTCCATCGGGGGTGTCCATGCCGAGCACGGCTGGTCGGAGTTCTCCCTGGACGACGCGGCCGTCAAGCAGGCCGGTCTCGCCCAGGCGGCCCGTACTGTCGCGGTGGCCGATGCCACCAAACTCGGTGTCCGGGCGTTCAGCCAGGTCGCACCCCTCGGGGCCGTGGACAGCCTCGTCACCGATGCCGCTGCCGAGGACCCCGAAACCCATCCGAACGGTCCGCACACGCTGAAGGCCCTGCGTGAAGCGGGCGTTCCCGTCGTACTCGCCTGAACCTGCCTGAATTCCACCCACCGCCACCGAGGTGACCGATGAACGCTGCCCCCATCCCCGCCCCCGGCCCGCAGATGATCCTCGTCGCAGGCCCCTACCGATCCGGCACCGGAGACGATCCGGCCGCGCTCGACGCGAACGTACGGGCCATGACCCGTGCCGCACTGGCACTCTTCCGTGCCGGCCATCTCGGTATCACCGGTGAGGCACTGGCCCTTCCGCTCCTGGAGGCTGCGGGAAGCCAACGACCGGGCGACGCCCTCTTCGACGAGATCTTCCACCCGATAGCCGAGCAACTGCTCTCACGCTGCGACGCCGTGCTGCGCATCCCGGGGGCCTCCGAGGGCGCCGACAGGATGGTGGCTCAGGCCCGCGCGGAGGGCAAGCGCGTCTACAACAGTCCTGCCGACGTCCCGGCCGTCCGTTGACCGCCGGCATCGACACCCCCGACCGCCGCGGCCGTACCGGCCTGGACCGCCACGGCCTCGGCCTGACCGGCAACCCGCGCGTGCGGGTCCGCGAGGTGGAGGTCCTTTCCTGCGACTGGTACGTGCTGCGCAGAACGACCTTCGACTACCAGCACCGCGACGGGCACTGGAGCCGCGAGCAACGCGAGACGTACGACCGGGGCGACGGCGCCACCATCCTCCTGTACGACCCCGAGCGCCGCACCGTGCTCCTGACACGGCAGTTCCGCCTCCCGGCCTACGTCAACGGCCACCCGGACGGGATGCTCATCGAAACGGCCGCCGGACTGCTGGACGGCGACAGCCCCGAGGAAGCCATCCGCAGGGAAGCGGCCGAGGAGACCGGATACGCCCTGGGCGCGGCCGAGCACATCTTCGACGTCTTTATGAGTCCGGGCTCGGTCACCGAACGCGTGCACTTCTTCGCCGCCCCCTACACCTCGGCGACCACCACCGGCGGCGGAGGTGTGGCCGCCGAGGGCGAGGACATCGTCACCGTGGAACTGCCCTTCCCCCGCGCACTGGCGATGATCCGCGAGGGGGAGATCGCCGACGCCAAGACCATCATGCTGCTCCAATGGGCCGCTCTGGACGGCCCGTTCGGGCCCGGACGGCAATCCGGGAACGCCCCCGAGTGAGCGGCGCGGCACGGACGACGGCCGCCGCCCGCAGCGGGCGACGGCCACCGGAATCCGTGTCGGTCACTCCTGGCCGGGCAGCTTCCACCGCTGTGCGTCACCTGCCGTGCACGCACGGATCAGCAGCTCCGCGCCGCCGCCCTCCGCGTGCAGGCACAACCCGGACTTGACGTTCTGCAGAGTACGGTCGGCCCGGTGCGTCCACGACTGGGCCGGGGTCCCGTTGCACTGGTAGAGCTGGACGACCGTGCCGTCGGCGGTGGAGCCGTTGCGGACGTCCATGCACTTTCCGTACGCCGTCACCGTGCCGTCTCCGGGCACGGTCCAGGTCTGCGCGGGCGTGCCGTCGCAGGTGGACATCCGAAGGGCCGACCCGTCGGCCGAACCGCCACCGGAGACGCCCACACACTGGCCGTCCATGCCCGTGACCGGACCCGCCACGGCCGGCGCGGGAAGCGACGCGCGTACGGTGCCGGCGAGCGCGACCGGGTCGCCCGTGGGCTTCACCGGATAGACCGTGCGCTCCAGGTTCCAGGCGTTGTCCCTCGCGAACCAGTCGATCGTGGCCGGAGCCTGCCCCGTCACCAGCGCCGTTTCGAGAGAGCCCAGATACGCCGTCCAGCGCTTGGCGTAGAAGCCGGAGAGCAGACCGGACCATTCGCGGTTCGCGTAGTCACGCAGCCCGCCGGACTCGCTGCCGGAACGGTGCCCCCAGGTGGTGAGGATCGAGCGTGCGTCGAACTCGGCCGCCGCCCGCTCAGCGTCGGTGTTGCCCCAGGACGTGGCGTCCCTGAGCCAAGGCCCCAGCATGAACCGGCTGTCGGTGGCGAGCAGCCGGTCGAGGAGGGCGAGATCCTGCTCCCACTCCGTCGCGTGCTGCCGGAACAGGGCGAGGTTCTTCGCCTCGTACGCTGCCTTGATCTGCGGCAGCAGCGTCCGGCTCCGGTTGGCCAGCGCCTGGCGGGCCACGTCCACCAGATCGAAACGGTAGGCGTCCGTATCCCGCAGTTCCGGAGCGACTTGGAGCAGTTCGTCCAGCGCTTTCTGCACGGTCCACGCGTCGTAGCGCATGGACGCGGGACTCCAGCTGGCCGCCGTGGTGGCCGTCAGCCGGGGACGGGCGGTGAACAGGCTGTCCTGGGACTCGCTCCAGCTGCCCGACCTGGTGCTGTAGGGGCCGGTCCGCAATAGTTCCCAGGCCTTGGCGGCGTGCGGGTCTGCGCCGCCGTACCGTCGCTCGGCATAGTCGGCGAACCAGGCCTGGTGGTCCAAGGTGCCTGTACGCCAGGCGAGTTCGGTGAACAGTTCGTACGCCACCGGGTTGCCGTCGGTGCCTTCCGGCAGGTATGCGATGCCTCGGAGCGCACTGTCCGGCTTGGTGCGCCACTCCTCGAACCGCGTTGCCCAGACAGCGGTGTTGGCACCCATTGTGGTGTGACCGCCGAAGTTGGGAATGGTCCCGAACGCGTAGGCAGCGCCGTGCCAGGCGGTTTCGCGGTCCAGCCCGTCGTAGCGGTCGGCCAGGCCGTCGACGATGAACAGTTTACTCTTGTCGACCGCGTCGATGATCTGTGTGGAGGGGTTGCTCTGCCAGCCGAGCAGGACCCAGGTGGCACCCGGGTGAGCGGTCTGCAGTGCGCTCATGACCGCCTTGGCGGCGTCGCCGATGGGCACGTCTCCCGGCCTGCCGCCCTCATGGAGCAGATCCATCTTGTACATGGAGGAGTTGCGGAACCGCTCCGCCTGGTGGCGGTAGAACGACGCGGCCACCTTCGGATACATCGCACTGCGCGGGTCCAGCCAGTCGGGCCGCTCGAAGCCGACCCAGCCACCCTGGGGAACGACGGGGCCCGTGGGGTTCCTGTCCGTGAATCCGGGCGGGACCGTGCCGTAGTAGCCGGGCAGGACCGGCGTCATTCCCAGTAGGCGCAACCGGTCGGCGATCTTACGGCCCAGTGCCGCACGCTGTTCGAGCAGTTGGTCCGTGACCGGCCCGCCGAAGCCTGACATGTTCTGCATCAGCCACCACGGCTGGTGCGCGGGGCCGGGAATCCAGGACCTGAGCTGCGACTTCGTGTAGCCGAACTCCTGGAACGTGTCGTAGTAGACGGCGTCCGCGCCCATCTGCACGAAGACCTCGTTGACGCCGTGCAGTGCGAGGAGATCGATCTGCTTCTCGAACGAGGCCCACTTCCGGTACGCGCCGGAGTAGCCGTCGTCGGTGTCGTTGAGGGCGAACCGGTGCGGCACCGAGGCGTCCTTGCGGACCGTGCCCGCCGGCGCGGGGAGCCGGGACGGCAGCTTCGACGCACTGTTGCCCGGCCAGCCGATGTCCACCTTTGCCGTGTGCTTGAGGTACCAGTTGACGCCGCTGAGCAGCACGGCCGGGCTGGTGCCCTGCACACGTACGCGCCCGGCCGTGCCGGAGACGGTGAAGTAGTCACCGCTGTCCGGGCGGCTCACCGGCACGAGGTCGATCTGGGAGACGTGCTGTGGAAGTAGCCGGCCCAGCGCCGCCTCGGCAGGACCGACGGCGAATGCCTGCCTGCCGGGGGGCGGGGCCGCCGCGGGTGCGGACGGAGTGCTGAGGACCGTGGCGAGCACAGCGAGAGCGGTGGCTGTGCAGGCCGCGGCCAAGGATCTGAGGCTTCTCAAGGGGGACCTCGTCCGGTGAAGTGTGTGGAGACGTACGGAAATTGGGGAGGAGCGTGCGGGGGAGTGGAGCTGCGTACGGATTTAGTAACGGAGCATTCGTTAATATGGGTACGGCCCCCTCCGGCCGTCAAGAGGACGCGCAGTCTTCGACCCGGATGCGCTGGGTACAGTGCCGACAGCACGTACGGGGAAGGGAGTTGATGCGCATGCCAGTCGCGAGAGCAGCGGCCACCGGTCCACATGTCCTGCGCCGGATGAACGTCGCCGCGGTCCTGGCCGCGCTCCGCGAGGGGGACGCGCCCACCGCCAGGGTCACCGA
The DNA here is from genome assembly GCF_042670885.1 of Streptomyces sp. NPDC057136. Lineage (NCBI taxonomy): Bacteria > Bacillati > Actinomycetota > Actinomycetes > Kitasatosporales > Streptomycetaceae > Streptomyces > Streptomyces sp. NPDC057136. The sequence continues at coordinate 132,096 of NZ_JBHUUV010000004.1, forward strand.
CCTCGCCACGCGGACCGGACTGTCGCGGCCCGCGGTCACGAGAGCTCTGACGGAGCTGAGGGACTGCGGACTGGTCGAGTTCACCGCGTCCGCCGGAACGCCGCAGCTCGGCCGGCCCGCCCAGTACGCGAGATTCCGCGCGGAGGCGGGACATGTGGCCGGCGTCGACATCGGGCCCCACAAGGTCCTGGTGATGATTGCAGACCTGGCGGGGACGGTACTGGCCTGTCACCGTGCAGCGGTCGACGAAGGCTCGGCGGGGCCCCAGCTCTTCGGCACGGTCCGGACCGCGCTGACGGCGGCGGCGGCCGAGGCCGGGGTGCCGCTGTCCGGCCTGTGGGCCGTCAGCACCGGCACACCCGGCATCGTGGACCGGGAGCGCGGCGAGGTCCTGCTCGCCCCCAGCATCCCCGACTGGGCCGGTCTTCCCGCGGTGTCGATGCTGCGCGAATGGCTGCACTGCCCGGTGTCCATCGACAACGACGTCAATCTCGCGGTGCTTGCCGAGCGCTGGCGGGGAGCCGCGGCCGACACCGGTCCCGACACCGACACCGCCCTCGACTCCTTGGGCAGTGCAGGCACCGGCAGTGACTGCCTCGTCTTCGTCCAGTGGGGCACGCGGATCGGCACCGGCATCGTCATCAACGGCAGGCCGTACCGGGGGAATTCGGCCGCTGCCGGTGAGTTGGGCTTCATCGATCTGGTACGCGACCCGGACGCCCCGCCCGGCCCCCGCGCCGCCGACGGCATGGGCCCGTTCGAGCACCTCGTCGGCGCCGAGGCCATTCACCGGCTGGCCGTGGAGGCCGGTGCACCGGTCGGCGACGACCACGACATCGCTCCGCTCTTCGCGGCGGCGGAGGCCGGCGACCGGGCCGCCGTCGAGGTGGTCGACCGGGTGGCCGCGCGGTTCGCCCGGGGCCTGGCGGCACTCCTGCTCGTACTCGACCCCGGCCGGGTCGTCATCGGCGGCGGGGTCTCGCGCGCCGGGGATACATTGCTCGAACCCGTACGGAAGCACCTGCGGGCGCACGCGCTGATACCGGTCGCGCTGAGCGCCTCGATGCTCGGCGAACGGGCAGTCGCGTTGGGCGCGGTGCGTCATGCACTGGACGTCGCCGAGGAGCGAGTGACGGCCGCGCAGGTGTGCCGCTGACCGATGGGCGCTCAGGACGGAACCGCTCAGGTGAGTCCTCGTCTCCCAGGCCCGACTTCTCCCAGGCCCGACCGCTCCGGCTTGACCTTGACACTAATGTCAACCATGCACGGTAGGGTCATGACTCACGCACAACAGACATCCGAACCCGCTGTGCGGTCGGAGCGTCTCCCCCTCAGCGGCCTGCTCGCCCTCGCGGCCGCGGGGTTCATCACGATCATGCTCGAAACGATGCCGGCGGGGATTCTGCCCGCGATCAGCGGCGATCTCGGAATTTCGGAGTCGGCCGCGGGCCAGACGGTGACCGTGTTCGCCCTCGGCTCCATAGCCGGCGCCATCCCGCTGATCAGCGCGACGACGGGGTGGCCGCGTCGGCGGCTCCTGGTCCTCGCGCTCGCCGGGTACGTGCTGACGAGCATCCTCACCAGCCTCTCCGAGAACTTCACGCTGACGCTGGCGGTCCGATTCGTCGCGGGACTGTTCGCGGGGACGCTCTGGGCACTCGTCGCCGGATACGCCCGGCGCATGGTCGCACCGCACCAGCAGGGCAAGGCCCTGACCCTCGCGATGGCCGGTACACCTGTCGCACTCGCGATCGGCACGCCCGCCGGAACACTGATCGCCGGCCTGATCGGCTGGCGCTACACGTTCGGCGTCATGGCCCTGCTCTGCGCACTCGTCCTTACCTGGGTGCTCACTGCCGTGCCGGACTTCCCGGGACAGGCCAGGGGCGAGCGCACGCCCCTCACACGCGTCTTCGCCATTCCCGGAGTGGTCCCGGTCGTCGTCGTCACCCTTCTCTACGTCATGGCACACAACGTGCTCTACACCTACATCGCGTCGTTCCTCGCACCCGTGGGCCTGGAGGACGACGTCAGCGCCGTGCTGCTCGTCTTCGGTATCGCGTCGCTGGCCAGTATCTGGATCACAGGCGTCTACATCGACCGGCACCTGCGACTGCTCGTGATCAGCAGCACCACCCTCTTCGCGCTGGCCGTACTGGCACTCGGCCTGCTGACCACTCTGCCCGCGGCCGTGTTCGCCGCCACCGCTCTGTGGGGGCTCGCATTCGGCGGGGCCGCGAGCCTGCTGCAGACGGCCGTCGCCAACGCGGCCGGACCCGCCGCGGAGACCGTCCAGTCCGTCATGGTGACCGGCTGGAACGTGGGAATCGCAGGTGGAGGCATCGTAGGTGGACTGTTGCTCGGCGGATTCGGAACCTCGTCCCTCGCGTGGGGCACCCTCACGCTCCTCCTCGTCGCGCTCGGCATGACGCTCCACGGACGGCGCCACGCGTTCCCCGCCCGGCAGGGATAGACCGCCGCTGTCCGGGCCGTCCGAGGCGCTGCCCGGTCCGTTCGTTCGCCGACTGGGCGGTCTGACATGCTCGTTGGCATGATCTTTCGCACCGCCACCCGCCGGGATCTGCCCGCCGTCGTCGCCCTTCTGTCGGACGAGGACTCCGTGGTCGATCCGCGGACCGTCGACGTCGACGAGGCATACACGCGCGCGTTCGAAGCCGTGGACGCGGACGCGCGCAACGAGATCGTCGTCATCGACGAGGGCGACGGTACGGTCCTCGGCTGTCTCCAGCTGACGTACATCCCGGGCCTGGGGCGCCACGGTCAGGAGCGTGCGCTCATCGAGGCCGTACGCGTGCGTGCGGACCGGCGCGGGGCCGGACTCGGCCGGAGGTTGCTGACGTCGGCCATCGACCGGGCGCGCGGGCGCGGGTGCACCTTGGTACAGCTCACCAGCAACAAGCGGCGCGAGGAGGCCCACCGGCTCTACGGCTCGCTCGGGTTCGCGCGCAGCCACGACGGGTTCAAGCTGACGCTGTAGTCGTCGGGTAGCGTCCCCCGGCCGCCGGGCGGGCGGCACGGGTTCTTGCGGGCGTGTGATGCCCGGAAGGACCCGTGCGGCCGCACCGGAGCGCCTCGCTCAGACCTGAGCGTCTTCCGGAATGCTGACCAGCCAGCGGGTCTCCCTGCGGGGCCGCAGATACAGGGCCCAGTAGAGCGTGGCGACCGCCGTGATCCCACCGGTCCACAGCAGGTACTCGGTCTCCTGCTGTACGAGGATGTAACCGAGCACCGCGATGAGCAGCACGGGAATCGCGGGCCACAGCGGCATCCGCCAGGCCTGCGTCTCCCGGTGCGAGCCGCGGCGGCAGAGGAGCGCGGCGACAGCGACGAGCAGGTACATGCCAGTGACCGAGACACCGGTGACGCCGTACAACGTATCGAGGTTGACGAAGCACAGTGCGGCGCCGGGGACGCCGACGACCAGCGTCGCCACCCACGGCGAACCGAAGCCGCCGAGGCGGGACAGGGCCTTGTTGACCGGCTCCGGCCACGCCTTGTCACGGGCCGACGCGAACAGGACCCGCGAGTTCTGGATGACCATGACGATGCCCGCGTTGACGATCGCGAGGGCGACGCAGAGGCTCACGAACGTACCGACGGCCGAGTTGGACCACGCGGCGACCATGCTGTTGAGGTCGCCCGAGGCCAGGGCGGCAAGGTCGGGGGCACCCATCGTGATGGCGACGACCGGGACGAGGATGACGGCCGTCGAAATGGCGAGCGTGGCGAGCACGGTGTGGGCCACGTTGCGGCGAGGGTTCTCCAACTCCTCGGAGAGATAGACGGCCGTCGAGAAGCCCTGGGTGATGAAGAGCGCGATCGCCAGCCCGGAGATCACCATCACGGCGGTGACCGTGGACGTCGTACCGCCTTCCGCGACGACCGAGCCCTGTACGAGTGCGGAGGGGCCGCGCTCCGCATGGGCGAACCCGAGGACGGCGACGATGCCCGCCGCGATCACTTCGAGCACGAGGAAGATCCCGGTGATCCACGCGTTGGCGCGCAGATCGAGAAGGCCCGCGAGGGTGGCGAGGAGCATGACTCCGGCGCCCGCGAGGGGGGCGGGCACGTCCACGAGAGGGGCGAGATAGTCGGCTGTGCCCATGGCGATGACCGGAGGCACGATCATGACGACGAGCAGTGACAGGACGAAGACGAGCCACCCCGCCAGCCGTCCGGCCATCGTCGACACCATCGCGTACTCACCGCCCGCGCTCGGAATGAGCGTACCCAACTCCGAGTAACAGAAGGCGACTCCGATACAGAGGAGAGAGCCGATGGCGATGGTGAGTGCGGTGAAGGTGCCGAGGGTGGAGAACAGATCCGGCACGACGACGAAGAGGGTCGAGGCGGGTGTGACGCAGGAGAGCGTGAGCAGTGTCCCGCCCACGACGCCGATGGAGCGCTTGAGCTTCTGCGGCGTGGGTCGGGTCGCGGGCGCGAGCGCCTGGGGGGCGCTGAGCGTGTCGGTCATTCTGCGGTTCCGATCAACAGGTGCGGAGTCTGAGCGCGGGAGCGGTATCGCCTCCAGACGAGCGGGTGGTGAGTGGTTCCGTCGCTCCCGGCGGCGTCATGCAATCCGTATGTCTTCCGCAGGTCAAGAGCAGTACATCTTCGGAATTCGTTGTCGGGTGCCTTCATTCCTGCTGTTTTCGATGCGATCGGCCCCTCGTTCAACGGAATCGCCGGGTGCGGGAACCGCAGCAGACATCAATGGAAAGTTTCGGCCAAGTCCGGATTCCGGATGGTCGGGTCGCCCGACGCTCGTGGTCTGTACCCTCCGAGCGCCCTGGCCGGTCACGTGCAACTCCGGCCGCACGGACACCTGCCGTAAGCGGCTTCACAAATTCTTCACGTAGCGGGCCGCGGTGTGTCAGGGTTCGCGCATGACAGATCAAGGCAGACGCAAGCTCGGTGCTCTCGTCGGAGTTTGTCTCGCAGGGGGCCTGCTGCCCGGCGTCACCCTCGGACCGGAGGGCGTGGACGTGATGTACTCAATTGCCGTCGCCTTCCTCGCCGTTGCACTCATCACCCAGCTCGTGTTCATCGGGCCCTCGGCGCGCGTGGGGGCCCCGGTCCTCCTGGCCTTCGGGGCCGCCGGCGTCGTTCAGGACGCCCTTATCTGGTGGCTGCTCTCCTGGCTCGGCGAAGCGGCGGGCGCGGAACTTCGCGTCGAAGGAATCGCCACGATTCTGCTCGCCGCGTTGATCACCCGCGTCTCGATTCTCGTCGCATCGCAGCTCGCTCCGTCGCAGGGTGACGGGGAGCCCGCCACCAGCTGAGATCCCCCGGAGCGGCCCGACTCCGAAGGATCTCGGGCACTGGTTCCCGCCCCTCGCCGTGGTGGCCTGGCTGTCCCGGCGATCCGGGGGTTAGAGTCTGCAGGCGCGGCAAGATTCCGATTCGTGGAACTGTCGCTGCACCGGCGCCGGAACCTCGTCGCTGGACCAGCCCTGCAATCTGCTCGGGCTGCGTCCTCTCACCGCTACCGCCATGTACTGGAGACTCGATGTCTTATGCCTCGCCCCGTCAGGCGCAGCGCCGCGTGGACGACATTCCTGCCGATGGGCAGGCGCTGAACGGCCCCGGCCTCGACGAGGGGCAGCCGAAGCCGCAGTACGCGGGTCTGTTCATGGAACCGAACCTCCCGCCGGTCGCCGACGAACCCGAGTGACCGTACCCGGGGGACGGGAGGGCTCCGCGGTACGCGGAGGATGAGCGGTGGCTGCGCTTCGTGCGTGGCCCCGGGGGGTCTCGCCCGGAGTCGGGCCCCGGAGTTAGGCTCCGGGTGGATCACCATTACCTGTGAAGAGGGGGCTCCGCGGCATGAGCGGGACTGTGGCAGCGGTCAGTAGCAACGGCGAGTATTCGTTCACCAAGCCGAACCGGGACAGCATCACCCTGCTGACCGGACTCGGCGTGGAGGGCGACATCCACGCGGGTGTGACGGTCAAGCACCGCTCACGCGTCGCGCAGGACCCCACTCAGCCGAATCTGCGCCAGGTCCACCTCATCCACGAGGAACTCTTCACGGAGCTCCGCGAGGCCGGCTTCTCGGTCGTGCCCGGGGAGCTGGGCGAGAACGTCACCACCCGTGGCCTCGACCTGCTCGGCCTGCCCGTCGGTGCCCGGCTGTGCTTCGGCGACGACGCGGTCCTGGAAGTCACCGGCCTCCGCAACCCGTGCCTGCAGATCGACAACTTCCAGGACGGGCTGCTGAAGCAGGTCGTGGGCCGGGACGCGGCGGGGAGCGTCGTACGGAAGGCCGGAATCATGAGCATCGTGCTGGAGGGCGGCGTGGTGCGTCCCGGCGACACCATCACGGTGGAGCTCCCCGCCGAGCCGCACCGGCCGCTCGAACGGGTCTGACAGCGGGTCTACGCGAAAGGGCCCGACGCGGGTCTACGCGGAGGCTGTGGCCGGCGCTGGAGTGGTCCGCGCCGACCAGACGGGGCGGCATGACACGCACGCTCAATGTCCTGGCAGGGGTGGCAGGAGTCGAACCTGCGGCATCCGGTTTTGGAGACCGGCGCTCTGGCCTCTGAGCTACACCCCTTTGGTGTTGATCACCCTGGCACGCCCGGCCGTACCGGCCAACTGAATTTCGTGTGGCGACCGGAGAGATTTCCGGGTGAAGTCGGCCTCCGTACGGTCAGCGAGCCAGACCCTGCGATTCCCTACCCCGACAGGGTGAGGCGCGGTGCGGCGGCGTTGCGCATACTCGGCACCATGAACAAGCACGGGCACCTCGCCGACTTCCTCCAGGCACGCCGAGGCCAACTGCGCCCCGAGGACGTCGGGTTGCAGACCTACGGCGAGCGGCGCCGGGTGCCGGGACTGCGGCGGGAGGAACTCGCGATGCTCGCAGGCATCAGCGCGCCGTACTACGCCCGTCTGGAGCAGGGGCAGTCACGGAACGCCTCGCGAGAAGTGCTCGACGCCCTGGCAAGCGCCCTGCGACTGGATGAATCCGAGCGTGCCCATCTGCACGCACTCGCCCGTGCGCCGAAACGGGGCAGAGCCGCGACCCGGCCGCCCGCCGAACGCATCACCCCGGCGACCAGCGCGCTGCTGGCCGCCATCGAGGGCACACCCGCCATCGTCCTCGGCCGCCGCAGCGACGTCCTGGCGTGGAACAGCCAGGGACACGGACTCTTCGCAGGCCATCTCGACCCGGACAGCCCCAACACACCCGGCGAGCGGCCCAACATGGCCAGGCTGGTGTTCCTCGACGCGCACACGCGCGACCTCTACGCCGACTGGCCCGCGAAGGCCAGGGCCGTGGTCGGCAACCTGCGCCTGACCGCCGGCCTGTACCCGGACGATCCACTGCTGGCCGGTCTCATCGGTGAACTGACCATGCGCAGTCAGGAGTTCGCCACGATGTGGGCCGATCACAGAATCCTGGCCTGCGATGTCGCCGACTACGAAATGCGCCACCCCTTGGTCGGAACGCTGACAGTCACCCAGCAGACGCTCCAGAGCCCGCAAGGAAACGGCCCGGCCCTGGTGGTGGCCACGGCAGCCCCCGGCTCCCCTTCGGCGACCGCCTTGACGCTGCTCGCGCACGGCACTGCGCCGCGGGCAACAACCCATCCACGCCAGGACGCCGCAACCCGCACCACCTGACAACACGATCGCGCCCTTCGAGGCGCTGCTCGACCCTCAACTCTCGACCGTCGGCGCCGCGCCGCGGCTGCCGCATGCCCGAAAACAGTGAAGGAACCATGTCCAAGCCAAGCAGCAAGATCATCAAGACGGTCGCTCTGGTGGCCGCAGCAGCCATGGCAACGGCGCTGCCGGCCAACGCGACCCCGACGGCCAACGCGACATCGGCTGCAGGGCCGCTGACGGATGTGCGGATCGCCACCCACTTCGACCTGTCGGCAGGCCAGCTCCCGGAGAACATCGCCCTGTTGCGCGACGGCACGGCCCTCGTCACCTTCGCCGCCGGCCGCCAGGTGGCTCACGTGACCCCCTGGGGCGCCACGCGCATCAAGGCGACGCTTCCCGCACCCGCCGACGGCGGAGTCCACACACCCGTCCTGGGCTTCCCCCTGGCCACTGGCATCGTCCATGCCCCGGACGGCACCGTGTACGTGCTGTACGCGACCGGCACGGCGGACCTGACGGGGCTGTGGCGTCTGCTCCCCGGGAAGGCGCCGCAACGCATCGCCGCACTGCCCGCGGACGGCATGCCCAACGGACTGGCGTTGGACCGGCACAGCGGACAGCTCTACATCACCGACTCGGTGCTGGGGACGGTGTGGACCGTCCCCACGTCCGGCGGCACACCCACCGCGTGGTCCACCGCTCCGGAGCTGGCCTCGACGGGCTTCCTCGGGGCCAACGGCGCGAAGGTGCACGGCGGCGCGCTGTGGGTGACCAATCTAGACAAGGGCACACTCCTGCGCATTCCGATCCGCCCCGGAAACCGTGCGGGAGTGCCGCAGCTCAAGGCATCAGGCATGACCGGCATCGACGATTTCGCCTTCACGGGGCGGGGCAACGAGGTCCTCGCCGCCCTCAACGCCCCCAATAAGATCGTGCGCATCCAGTCGGACGGCACCACCACCACCGTCCTCGACACCGACGACGGACTTCAGAACCCCACCTCGGTCGCGTTGCGCGGCAAGGAGGTGTACGTACTCAGCGCCGCGTACACCACGGCCACGGACCCCAACCTGCTGCGCGCGCGCCTGCAGGGTCACCGGTAACCACCTTTAGGGCGGGACTGGTTGACACCGCTGTCGGAGTGAGTCAGCCCAAACCCGCCGCCCATCCCTTCAGCGCGGCGAAATCGTCGACGACGAGGCCGCGCCGCGGGTCGATCCGGTGCAGGAGGGCGGGGCCGTCATGGTGAGCCCGGACCCAGGCGTGATCCGACTCCGTGATCTCGTCGTCGACCCACGCGAAGGCGCGGCCTTTCGCCCACGCGACGATCTCCGGCGTCTTCCAGAACACACCGCCCTCGGGCTCGTGTCGTGTCGAGGCCCAGGAAATGAAAGGCAGGTTCGGCAGGCCCAGGGCCGGCGCGACGTATGTGTTGGCCTCTTCCTCCCAGGTCGTCGCCCAGACCAGGTCGAAGGGAAGCGCGCCGAGCGCCGGGCCGTGGTGCGGGTTGAGCCACACACGCAGGGGCTTCACCGCCTTGTTCGGCAGCCCCCACTCGGTCAGCCGACGCCGCTCGCCGGCCTCCCAGCGAGGCGTCACCAGTCGGTGCGTCTCGTAGCCCTCGGGCCGGCGAGACGGCTTTGCGGCATACGGATTGAGCGGCCCGTCCACATCGACCAGCAGGATTGGGCGCACCATTGACCCCCTTGATTCCGGCCCGCACGATACCGGGCCTCCGGCGGGATCTCCCAGCGGAATTCACGGGCCGGCTGCCGGCTTCGCGCGGGCCGTTGCTCAGGCGGCGACGACTCGGCACCCGGTTCAGCGGGGTCTGCCCCGTTCGGGCATCATGCCGTCACATGATCACCATTCATCTGAAGTACGAGATCGACCCCGACCGCATCGAGGACTTCGAGGAGTACGGCCGCCGATGGGTCACCCTCGTCAACCGGTTCGGGGGTACCCACCATGGATACTTCCTGCCCAGCGAGGGTGACAGCGACATCGCGTACGCGCTGTTCTCGTTCCCCGGTTTCGCGGAGTACGAGCGGTACCGGGCGGACAGCGTCACCGACCCCGAGTGCCAGGCCGCGTTCGAGCTGGCTCGCCGGACGCAGTGCATCCGGCGCTACGAGCGCCGCTTCCTGCGGCCCCTCGACCAGGGGAGTGCGGACGCCTCGTCCCAGTGAGCGGCCGTCCCTCGCACCGAGGGGGTGGAAGCCGAACCCAAATTGGTCACACCCGTATGATCCCCGGCCGCACGTCGTGCCCCTCACGCCGGGGCTTGCTTCTCCGGCGCCGGCGCCAACCGCGACCGCTGCCCGACCGGTCAGAGCTGTCGTGCGCGGTACAGGTCTCGCATCAGGGCGATCTCGGCCCCGTGGTGCAGGACTTCCTGGTTGACCCACCACACGATGTCGAGGAACGGCTCCTCCGCATCACTGCCGTGCGGGTAGGTGCAGTATCCGACGGTGTCGAGCGCGGTGTCGTCGACGCTCAGCAGTGCGTCCCGCCAGGCCGTGGCGCCGGCAGTGAAGGCGGCGACGGCGCCTGCCACGTCACCACTGATGCGGTAGTCGTTCCGTGTGAGGGTGCGGCCGCCGGCTGTGTGCTCCGCGCGGAGAGTCAGCATCTCGCTCAGGTGGCTCAGGCGCCACGCGAGGGTGGTGAAGGGCGGCGGCCAGGGGTGCGGGTAGGACGCGGCGTCGCGCCCCCAGTCACCGGCTCCGGCCAGGAGGGTCGCGCGTGCTCCCGGGCCGTCCGCACGCCGCCGGACGGACCAGCAGTCCGGCACCGGCTCCCAGAAATACTCCTCGTCGGTGAGGGGGCCAACCTTCGTTTCCGAACCGTCGCCGCTGTCCATCACAGGTCCGGTCAGGCGTCCGGTCAGGCGCTCGCAGGCAAAGTCGAACTGCTGCAACAACGGGTCCAGGCGAGGTGGTGTCACTGACGCTCCATGGTGAGCTGGTGGGAGTTCGCGGAGGGGGAGGGGCCGCTGACAATCCGCCACCCTCGCACAGCGGTCTGCGTCCCGGCCTCCCATTTTCCGGTGAGGGTCGCCCCGCGCCTTCAGTCGCGCCAGCGGTCGCGCAGCAGCCAGGTCAGCCGTTCAGCGAGATGGTGACGCCACAGCCATATCGGGAGCCGACGATGGGCGACGTAGGACCACAGATCGTCGTCGGCTTCGTTGCCCCGGGGCTGGGACCGCAGCAGTTCCAGGCAGCGGCGGTCGACGGTGCGGTGCAGCCGCGCGACATGGGCGAGTGCGACACGGCCCTGACGACGCTGCTCGGCGTCCGCCGACTCCAGCGCCCGGGCAACCCTGGGCAGGATCGCGTGCGCGTCGGGATGGTTGAGCGCGAGACCGATCACTGCCACGCCTACCAGATCCTCCCCCCGGTCGAAAGCTGCGTCGATCTCTTCCGGGCGGTCGGTTCCCAGCAGGGCGGAACTGTTCTGCCAGTTCATACCCTCCCCGGAGGCTGCACGGCCGAGGAGGAACTCGTCCCGCCCCGCAGCCAGCGCATCAAGTACGTCGGCCTCCTCGCCGTCGGCGCGGGAACAGGACCAGTTCAGTGCCAGATAGTCCCAGATCCGACGGGCATCATCCTGGCTTTCGGCAAGCTCACGGCACACGACGCCGAGCTCGGGCGCGGACGGTTCCAGCGCTTCGAACCGGGCGAACTCCCCGGCCCGCTCTCTCAGGTCGCATCGACGCAGAAAGGCGAGGCGTACGGCATCCTCGGCGCTCAGCCGGCCGGTCACGTACCCCCAGCCGACTTCTGCCGGCTCCAGTGCCACGGCGTACCGGACGAACTCGGCCGGTACAGGGAAGGGGGTGGTGTGAGGTTCGGCAGGTGGCATGGGCCGAGCCTACCGAGCGGCTCCGGCCGGACGGCAGGGCCTCTTTGCCACGCCGACGCCTCGAGCGCGCTCGAGGAAGTACGGGGTGGCGCAGCTCACTGTCGGCGGGGGAGAGGTCCTGGAACAACCCTGGATGGTCGACCGTTTATCTGTATGTGGGTACGGAGGGGACAGTGTCCCCGGGCCTCACCTATAGCCCATGGGGAAGATCGTTCGGCTGAAGCCCCATGGAGCCCCTCGCCGAGTGGCGACAGCCCTCCGAGCCCACACCCTTTACCGCCCCGGCTGGCCTCCCCCGACCAGTCGGGGCTTTTACGTCCGGCAACGCACCACCGTCTGCCGGCGGCGCGTGCCGCGCCGACGAGTAGCCCGAAGGCGTACGCCCACGGGCCAATAGCCCGCCAGGACGTCCGCATCTACGATCAGGCCATGCTCGTCATGTCACGTCCACCGTTGCCGGGGGGTGCACTGCGCAGTGCGGGAGTGGCCCTGAGCTGGTGCGGAGCCATCGCGTACCCCTGGATTCTGTACGTCACCATGCGTGACAGCCGCGAGGGTTTCTCCGCCTTCCTGCTACTGCTGGCGGTTGCTCTCACAGCATTGACCGCGAGCCGGCTGCGGCACACACCGCTGCCGGCTCTCGCGGTGCTGCTGGCCGGCGGTCTGGCCGGGGCAGCGGCGAGGAGTATGACGGAGCTCGGCCTTCTCCAGGTGCTGATCGGTGACCTCGGCGTCGGCTACATCGCGGCCACACGCCCGCGCAGGACCTCGCTCGCCGCCGCCGCCATGGCTCTTGGTGCCCAAGCGGTGTTCGCGCTCCACCTTCGGGCGGGGACGGGGCCGCACGTGGAGACCCTCGCGCTCGTTGTCCTCGCACTCGCCGCCGCGTGGACGGCCGGTGACTCGGCCCGGGAGCGCCGCGAACACACGGAGGCGCTGCACTCCCAGGCCACCGCCCAGGCCGTCACAGCCGAACGGCTCCGGATCGCACGTGAACTGCACGACATGATCGCGCACAGCGTCGGCGTCATCGCCATTCAGGCGGGAGTGGGAAGGCGCGTCATCGACACGCAGCCGGACGAGGCCCGCAACGCGCTCGCTGCCATCGAGGCCACCAGCAAGGAGACCCTTGCCGGTCTGGGGCGGACGCTGGGCGCGCTCCGTCACGCGGATAGCGATTCCGCGCCGGGCGCAGCGCCGCGTGAACCGACGCCCGGCCTGGACGGCCTGGAGCGCCTGGTCGCATCGGGGAGTGTCACCGGCATCCGTGTGGACCTGCGATGGCGCGGGGAACGGCGAACGCTGCCGGCCGACATCGAGCTGGCCGCCTACCGCATCATTCAGGAATCGCTCACCAACGTCGTACGCCACGCGGGCACCTCCGACTGCCACGTCACCGTCGACTACCGTCGCGGCGAACTGTCCGTCGAGGTCGAGGACCGGGGGCGTGGCGGCCTCGTCACGGGTACGGATGGCGTCACCGGCTACGGCATTGTCGGCATGCGCGAGCGGGTCGCTCTACTGCGGGGCCAGTTCACCGCCGGGCCGCGCCCCGAAGGCGGCTTCCGCGTAGCGGCGCGGCTTCCCCTGCCCGAACGACTTCCTCTGCCCGAAGGAGCCCACCTGTCATGACGATCCACGTCGTGCTCGCCGACGATCAGCCGCTCGTGCGTTCCGGCCTGCGCGTGCTGATGGCCGACACCGACGACATCCATGTCGTAGGAGAGGCCGCGACAGGCGCCGAGGCACTCCAACTGGTCCGGGACGTCCACCCCGACGTGGTGCTGATGGATATCCGTATGCCCGGCATCGACGGCATCGAGGCCACCCGGATGATCACGGCCGACGTCACGACGACCCGGGTCCTGATCCTCACCACGTTCGACGACGACGACTACGTGTACGCGGCTCTGCGCTCCGGTGCGAGCGGATTCCTCGTCAAGAACATGGACCTGGACGACATCCTCGCAGCGGTACGGGTGGTCGCCGCCGGGGACGCTCTGATCGCGCCGAGTGTCACCCGCCGCCTGATCGAGGAATTCGCCGCACGTCCCGAGCCCATTCCCCGGCGAGCGGTCGAGGGCATCACGGAGCGGGAGCGCGAGGTACTGACGCTGATCGGACGCGGCATGTCCAACAGTGAGATCGCAGCCCAGCTCTGCATCAGTGTCTCCACGGCCAAGGCCCATGTGGCCCGCCTGCTGTCCAAACTCGACGCCCGGGACCGGGTCCATCTCGTCATCCTCGCCTACGAGACGGGGATGGTGACACGGTCAGGGTGAACGCCGTGACCCACGCACCTGCCACCCGACGGGTTGTCCCCGGCCACCTGGTTCATCGAGCCGGTCCTGGCCTTCAGCGTCGCCGCTCTGAGCTGCGCTCCTTGATCCTTGCGTACCGGTCAGCTCTCCCACGCCCCTGGGAGGCAGCGGTCCGTGCATAGTCGGTGAAGTCGCGCGGCGGGCGGCCCAGCGCCTTCTCCACGTCGTTGGTGACCGAGTTCAGGGCTCCCGACCGGACGTGGGCGTACAGACCGATCGTCAACTTCACCCACACCTCGGGCACACCGTAGGCGAGTTGCTCGGCGGTGTACGCCTCGGTGGTCAGCGGGGTGTACTGGATGTCGCGGCCGGTCGCCCGGGCGATGTCCGCGACCGCGTCGGCGGATCACGTTGGCCGCCGACCTGCTGCAAGAGCCCTGCGCGACGCTCGGAGCCGTGGCCGGACGGCGTCCCGAGCCACGGGGTGTCCCCGTCAGGTTCCTCGCACCGGCCAGGGCGCGCAGACCGGCCTGGGCACGCCTTTTCGCGGCAGACCCGGCTTACGAGCACAGGGAGAAGCTGGCGGCCTGCCCGGACCTCCCTGCCGACGTGGTGGAGATCCTTGCCACGGATCAGGACGTACGAGTCGTCGCGGAGCTCGCGCTGTGGACCACGCCGCACGTGGCCGCCGGACTCGCGGGGCACCCGCATGCGGAGGTGCGCCGCGCGGTAGCGGCCAACGAGTCGACGCCACCGGCCGTACTGGCGGCGCTGATCACCGGCAAGGGACTGCGCCCCGCTCAGCGATGCCTGGTCTGCGACCGCGAAGAGACGCCTTTCGCGCACGATCCGCAGTGCCCGCGGCTCGACTGCGATCTGCGGCCGGGCGCCTCCTGCGACGGCTCCCACGAATCCACCCTGCACGACATGCAGCGCGCCGCACTGCAGAACCCGGCCACCCCCACCGAAGCCGTCATCCGCTTCGCCGACCATCCGTCACTGCTGCTGCAATGGGCGCTCGCCGCACGCCCCGACCTGCCCCCGGATGTGTGCCGACGGCTCGCCGTGGAGCCCCGTCCCGGAGTGCGGGCCGACCTGGCCGAGAATCCCGCGATCGACGACGCCCTGCTCCGTATGCTGGCCGGCGATCCTGACCACGAGGTGCGGCGCAGGCTGGCACACAACCCACACGTGCCGCTGGACGTACTGACGCACCTTGCTCACGCCACCAGGATCGGCGCCACCCTGCTGCCGCGTATCGCCGCCGCAACCCCCGCCGAGGTCGAGGAGCTGGCCCACTCGCCCAACCCCGCCGCGCGCATGCTGCTCGCCCAACGGCGCGATCTGCCGGCCGAGATCCGCGATGCGCTGGTCACCGACCCCGATGCGAAAGTGCTCAAGTCCATCGCTCCGCACCCGGGCCTGTCGGACGCCCAGCTGCGCGGCATGGTCGACCGGCACGGAATCCGGGTCGTCGCCAAGGCGGCAACCAACCCCGACGCGACCCCGGCGCTGCTCGAGGACCTGACTCGGCACGAACCACCGGTGCAGAAGGTGTTTCGCGAGATTGCCCGGCATCGCCAGGCGACGGCCACGGCTCTGCTCGCTTGCCTGCCGGTCCAACAGGCGAGGCCCCTGGCCGCCGGGCACCCGGCACTGCCACCAACGGTTGTCGCGGAGCTGCTCACGGACCCCGACTGGCAGGTGGTGGAAGCTGCGGCTGCCAACCCCTCGCTGCCGCGTTCAGTGATGTCGGCTCTGGTGCCACAGCTTCGTTTTGCCGAAGCGGCAACGAGACTCGCCCCACCCGAGCCGTCCCCCGCATGATCAAGGCACAGTCTCGGGCACACGGCACATCGAGAGCATGGGAGAGCTCATGTCGCAGCAGGCCACAGACGTTACTCACCGGTTGATCGCCGGCCCTGCAGGCCGTATCCACATGGTGGAGCAGGGCACCGGACCGCTGGTGTTGCTCGTGCACGGCTTCCCCGAATCCTGGTACTCCTGGCGCCGCCAGCTGCCGGTCCTGGCCGAGTCCGGGTACCGCGCGGTGGCTATCGATGTCCGGGGCTACGGCCGTTCCTCCAAGCCCGCAGGCACCGACGCCTACCGCATGCTGGAGCTGGTGGAGGACAACGTCGCGGTCGTGCATGCCCTGGGCGAACAGTCCGCGGTGATCGTCGGCCACGACTGGGGCGCGACCATCGCTGCCAACTCCGCCCTGGTCAGGCCCGACGTCTTCCGTGCGGTAGGACTGCTCAGCGTTCCCTATGCCCCGCGCGGCGGGCCGCGGCCCAGTGAGGTCTTCGCGCAGATGGGCGGGGAGGAGGAGTTCTACGTCTCCTACTTCCAGGAGCCGGGCCGGGCCGAGGCCGAGATCGAGCCCGACGTACGCGGCTGGCTGGCAGGCTTCTACGCGGCGCTCGACGGGGAAACCATGCCCGGGACCGGCGCCCCCGACCCCCACTTCGTCGCCCGCGGCGGCACGCTGCGCGACCGCTTTCCCACCGGGCCCCGGCCTGCCTGGCTCAGCGAGAACGACCTCGATCTCTACGCCGGCGAGTTCGAGCGGACCGGCATGAGCGGGGCGCTGGGCCGCTACCGGAACATGGACCGGGACTGGGAGGATCTCGCCGACTTCGATGGTGCGCCGATCACTCAACCGTCCTTGTTCGTCGGCGGCAGCCTGGATGCCTCCACGATGTGGATGGCTGACGCAATCAGCGCGTACCCCACCACACTGCCCGGTCTGATGTCCTCTCAGGTCCTCGACGGCTGCGGCCACTGGATCCAGCAGGAGCGCCCTGCCGAGATCAACCGGCTCCTGACCAACTGGCTTTCGTCCCTGCCCGTCTGACCCCTGACGGTGCGGCTCAGCGGAAGGCGGCGGCATGCTCCGAGGCCCATTGCTGAAACGTCCTGGCCGGGGCGCCGATGATCCGGGACGCAGTGTCGCGCACCGTGAGCAGCTCGTCGTTGACATCGCCCCCGTCAGGTCGAGCACCGCGTCCGCCGCTTCGTCGCCCAGGAACACGGCCATGTGACGATGGGCTTCCTCTCGGCTGATCTCGGCGAACGGCACTTCGCGCCCCAGTGCTGCCGCGATGGCCCCGACCTGCTGCCGGGCCGTGATGCGCTCCGGACCGGTCAACGCATACGTTCGCCCTTCGTGACCCGACTCGGTCAGTGCCAACCGAGCCACCGATGCGATGTCTGCGGGGTGGATGGCGGGGAGTCCGATGTCCGCGTACGGCACGCGGACCGCTTCGTGCTCGCGGATCGTTCCCGCCCACCACAGGGCATTCGAGGCGAACTGTGTCGGCCGGAGGATCGTCCACTTCATGCCGCTGTCCTTGAGCAGTCCCTCGACAGCCATGTTCTCGACAGCGGGGCCCAGATGCGGATGAGTCTGGACGGTGATGGACGACACCAGCACTACGTGTTCCACGCCTGCCCGCCGGGCCGCTTCGATGATCTCGGCATCCGAGCCCATGCGTGACACAAGGAACAGCGATCGCACCCCCTCCAACACGGGCTCCAGCGAGGCTGTCCGAGCGAGGTCGCCCGCAACGGCTTCCACCCCTTCCGGGAACGCGGCCCGTGCGATGTCACGAGTGAGTCCCCTCAACGGTCCGGCGCCGAACGCCTGGATTTCCTGCAAGAGGGTGCTGCCTATATTTCCGGTGGCTCCGGTCACGAGGATCATGAGGTCTTCTCCTGTCATCAAGCGGTGATCGACATGCCGTGACGTTAGGACCTCGACCGAGCTTGAGGTCAAGGAGGCTCGGCAGGTGCCGTGAGCCGGGCACGGTCATGCGCCGACGGACCCATCGGTCTGCACGGTGAGGCAGCCGGAGTCACGATCGTCATCGCCGAGATCGGGCCGCGGAGACCGACGCAGTGGACCCCGGCTACGGCGGTATGACGGACAAGACTTCCCCCGACAGCAACACTGACACGCCCCTGATCCGCCTCACCGGCACCGGCGGCATGGCGGGCCTGGTCATTTGCCACCCCAATGGCAGGGAAGGGCGCAGGCTGAAGCGCGAACGGGCGCTGTGAGTGTCTGGAGCTCTTCGGAGATACGGATTCGCTGCACACGGCCGATCATGCGCGGCATGAGACTCCGGACTGTTGTCCTCTATGCATGAAGCTATGGTCCAGGGGGAGTTGGCGGTCCGGGAGAAACCCGGGTACGCCAATGATCTGTGTGTCGAGTGGGGGACGAGCAATGCGTACAGGGGTGTATCTCGCGCATCCGAGGCCGGGAAGCTTCAACCACGCCGTATTTGATGCTGTCGTGGAGGAGCTGCGCGGGCGAGGCTGCCACGTGTTGGCGCACGACCTCTGCGCCGAGGGATTCGAACCGGTGCTGTCCGCCGGTGAGACCGGGACGGTTCAGTCGGCGCCGCTCGCCCAGGACGCGCAGGTCGCGCTGCATCGCGCAGAGGTGGCCACGCTCGATGCCATGGTGTTCGTCCACCCGAACTGGTGGGGCATGCCGCCCGCTGTCCTGACGGGCTGGGTCCAGCGTGTACTTGCGCCCGGTGTCGCCTACAAGCTCGGTACGGCGGAGGGTGAGCCCGCAGGGCTTCTGAAGGCCGGCAGGGCTCTCGTCCTGAACACCTCCGACACTCCTGCCGACCGCGAGGAGAACGAGTTCGGTGACCCGCTGGAGAGAATCTGGTCGACATGCGTCCTGCCGTACGTGGGAGTCGGCGACGTGCGCCGGACTGTCTTCCGTACGGTCACGGGCTCGAGCGATGAAGCGCGGGCGGCGTGGCTGGACCAGGCACGTCGGCAGGCGGCCGCACTGTTGGACTGAGCACGCGCGGAACGCTTCAGCTGTGGTGCGGACGTGTGCGCCTCCGACGGCGGCTGTTGCGCAGAGCCTCCAGGAGCGTTCCGAGGACGAGTGACTGGATCAGCGCGCAGACGATGAGTGTGCCGACGAGGGCCCAGGCCGGGCCGTCCTCCGAATCCCAGACCGCCCCACCGACCGCTGCGGCGAGGAGTGAAGCGGGGGCGGTGAGGAAAGCGGGCCACACCCAGATGAACCCGGGGTCGGAACTGAACAGCGTAACGGCCGTGGCCATGGCGACGGAGGCGCCGACGAGCCCGGTCTCGTCGGCGACCAGTTCGGGGACCGGAATGCTCGGTGCCGCAGAGACCCCCAGCAACACCAGTCAGAGCGGCGCCCAGGCCACCGCACGCAGCCATCCCTTCCCGGACCGGCTCCGCCTCACCTGCTCCCCCTTCTGCGCAGCCACCTTCGGCCCCCTCTCTTCTCTCCGGGAGCATTGAGCCACACGCCGCTGACCTGGTGGCAGGCGGGGATGCGGCAGTGTCGTACCTGGGCCCGGCTGCCGGACTTCGGCAACCTCGGCGGCCGGCGCACAGCCGCACGTACACGTGGAAAGGAATCGTAACCGAGTTACAAACATTCTTGGGTTGCATTATTGTGGTGGTATGCCTCGCTCCGACTCCGTACTCACTGATGCCCTCGACCAGGAACGGTCCTTCCACGACGCCTGCCGCACCGCGCTCGACGCCATGATCGACGGTGCGCAGGAACAGGTGGTCGTCGGCGAGGACGTCTCCGCGTCCGGCGCCGACGCCGAAGTGCTCGGCTACCAGCTGCGGACCCAGGCGAAAGAGTTCCGGGAGTTGCCCGAAGGGCCGCTGTTCTTCGGACGCCTCGACTTCACCCCGGGCTCCGAGACAGCGGGCGACCACGCCGGTCAGCAGTACCACATCGGGCGTCTGCGCATCACGTCGCATCCGTCCTCACCGCCGCTCGTCGTCGACTGGCGCGCCCCCGTCGCCCGGGCGTTCTACCAGGCCAGTCCCCACGACCCGCAAGGTGTCGCGGTCCGGCGCCGCTTCGGCTGGTCGTACGCGAGCCGCGGCCACTCCTCCGACCTGACCAGCATCGAGGACGAGCACCTCGGCGCGGGGGAGACGCGGGAGAGCAGCATCGTCGCCGGAGAGATCGAGCGTCCGCGCATCGGGCCCATGCGCGACATCGCCGCCACCATTCAGCCCGAGCAGGATCACCTCGTACGGGAGGACCTCGCCACCACCTTCTGCGTCCAGGGCGCCCCCGGCACCGGCAAGACCGCGGTCGGGCTGCACCGGGCCGCGTACCTCCTCTACACCTACCCGCAGCGCATCCAGCGCGGCGGGATGCTGATCCTCGGCCCCAACCGGACGTTTCTCTCCTATATCTCCGAAGTGCTGCCCGCCCTCGGCGAGACCAGCGTGAGGCAGTCCACCCTCGACGACGAGATCGCCCGCCACCTGGTCACGGCGCACGACAGTGAGCACGCGGCAACCCTCAAGCACGACATCCGCCTGGCCGAAGTCCTGCGCCGCGCGCTGTACGCGCGAGTGAGTCCGGAGCCGGCGCAGTCCATCGCGCTGGCGGACGGCTCGTACCGTTGGCGCGTCTCGGCCGACGAACTGGCACAGATCGTCCGGGACGTACGCGCTGAGGAACCTCCGTACGCGGTGGGGCGCGACCGGGTTCGCGCCCGTATCGTCCGCCGCATCCAGCAACAGGCCGAGCACCGTGCCGGTCCGTGTACCAACCTCTGGGTCCAGAAGGTTTCCCGAGCCCGCCCGCTCACCGCGGTGCTCGACGCCGTATGGCCCGCCGTGCAGGCCGAGGAGATCCTCGCGGACCTGCTCACCCACCCGGATCTGCTTGCCGTCGCGGCCGAGGGCGCCCTCGACGCGGGCGAGCAGAGCGCTCTCCTCTGGGCCAAGCCGCCGCGTTCCCATAAATCGGCCCGCTGGTCAGCGGCCGATCTCGTACTCCTCGACGAACTTGCCGGCTTGATCGAGCGCCCGGCCGGCTACGGGCACATCGTGATCGACGAGGCGCAGGATCTTTCCCCCATGCAGTGCCGCGTCATCGCTCGACGCTCGCCCTTCGGCTCGCTCACCGTCCTCGGCGACCTCGCCCAGGGCACCACCCCGTGGGCCGCGCGCGACTGGCCGCGACTCCTCGCCCACTTGGGCAAACCCGAAGCCGTCATCACCCCTCTGACCACCGGCTTCCGCGTCCCTGTCGCTGTCGCCGAACTCGCCAACCTTCTGCTGGGGCATCTCGACGTGGACGTACCGCCGTCCCGCTCCCTGCGCCGCGACGGCGAGGCGAGTATCGCGCGGACCGACGACACGGCCGCCGCCACCGTCGAGGCCGTGAACACAGCGCTGGCGCACGCCGGTTCCATCGGTGTCGTCGCGGCCGACGCCGAGTCGCAGGGGCTGTACGACGCCCTCACCGCGGCCGGGATCACTGCCTCCGGGCCGGACACCCTGGGCGCTCGCGTCACCGTGGTGCCGGCCTCCGCAGTCAAGGGCCTGGAGTACGACCACGTCGTCGTGGTCGAGCCCGCTGCCATCGTCCAAGCCGAGCCCCGCGGTCTGAACCGCTTGTACGTGGCGCTCACCCGGGCCGTCTCCCGCTTGCACATCGTGCACTCCAGACCCCTGCCGCTCGCTCTGGCGGAAGATCCCCACGAGGCTGTCCCCTCCCTCCGTACACGCAAATGTGCCTGCACAGCACTGTTCCCATACGGTGGGCGCTCCGAGCAGGACCAGCCGTGACCGGTGGTCGAGGGCTGATGGCCGCCCGCGAAGGGTCCCGGCAGCACGGCACGACGCCCTGGGCAGGGTGCCCAAACAGGTCGACACCCGTCCCGCACCACAGGAATCGCTGCCGGCGTATCCACGGACGTACCTGCGTCGATGCCGATCCGGGTGAGGTGGCCCGTACGGCCGGGACCGCCTCCCGCGACGGTCAGCACCATGTCATCAAACGTGGCGATGGCGTTCCACGCGCGATCGAAGAGGTACGCGGTCTCGCTGAACGAACTGGCCGACCTCTCCCTGCTCGCCGAGCCGTTCCCCGAGCAGGGCCCGGACCCCAAGACCATCGAAGAACGAGCAGAGCCTCTCCGTCCGGCCTGTCCCTGGCGGACGTCGGCACCATCGTGGGCAACGAACCCTTCGCCGCGCAGATCCTGGCCTACTGCGCCGAACTCGGCCTGGACCCGGAGCAGATGAAGACGCACGGCGGCTCGATCGCCCTCGTCGAGCCGTACGGCGCGGCCGGAGCCCGCCTGACCACCACCGCACTCACCACACTGCGCCAGGACGACCTCACCACGGTTCTGATCACGGTCGTCGCCGCAGGCGGCCAGGGCATGGCGATGCTACTGGAACGCACCTCATAGACCCCGGAGCCGTACGCTGCGCGCCCGGGTGGCTCGGTGTGAACTGGGAGTGCTCTGGCCTCACCGAGTCCGCGCCGTCGGCAGGCGCAGGTCCGTGCAGCCGTGCCGCGCGGCCGAACGCTCCGCGAACTCCCGGAACGCGGGCAGTCCGAAGGTCTCCCTGCCCTTCTCTCCAGGGAGCCACACGGTGGCTGCCTCGGGTGGCACGTATCCGCTGAAGAGGGCCCGCTCGGAGTCGCCGGGGCAGCGGGCACTCGCCCACAACGTGCCGTCGTGAGTCCCGGCCTGCTCGTGGGTGTCGTACGTGGAATCCCCGCCCCGGGCACGCAGCGCGTAGGGGCCGAAATGAGCGGCGAAGACGTAGCGTGCGTCGAAGTAGTGAGAGGCCCCGACCTTGCACATCTCGTACAGGCCACGGTCACCGGCCGTGGTCTCCTCCACGGTGTCCAGCCGCTGGTCGCGGCCGAAGGGAAGCCCTGCGCACGTGCCGTCCGCGCCCGTGGTCGGTTCCTCCGTGGTGACCGGGGGCAGGGCCCGCAGGGGCTTGCCCCCTTCGGTCGTGCAGCCCCAGTGCGTCGCTGCCTTGACGGCCGTCGCGGTGGCGAACCGGGCCCAGTACACGTCCTCTTCGAGCCACCCGCTCTCCTCCTCCTGCCGCGCTTCCTGCACGTCGGAGGTCCTCGAAATGTATGAGTCGATGGTCACCGAGACGACATCATCGCTGCCTTGACAACCGACCAGCACCCGGACCGAATGGCCGTCGGCAACACCACGCCAGCCCCCGGTCAATGGCATGGGCAACCGACTGCCGCCGAAGGGCGGCAGGATCTCCTCCATGTCCTGGCTCCCGAGCTCCTCGCCGCGAAGGAGCGCCACGGTCACCTCTCGTCGGTGGTCGCCCAACAGGCAGGCGTGTGCGTCGCGGCCGACGGTGCGATCGTTCCGCAGTTCCAGGCCGGGCCAAAGGCCCTCGAACAGAGGGCTCTTCTCGTGGGCCAGCACACCCCCGCAGTACGTCTCCATGGCCTTGTCGAATCGCCAGCGGGCTCCTGTGTCGCTCTCCCGCCACCAGATCCAGCTCGCCAGCAGGCCCAGGACCAGCACCCCCGCTATCCATGCGGTCCACCGGACAACTGCGGTACGTGCCATGCCTTGCCTCACTTCTTCGCTTGCCGGGCGTTCCGTTCCGGGGTCGGATCGGCCTGGCCGGCCGAACATTATGCGGAGGATGCCGGCCGCCCCCTCGGAACGGGGGACATCCCTCCGTGGGAACGGTCGGGTGCTACTTCAGTTTGTACGAGCAGGGCTTGCCCGAGTCGTCCTTGCTCTCGGCGACCTTCTTGCCATCGACGGTGATCGAGCACTGAGCGGCGACGATCTTGCCGTCGGGCCGGGTCATGTTGCCGGGCGTGACGATTACCAGCCGGCCGACCTGCTGCTCGGCGCCCCGTGCGGCGATGGTGGCCGTCTTCGTCCAGGGCAGGGTCACCTGCTCGAAGCCCGAGTCGTCGAGGGTGAACATGACGTTGCCCGTGCCCGTGCCCTTGACCTCGATCGTCACCTCGTGCGGAGCGCCCTGCTTCACGGCGCCACTGCCGGAGTCCTTTGGCTTCTCGGACTGTTGAGCGGTGGGGGTCTTCCCCTTGCTCTCGCTCGCGGACTCCGCCTCGCCGCCGCCACATCCCGTCAACAAGGCTGTGGCCAGGACGAAGGCCGTTGCGGTGAGTGTCTTTCGCATTGTGTTCCCCATGATCGAATTCCTTGGCGTGATTGACCCGCCGAGGTCTTGGAAGATCCTAACCAGTGCGTTGTTGGAGTCCGTTCCGACGAAGGGGGCGCCGCTCATGCCAAGATGCCGTCGAGGCACGCACCGAGCCCCGGGGACCAGAGGCTTCGCGAGGGTCGGTGCCGGACCGCAGGAATCTCAAGGGCCTTCGGCTTCACCCACGGGGGTTTTCTGGTGCTCGATCGTGAGCCGTTCACCATGCCTGTGTCCGAGTCAACACTTCGGCGATGACCTGCTGTTCAACGCCTGGGACTGACGAGCGATGTCCTTCGGCGGCGCGCGTTCGACGGCCGATCGGGGGGGCGTCAGCGGGACGTTAGTGGGACGTCAGCAGGACGGCAGAGCGCGGTCGCAAGCTGAGAGCAGACCAGATGTTCGCATCGGACATCGACCGCGTACTGACCGCATCACACGGGGAGCCCCACATGCGTACCTCCATCCGCCGTCCGGCCGTTCTCGCCGCGACCGCCGTAGCCGTCCTCAGCATGGCGCTCACCGCCTGCGGCGGCGACGACAACGCGAAGGGCGACGCGGGTGCGGGCACGACCGGTTCGACCACTGCCGGCTCGGGCACGTCCGGTTCGGACACGGGCGGCTCGGGCACCTCCGGTTCGGACACGGGCGGCTCCGCCGATGCTGCCACGATGGCAGGTGCCAAGAAGAGCGCCGTCAAGGCCCCGGCCTGCACCGTCAACGATGTGAAGGTCACCGCGGCCAAGCAGGACGGTGTGCCCACCACACACATCACGCTGACGGCGAAGAACATCTCGGGCCACACCTGCACGCTGCTGCAGTACCCGCTGATCGGGTTCGGTGACCTTCCCCAGACCTCGAAGGACGTTCCGCCGGTCGCCAAGAGCAAGCCGGGCACGCCCATCGTGCTCCAGGCCGGCGCCCCGGCGTACGCGGCCGTGCGGATCAACAACGGTGGCGTCGACGAGGAGAACCACGCCGTCACCTCCTTCTACGTGAACCTCTTCGCCTCCGACGGCCCCGCCGAGGGCAGCAAGACCGTCACCGCGCCCAATGGCGGCATCGCGGTCGACGACGCGGCCGCGAAGACCGGCTACTGGACGTACGAGCTGCGCAACGGCGCCGACGACTTCTAGAGCTCAGCGCACGGTCCGCAGTCCGCAGTCCGCAGTCCGCAGTACCGCGTCCATCCGCTCCCCGAGCGGGTGGACGCGTTCCGCTGACGTGACAGCCCCGGCCCTTCCCGTTTCCATCAGGAGGCATCATGCAACGACGTACTTTCCTCACAGGCACCCTGTTGGGCGCGGCGTTCGCCGCCGCGCCGCTCTACGCCACGATGGCGGCGGCCGCCCCGGTCGGTTCCCTGGCAGACCTTCAGAAAGCGATCGACCGGGCGGTTCCCGGCGATCAGATCGTCCTGGCCAACGGTACGTACACCGTCCCGTCGGGCGGCGCGATCAGCGTTTCGGGCAAGCACGGCACTGCTGACGCACCGATCACCATCGTCGCGGAATCCCGCGGCGGCGTGGTGTTGCGGGGAGAGCGCGGCTTCGTCTTCAGCAACGCGAGCAACATCACAGTGAGAGACTTCGCCTTCCGGCAGAGCACATCATTGGAGATCCCGGCTGGTTGTACGCGTATCCGGCTGACCCGTAACGACTTCGGATTCACCGATGTCGGCAGCGGATTCGACTGGGTCGTCGTGCGGGGCGACGACGTCAAGATCGACCGGAATCGCTTCCACGACAAGACGACCGAGGGCATCTTCCTCGTCGTGGACGGTCCCGGCGCGACCGCCATGGCCCAGCGGCTGAGCATCTTCAGGAACCACTTCTCCGACCACAGCTTCGCCGGTGGCAACGGCGGCGAGTCGATCCGGCTCGGCTTCAGCGGACGGGCGCTGTCCAGCGCCAACGCGGTCGTGGAGCACAACTTGTTCGAGCGGTGCGACGGAGACCCCGAGGCCATCTCGGTGAAGTCCTCGGACAACACCATCCGGTACAACACCATCCGCGACAGCCGCGGCGGCATCGTGCTGCGGCACGGCAACCACTCCAGGGTGGAGGGCAATTACCTGATCGACGGCGTCAACGGAGTGCGGGTGTACGGCAACGACCATCTGGTCGTCAACAACTACCTCGGCGGCCTGTCGGACCGCGCCCTGGTGATCGGCAGCGGCACCACCCGCGACCACCACGCAGGCGAGACGACCGAGGAAAGGCGCGGCAACGACGCATGCGACCGCGCGGTGATCGTGCACAACACCCTGGTCGGCAATGTCAAAACGCTTTCGGGAGAGACTCGGGACTACGAGCCGCGGAGCGTGGTCATCGCCGACAACCTCCTGGTAGGCAGTGCCGGCAGCCTGGTCGCGATGGGTAAGACCACCGGCTTCACCTGGCAGAGCAACATCCTGTGGGGCGCGGCGACCAACGGCAACATCCCCGCCGGCGGCTACCGCCGGGTCGACCCGCTCCTTCGGCAGGAGTCCGACGGGATCTTCCGGCTGTCGTCGGGCAGCCCCGCGATCAATGCGGCAACGCTGGGGAGCCCCTCCGTGGCCGATGACATCGACGGCCACCCGCGAGGCAGCACACGTGACGTCGGCGCCGACGAGTATGCGAGCGTGGCCCCCGTCCGCCGTCCCCTCACGGCAGCCGATGTGGGTCCGAACGCGTCGTGAGCGACCACCGGTAACGAGGAGGGGCAGCCGGTCTCGGCTGCCCCTCCTCGCCTCGCCGGCCACGGATGGCCGGACCGGTGAGTGATCAGTTCAGACGGCGGCGGAACCACCAGGCGCAGAATCCGACGAGGCCAAGGGCGACGCCGAGACAGATCGCCGTCTCGGCCCATTGCAGGGTCCAGAAGTTGCCGGCGGGCTGATGGGTCGCCTGCTGCCGGTAGCCGAGTTTGCCGAGGTCGGCGACGCAGCCGTCGACCTTCTCCCTGGGCGGCATGCCCGACTCGGGGCTCAGACAGTCGGCGAAGGACGACGGTACGGAGGCCGGCTGACCGGCGGCGTCCAGCGTCTGTTCGGAGGTGAGCCAGCCACCGGGTTCCTCGAGCGGTACGACGATCTCCTTGCCCTCCTCCTGGATACCGAGGTGGGTACCGGATGCGATCGGCATAGTGGTCCGGTCCGACGTGGCCAGGTGGGGCCGGACCCAGAACGGCACGGCAAGCTGCACGACGGTGTAGACGGCCGGCGTGGTCGCCATCGCGGGCAGGGTACGGCGCGCCGGCTTCAGCCGCGCTCCGTGAGCAGGGTTGCCAGATGGTCCGCGAAATCGGTGAGCCAGTCCAGTTGTGGCCCACTGCGTGCCCTGCGAAATCCGTGACGGCGGCCCCAGAACGAGGCCTGGACAGCGTGGAGTTGGGCCCAGCGCTGGACGCGTTCGCGATCGAGTTCCGCAGCATCGACGAAGATGTCCAGAGCACGATGGGCCGTCGCTCGTAGGTCGTCCGCTTCGAGGAGCGTCAGC
Organism: Streptomyces sp. NPDC057136; assembly: GCF_042670885.1. Lineage (NCBI taxonomy): Bacteria > Bacillati > Actinomycetota > Actinomycetes > Kitasatosporales > Streptomycetaceae > Streptomyces > Streptomyces sp. NPDC057136. Next base: position 159,340 of record NZ_JBHUUV010000004.1, read on the forward strand.
GCACGTGACTTCAACAGGGTGCCGCCGTCGTAGGCGGGGTCTCCCACGTACCCCTTGGGGTCGACGGCCAGCCAGGGTTCGCGCTCGGCGCCCAGGATGTTTCCTGCGTGGAGGTCCCCGTGGACGAGGGTGTCCGGCTGAACGCGGGCCAACTCACGGACGGTCGCCACCGCCGCGTCGACGACGTAAGGCGACAGAGTGTGCGTCAGCTCCTCGGCATCCTTGCGCAGCTGCTCCTCCCACGCACCGGCCCGGTCCTGCAGCCGGGGCAGACCGGGTGGCGCGGAAATGGCCAGCCGACGGCTGATTCGCCCCGCGATCTTCACCACCTCGTCGTCGTCTTCGACCTCCGCCAGCGTCGATGACTGGCCCCGCTCCAGCAGCATCGCGAAGCGCTCGTCATCACGCTCGTGCAGCAGGACGGCTCCCCGCCCGCCCCAGGCTGCGAAGGCGTCCGGCTCGTGGACGTTGCCGGGATGCGGGAAGGACACCTTCAGCACAGCGGCCCCCGTGGCCTGCCGTAGCACCGGGACAATGACTCCGACGCCCCCATGCATGACCTCGCCGTCCGGCACGCATCCCCAGCACTGCAGCAACTCGTCCACAATGCCGGGAAGTTCGGCGAGCCATGCCGCTCCGGGTTCTCCCTCGCGCTCGATGGTGCTCCGCGAGAATGCCTCTGGTGTCCCAATCATCCAGGCACCTTACGCGTCGGCTCGACGTGGCTACAGGGCCAGTCACCGGTGGCACCTCGTGGTGGACTGCGACCTCTCCTCGGTTGCTGGATCAGTCAGGCGCCAGACCTTGGTCACAGCCTTCTTCGACGCAGAGATCCGGAGGGCCGCCCGGGGAGTAATCCTGCGGGTGGTGGACCCGTTGTGCCCGGACGATGACGGTCCGTGTGTGTTGTCTTCCGGCTGTCCTGCAAATAGGGCGCTCCACACACTGACGTGCGGGGGAGGGAACTCCCGCACCGGGCGAGCCCGAACTGGCGCCGGGTTCCGAGTTCGGCTTCTTCGACGACTCCGGCTTCGACGTCGCGATTGCCGAGCTCACCAGCCTCAAGCGGCCCCGGACCTCGTCCACTCGAACCCGAGAACTACGCGTCTCGCCACGCATCGGTGACACAGGCTTCCTCGAAGTGCCACCAGCCCTGTTCCCGGCCGCGGACCAGCAACGCCTTGACCTGACCGAGGTCCGCATCCGCCGGCACGGTGAGTGCCACCAGGGGCAGTTCCTCGCTGAACACCTCCCCGACCAAGCCGAACGGAGCCAACCGCTGATACACGGCTTCGGCGCTTCGCCCCAACGGTCCGCTGGGAACAGACAGGACTCGGACGGTGCAGTTGCCCGATGCCTTCACTCGCTCCCTGGCCCAGTGGAGGCCATCGGCATCAGTAACGAACCGAACTGTCTCGCCCTGAGCGACGCCGTCCTGCAGGAAAGGCACGTTCTCCACCCGGGCGGTGTCCTCACTCAGGCGCGTGGCCCACAGCCCCTCGGTGTCGTAGGGGAGCCAGCCCTCTCGCGGCACGAATCGGTACCACACCTTGATCTGGTTCTTTTCGACAGGGTCCCGCTCCGGAGCAGCCATGGAGTTCATGACCACATGATCTCCTTCCCGAACGTCGGCAGTCCTTACGCAGTAGCCCGAGAGCCTGCGGTGTGATCCAGATCGTCGGCCGGCGCACCCGTGACCTCGGCCGCGACACCAGGATCGAGCACATGGCCTCCGCGCGCTCAAGGAAGCGGTCTCACGACTACTTCCTCAGGGTCGCTACCGAAAGCGCTGCCCGAGGTCAGCCCTTCGACGAAAGACCGGAAGTCGCCGGCCAGCGCGAGCTCCGAGCTGAGTTCTGTATCGAACAAGGTCACCGAGGGCTCGCCCCTCCTGCCGCAAGCACGGTAGTCGAGCCCGACCCAGCAGTGCCCATCGCCGGAGAGCAGCACGATCGGCGAGGGCAGCTCCCACTCTTCGACCAAGTACGGGGTGTCGAGCAACGAGGACATCCGTTCGCGTCGGCCGATGCCCATCAAGTCAGGGAAGGGGATGTGGTCTTCACTCCACGAAGTTGGTTGGCTGGTGGGGAACACGTTGCGGTCGGCAGCCGTGCTGCCGCCGTTCTGAACCCGCAAAAGTTCGAGCAATGTGGAGGGCAGGCTCACGCCGAGTTCGCGCTCGGCCTCCTGCACCGTCTCGTCGGTCAAGGGTGGCTGGACGCCATAATCGCCAACGCCCCAGAACACCGTCTTGACCGCATCGAATCGCACCATGGCCAGCAGCCTACGTCTGAGCTGTTCTGGTCTTATCTCCAAGATCAATTCATAGTCCGGCATAAGAAGAAGCGGCCTGCCTTCGGCCTCACGGCGTGCGTCGCCTGCAGCGCCGCGTCCAGCCGCCGATGAGCGCTCAGTGTCCTCGGTGTACTCGGCCTGCCACACCCGGCCTCAACGCTGTTCCTCGTCGAGCAGGCCGCGCTCCAACGCTTCGGGGACGCACTCGGACGGGATCGTGTCCGCCGCCAGGTAATCGGCGTACTCGCGTTCAACGTTCTCGATGCGGTCCAGGATCCGGGTGCATTCCCGTTCCTGCTGGGTGGGCTTGCTGTCGGCTTTCGTGGCCTGGATGGTACAGATGCCGCCGGTGATGGCCGCCGCGACTGCCGCGGCGCAGGCTGCTACCTGTCTGGCGCTCATGCGCCGACCACGCCGGTGATGACGCCTCTGGCGTGTGGTCATGGTGAGTCTCCTGGTGGTTGGGGCTTCACCCCGAACCTGTCCGCTACGAGGTGACCGTGCGGGTCGCAGTCCTCAACGAGTGGCTGTGACCAGCACTTTCACAAGAGTCCCTAGGCGCGGAAGGCCTTCCGAAGGAGTTCGCCGAACTGGGCGGGATGTGTGGTCAGGCCGGTGTGCCCACCGGGGAAGTGCAGGAGTTCTGTGCTGAGATGCTCGGCCAGGAAGGCGGCCGGGCGGTAGGGCAGCTCGCCGCGTGAGTCCTGGCCGCAGGCGAGCACGAGCCGGTTCGACAGCGCCTCCAGCCGGCGGATGTCCGGGGCGTAGGACATGAAGCTGGGCACGATGCGCCCGACGAAGTACGGCAGGTTGGCCATGGTCTGCTCGGCCCGCCCCGCTGCTTGCGGTGGAAGCTCGATCTGGGCCTTCGGCTCGGTGGTGTCGCCGTCCTTCTTCAGACCCGCAGCGAACACGGCCATCGCCGGCATGAGCCCCTGTGTGCGGAAGGTTTCCTGCACGCGCGCGATGAGCGCGCGATGTTCGGAGGCATCCGGCAGGACCTCCACAACCGGCGGCTCGTGCGCCACGAGGCGCTGGACGCGTTCAGGATGGGCGGTGAGCAGATGCAGGGCGGCGATCGCGCCCGAACTGGCGCCGAACACCCGGGCCGGCTTCTCGGGCGACAGTAGTTCCAGCATCCGGAACGCATCGTCGGCGTGTTCGGCCACTTGCTGCTCGGCCTCGGGGTCGTCCAGAGCGCTTCGGGACATGCCTCGCGGGTCGTAGGTCGCGACGGTGTATTCGGCGGCGAGGTCGTCGGCGATGCCATCGAAGGAGGCCGCTCCGCCCGCCCCGCCGGGGATCAGCAGCAGGAGGGGGCCCTGTCCGCGTACTTCGTAGTGCAGGGTCGCGCCGTTCACGCGCAGGCTGCCGAGGGTCGGGGTGATCATGAGGGGTCTCCTTCTCGGGACGGGGGCCAGTGCTCCAGGAGGGTGTGCAGGGCGTCGAGGGCGCGGACCCAGGAGTGCTGCGGCGAACGCTCGTGCGCGAACCCGCCCGCCGCCTCCAACGCGACAAACCCGTGGAACGTGCTGCGCAGCAACCGGACCGCGTCGGTCAGATCGGGCTCGGCCAGTCCGTAGCCGCGCAGCATGCCGTAGGTCAGCTCGACCGCGCGCCGCGGACCGGGCGCTCTTGCGGCCAGCTCAGGGTCGATCTGGATCGGGGTCTGCGTCGCCATGTAGCGGCCCGGATGCTGGCGGGCGTACTCCCGCCAGGCGTTCGCAAACGCGACAAGCGCATCCTTGCCCGCCCGCCCGGCGGTCGCCTCCGCGATACGGATGGTCTTCTCGTCCGCCGCCAGCAGCGCGATCCGCCCGCGCAGATCCTCCAGACTGCGGACGTGCGAGTAGAGGCTCGCATCCTTCACTCCGAGCCGCCGCGCCACCTGCGACATGGTCACCCGGTCAAGCCCGACCTCGTCCGCCAGCTCGGCGCCCGCAATCGTCACCCGCTCCGCCGTCAACCCGGCCCGCGCCATGCGCCCTCCCCATGTTCCTAGGAGCTCTAGTTATAAACTAGGAGCCCTAGGAATGGCAACGGGGGCGTCCGCATGGTCAGAACGGCTGTCGCTCGGCCTGCAGGAGTCGTGACAGCCGTAGCCCACGGCGCTGTTCGCCGACGGGAAGCAGGTTGCGAGGTCTGCTCGGCCCCACTGAGCTCGTCGGCCGGGTGGCGGTGATCGCGGTGGTGGGTATACCGCGGTGCTGTGCGGCACGGAACCACGCGGTGCGGAGACCGGGGGTTGAGCCGCCGTACCACCCTCACGGTCACGGCATTCGGGCGCTCAATGTGTGCACAATCCGGGTGAGGACTTTCTCGCTCCAGTTCTGGTCCGACTTCGGGTACTCACCGACGCCGTCCGCGGTGGACATGCCGCTGTGTGCGTCACCGCCGTCCAGTCACATTGTGCGGAGCAGTCTCGTCATGGAGGTGAATCTGCCAACAACGCAAGGGACGCATCATGGAAGCTCGTTTGAACCTCCTCGGCACACCGCTCGCAGCCAAGTCGTTGAAGTACTTCGCCTCGGCGAGCAAGGTGATCATTGATGACTCGACGCTGCCGTCCGCGACACAGGACCTGGTGATGCTCCGCGCGAGTCAGATCAACGGTTGCGGGTTCTGTACCGACATCCACTCCAAAGACGCCGCGCATGCCGGGGAGCCCCCGGTGCGCGTCAACATGGTCGCGACCTGGCGGGAGTCCACGGTGTTCACCGAAGCCGAGCGCGCCGCGCTCGAGCTGACGGAGCAGGGCACCCGCATCGCTGATGCGGCCGGTGGTGTGACGGACGAGGCCTGGGCGAATGCCGCCCAGCATTACGACGAGGAGCAGCTCGCCGCCCTGGCGCTGCTTATCGCCCTCATCAACGCCAGCAACCGCATGGGCGTCATCACCCGGCAGGCCGACGGTGGTTACCAGCCCGGCCAACTGGGATAACGAGGAGCAGCCGGGCGGCGTTGTCCGACACCAGTGACAGCACAAGCCCTGGGCGCCGCTCGCCGGAGCCCGGGGCGTTGTTGTGGTCCGTCCGGCGGTCCGGCTGATCCCAAGGCGTCGGCTCCGGCTTGTCTTCTTGAGTAACGACGGCTCCGACACGGCCCACTGAGTAGCCGTCAGTTCCCACGCAGCCCCGGGCTGCGATTGCCTCACGCCTGAGATCTGCTGCGGGTGCTTTCCTCAGGCTGGTGATGTGCCTCGACCTCGCAGCAATGGCAGGTACACCTCGTCAACGATCTCGACAAGGGCGTCATCGGGTGCGGTAGGGGCCCCGCGCACGACGAATTCATTGCGTAGCAGGACCATGGCCACGGTGGCGACCCGTGGATGGAGGGCTTCGGGGGACGCTTCGCCGCGTGCGACCGCGCGCCCCAGGATGGTCAGCCAAGGGGCGGCTGCGGCGTCGCCGGACTGTTCCTGGAGCTGCGCCAGGAGTTCCGACGTTCCGCCGGCGGCGGAGAGCAGTTCGCGCAGAATCGCACCGAGGGGGGAGCTCAGTAGCGGTTCGCCTCACGCAGCCATTCAAGGACGTCGCCGCGCAGAGTGCCGGTGTCGGGTGGGTGGACCGTCGTGGCCAGATGTCCATGGGCGGCGATGCCGAGCGCGAGCCGGTTCGGCCAGCGGCGGTAGATGGCGTCTGCAGGGGGGTGATCTGCCGTAAGCATTTCTCAGCGGAGGTGGTCAAGCGCGAGCTGCGCATCATCCGTGACGACCTGCACTGCAATGCGGTCCGCGTGATGGGTGGCGATCCTGAACGGATCGAGCTGGCGGCGGGGTACGCCGCCGACCTCGGCCTCGAGGTCTGGTTTTCCCCCTACCCGCTTGAGCTGGCCACCGACGAGATGCTCTCGCTGTTCGCCGACTGTGCCGAGCGCGCAGAGCGGCTCAGGCGGCGGGGAGCCGAAGTCGTGTTCGTTGCCGGCGCCGAGCTGAGCCTGATGAACAAGGGATTTCTGCCCGGGGACAGTAGTGACGAGCGGGTTGCGTTGCTGAGCCGGCCGGATCGCGTGCGCGAGCACATCGGCGAGGTCGGTGCACGTGTCAACGACTTCCTCGGCAAGGCCACGGTGCTGGTCCGCGAGCGGTTCGGCGGCAAGGTGACCTACGCCGCCGTTCCGTTTGAGCGCGTCGACTGGACCCCCTTCGACATCATGTCCATGGATCTCTATCGGTCGGCCGCGATCACCGACCAGTTCGCCGAAGGCGTCCGTAACCTCGTCGAGCAGGGAAAGCCGGTCGCGATCACCGAGTTCGGTGCGGCCAGTTACGACGGTGCGGGTGACAGGGGCGCTCACGGTCTGGAGATCGTCGAGTACGACAAGGACACTCGTGCACCTCTTCGATTGAACGGACACTACGCCCGCGATGAAGCCGGACAGGCCGCGTATCTGCGCGAACTGCTGGAAGCATTCGACGCCGGAGGCATCGACAGCACCTTCGTGTTCACCGTCGCGCCCTACGACCACCTGCACCGCCCCGGCGGCGACCCCCGCCAGGACCTGGATCTGGCCAGCTACGGCATCGTCAAAGTCCTTGAGGACCGCCTCGGAGCCGCCTATCCCGACATGCCATGGGAACCGAAAGCCGCGTTCACGACTCTCGCCGACCACTACCGCGGCTGAGCCGCGTTGGGAGGGGGTCTGGGTGAAGGCTCGGCGAGAGGTGCCACGATGCCCCATGACGGAGTGCTGCGGGGGTGGCTCAGGCGGGGGACTATGGGAGAGGCCTCGGCACTGCAGGGGGAGGCGCCTGCCGGGCGTGTGCGATTACGGGCCTGCCTGCGGCGGAAGGAGCGGCAGACACGATGGCTACAGACGGGTCTCAGGCCGATCTGGGCCCTGCGGGACGGGCTGAACTGAGCGGCTCGCCTCCGGGCGGGCTGCTGGATGTGCTCGGCGTGGCGGCGATCGTCCTGGACGCCGACGGCCGGATCGTGTTCTGGAGTCCGCAGGCGCAGGCATTGATCGGCTACAGCGCGGAGGAGGCGCTCGGCCGGCTTGCTGTCCAACTGCTGGTCGCGGAGGAGAACGTCGATCTCGTGCTTCGGCTGTTCGGCGAGGTGATGAGCGGCGAAGGGAGCTGGGCGGGCACCTTCCCCGTACGGCACAAGGACGGCGGGACCCGACTGCTGGAGTTCCGCAACATGCGGCTGCTGGACGACCGCGGGGATCTGTATGCCCTTGGGCTGGCAACCGACCAGGCGACGTTGCGGCGGGTGGAACGCGACCTGGCTCTGTCCGTCCGATTGGTTGACCAGTCACCGATCGGGCTGGCCGTCGTGGATACGGAGCTGCGGTACGTGATGGTGAACCCCGCCCTGGAGCGGATCAACGGTTTGTCGGCCAAGGACCATCTCGGCCGGAGCGTACGAGAAGCGTTGACGTTCCTGGACGCCGGCACCGCCGAATCCGCGATGCGACAGGTGCTGGCCACCGGCATTCCGCTGGTGGACCAATACACCGTGGGCCGCACACACGACGACCCCGACATCGAGCATGCCTGGTCGGTCTCCTTCTATCGGCTGGAGGACTCCAGCGGGAAAGTTCTCGGCGTGGGCGTCTCGGCCGTGGACGTGACCGACCGGCACCGCGCGGCCCTGGATGCCGAACGTGCCCAGCACCGCCTGGCCGTGGTCGCCGACGCATCCGTGCGCATCGGCACCACGCTGGACCTGGATCAGACCGCCCGTGAGCTGGCCGATGTCGCCGTGCCCGAACTCGCCGACATGGCCGCGGTGGACGTTCTCGAGGCCGTCCTGATCGGGCACCGCAACCCCGACCCCTCCCACGGGCCCGCAGTGTTCCGTGCCCTGGCCGTCGCCACCGCCTATCCCACCGACGCCGTCGCGGCAGCCGACCAGCCGGGCGAAGTGGCCCGGTACGACGCCGAGCGGTTGATCGCCCGCTGCGTCAACACCCGCCGGCCCGTCATGATCCCGCACGTCAGTGAGGCCGATCTGCGTCTCATCGCCCGCAATTCCCGGGCCGCAGCGCTCCTCGCCGAGGCAGGCGTCCACTCCTACCTGGCCGTGCCCCTGATCGCCCGCGGGGAGGTCCTCGGGGCCCTCGACCTCGTACGCGCCCGGAACCCGCTGCCCTTCACCGACGACGACGCCACTCTGGCCGGCGAACTGGCTGCCCGTGCGGCCGTATGCATCGACAACGCCCGCTGGTACCAGGCACAGCGGGATACGGCACTCACCCTCCAGCGCAGTCTTCTGCCCGACCCCGCCACGTCCCTGTTCGGACTCGAGGTCGCCGCCCGCTACCAGCCCGCGGGCGCCGCGATCGAGGTGGGGGGCGACTGGTACGACGTCCTCTCCCTGACCGGCGACAGGACCGCGCTCGTCGTCGGCGACGTCATGGGCAGCGGCATCAACGCCGCCACCACCATGGGACGACTCCGCACCGCCACCCAGACACTCGCCGGTCTGGACCTGCCGCCCGCAGACGTACTGCGCAACCTGGACAGGATCACCGCCGGGCTCGACCCGTACATCGCCACCTGCATCTACGCGCTCTACGACCCCCACAGCGCGCAGTGCCACATCTCCACCGCGGGACACCTGCCTCCCGTCCGTATGCGGCCCGGACACACACCCGAACTCCTCGACCTGCCCACCGGCGCCCCGCTGGGCGTGGGCGGCGTCCCCTTCCGTACCACGTCCGTGGACCTCGACCCGGGCGACCAACTGCTTCTGTACACCGATGGCCTGGTCGAGACCCGCGACCAGGACATCGACACCCGCCTCGACACCCTCCTCACCCTCCTCGACGGCCCGCAACGCAACATCGAAGACACCTGCGATCACCTGCTGGCGGAGCTGCGCAACCCCGACGACCACGACGACGTGGCCCTGCTCATCGCCCGCATCCGCCGGTGAGCCGGTCCGCCGGCGTGCCGTGGTCATCCGGTATCCGTGAACCCTTCGTCGGGCAGGTTGAACAGGCGCTGTGCCCGTTGCCCGTTGTACTGCCGAAGGGCGCTCACCCACCGCCAGTGGTCTTCGGACGGGAGACAGGGGCAGGCGATGCGGTGGGGGATGCGGCACAGGGTGCCGGGAAGTGGTTCGGCGTCCCACAGATTCATCGCGGCCCCGTCCGGTGTGATGATCCATCGCCGTCTTGGAGGGAGGGTGTGGGCGGGGACGAGAATTCTGGGTTCGAGGAGGACCCAGTGGTCGGCGTAGTGGGTGGAGTACCGGTCCTGCGGAAGGTCGCAGTACGGGCAGTCGGGTGGAGCGGGCGGGCGGGGCGCGGTGGTTCCTTCGAGGGGCGAGCGAAAGGTGTGAGTGAGGTGGTCCGGACGGTTTTCGGTGTTCTCGGCGTCCCCCATGCCCTCAGGGTCCGGACGGACCGTCAGGCGCGGTAGGGCGCGATCCGGCCGAGCCGGGTGGGGGAGAGCACTGTTGGTGGGGCGTGCGGTGACCTGCGAGGTGCACGGCGGCGCAGCGATCCCTCCGGTTCAGGCCGAACCGCGATGTGCGGTAGCGCGGTGTGTGCGATACCGAAGGTCGCCGCAGTCACCAGGTGCGTCCCGCTTGGAGCAGAAGGTCCCGGACCTGGATGACGTCGGGGTTGCCAGGGGTGCCGGGCCGCTGGACGAGATAGCCGGTGTTGATGGGCGGGTCCTCCGGTTCGTACAGGGCGACGAGGGTGCCGGAGGCCAGTTCCTCGAGGCAGAGATAGCGGGGCAGGACGGTGTATCCGGCCCCTGCGACGACCGCGGCGCGTACGCCGCGCAGGTCGGGCACGGTGACGGCGGCCCTGCAGGACAGGCGCGTACCGAAGACATGGCGCCAGTAGCGGCGGGCGATGGGCAGGTCCTCCGCGTACGTGACGAGTGGGACGGTGTGCAGCGCGGCTGGGCCGACGGCGGCGAGGCGTGGCGTGAGGCGGTCGGCCCAGGAGGGTGCGGCGACCAGCACGAACTCCTCGTCCATGAGCGGAAAGGCGGTCAGAGTCCTGCCGCGCGGGCGGGCTGTGGCGATCACGAGATCATGGCGCCCGGCGCGGAGCTCCTCCAGGAGCGGATCGGTGAGGTCCATGCTCACGCGGAGGCGTACGCCCTCGGCGGTCAAGGGGGCGAGCGCAGGCAGGACGAGGGTGCACAGCAGCTCGGCCGGCCCTGCGAGGTGTACGGGAGCGGCCTGTTCGTTCGTTGCGGTGTGCTGCCCCGTGGCGGCGGCGAGGGCGTCGAGGGGTGCGGCGACGCGAGCCACGAGGTCGTGGGCGACGGCGGTCGGGGCGACCCCGCGCGGCAGTCGCTCGAACATTTCGCGGCCTGTCTGACGCTCCAGGGCGCGGATCTGGGTGGTCACCGTTGGCTGCGAGAGCCCCAGGAGCTTGGCGGCGGCCGTGAACGAACCGGAGCGGTACACGGCCAGGAACGTACGCAGCAGGTTCAGGTCCGGCGCGAGTGGCGCGGTGGGTTGCCCGGTGGATTGCGGCGGGGGGCCATTGCCATTGGGATCTGCATGCCTCATGCGATAAGCCTAATAATTCCGATGACTCGTTGCGTGGGGCTGTCAGCCAGAGGCGTCTTCGGTGGCCGCCGTTCCCGCCGTTCCCGCCATTCCCACCGCGCCCGCTCGCCCGCTCAGGCCAGCTTCTTGAGGAGCTCGACCGCGAGCGGGGCGGAGGAGGAGGGGTTCTGGCCGGTGACGAGGTTGCGGTCGACGACGACGTGCGGCGCCCACGGCTCGCCGGTCCGGACGTCGAGGCCGGCTTCCAGGAGGCGGGTCTCCAGCAGCCACTTCGCCTTGTCGGCGAGGCCGGCCTGGGTTTCCTCGACGTTGGTGAAGGCGGCCACCCGATAGCCGGCGAAGGCGTTCGTGCCGTCCGCGTGTGTCGCGGCGAGGATTGCGGCCGGGGCGTGGCAGACGATGGCCAGCGGCTTGCCGGATTCGAGCGTGTCGATCAGCAGTTTGCCGGAGGTGGCGTCGACGGCGAGGTCCTCCATGGGGCCGTGGCCGCCTGGGTAGAAGACGGCGTCGTAGTCGTCCGGCTTCACGTCCTCCAGCCGGATCGGGTTCCTGATCTCGGTGATGGAGTCGAGGGTCGCGGCGACCTTGTCGGCGCCCTCCTGGCCGCCGTTCACCTCGGGCGCGAGGCTGCCCTTGTCCACGGTCGGGACGACGCCACCGGGCGTGGCGACGACGATCTCGTGGCCTGCGGCCTTGAATGCCTCGTACGGGGCGACGGCTTCCTCGGCCCAGAATCCGGTGGGGTGCTGGGTGCCGTCGGCCAGCGTCCAGTAGTCGACGCCGGTCATCACGAAAAGAATCTTGGACATGGGGTGTCTCCGAGGGATGCGGGGCCAGTCCGGCCCGGGTGAGGGTGATCGTGCACCTCGACGCTTCTGCGAGCGTTGACGCTTCGGGCATAGATCGTCAGTGCGGCGATGTCCTTGAACGTATACGGGGACCTCAGCGGTTTTCCAATGGGAAAGTGCATGCCTGGTATTGGAAGTCGAATGGCTCGCCGGGAATATCCGCCGGCTCAGAACGACGCTTCTTCCGGGGCCGCCGCCCCGGGATGCGCCAACTCGCCGCGGAACGTACGCCGGTAGGCCAGCGGGGAGACTCCGATCGAGGCGTGCAGGTGCTGGCGCAGGGAGGTACCGGTGGCGAAGCCGACCTGGCCGGCGATGTCGTCCACGGGCAGATCAGTGGACTCCAGCAGATGCCGGGCGCGGGCCACCCGCTGCTGGATCAGCCAGCGTCCCGGGCTCATGCCGACCTCTTCGTTGAACCGGCGGGCGAAGGTCCGCAGGCTCATCCGGGCGTGATCGGCGAGTTCTCTCAGGGTGAGTGGCTCGTGCACGTTCTCCAGCGCCCACTGCCTGGTGGCCGAGGTCCCGTTCGTGGCGGCCTCGGGCACGGGCTGTTCGATGTACTGGGCCTGCCCGCCGTCCCGCCACGGCGGCACGACGCACGCACGGGCCACCCGGTTGGCGACGGCGGCGCCGTGGTCCTTGCGTACGAGGTGCAGGCAGACGTCCACCCCCGAGGCGGCGCCGGCCGACGTCACTACGTCCCCGTCATCGACGAAAAGCACGTCCGGATCGAGTGCCACCTTTGGAAACCAGTCCCGGAAGGTGGCCGCGAGCGCCCAGTGGGTCGTGGCAGGGCGGCCGTCCAGGAGTCCGGCACCTGCAAGCAGGAACGCTCCCGTGCAAATGGACACGATGCGTGCGCCCGAAGGGATCGAGGCGAGCGCTGCGAGGATCTCCGTCGGGACCTCGCGGGTGAGCAGAGCCGGATCGTAGGGCGGGATGACGACGGTCCCGGCGGTGCGCAGGGCCTCCGCGCCGTGCTCGACAGTGACTGAGAAGTCGGCGTTGGTACGTACGGGCCGGCCGTCGACGGAGCAGGTCAGGACCTCGTAGCGGCCCTCGGCGGAGCCGAGGACGCGGCTCGGGATGCCCAGCTCGAAGGGGTACACCCCGTCCAGGGCGAGAACGACGACACGGTGAGCACGACGCGGCATGGCACGATCCTGTCGAAAGATGGCAATCGTGCCATGGTACGCGGCGAGAGCGCCCGCGAAGCTGAGTGCATGACCAACAACGCCACCATGCGAGCCATCAGCCAGGACACCCACGGAACGCCCGACGTGCTCAAGGAGATCGAGCTCCCCAGGCCGGCACCGGGCCCGAGTCAGATCCTGGTCGCTGTCAAGGCGGCCGGGCTCAATCCCACCGACTGGAAGCACCGTTCGGGCGGCCTCTTCCTGGACCGCATGCCGCTCGTTCTCGGCTGGGACGTCTCCGGTGTCGTCGAGGCTGTCGGGTTTGGCGTCACACTCTTCAAGCCCGGCGATGAGGTCTTCGGCATGCTGCCCTACCCGTACGGCGTCGGGGCACACGCCGAGTACGTGAGCGCACCCGCCCGGGCCTTCGCCCGCAAGCCCGACGGTATCGACCACATCCAGGCCGGCGCACTTCCGCTCGCGGCGCTCACCGCGTACCAGGCGCTCGTCGACACAGCGGGGGTCACCGCAGGGCAGCGGGTTCTCGTCCACGCGGCCGCAGGTGGCGTCGGACACCTCGCCGTCCAGATCGCCAAGTCCCGCGGCGCGTACGTCATCGGCACCGCGAGTGCCCCCAAGCATGACTTCGTCCGTTCTCTCGGCGCGGACGAGGTCGTCGACTACCGGACCACCGACTTCCGGGACGTGGCCCAGGACATCGACGTGGTCCTCGACCCGCTCTCCGGTGACACCCGCATTCGCTCCCTCGATGTCCTGCGACCCGGCGGCGTCCTCGTGTCCCTTCTTCCGGGCACGGACCCGGACGAGGCGGCGAAGGCCACCGAGCGGGGCGTACGCGTGGAGACGCTCCTCGTGGAAGCCGACCACGCCGGTATGAACGCCATCGCCGGCCTCGCGGAGTCCGGCGCCCTGCGCGCCCATGTCGAGGCGGTCTTCCCCCTCGCAGAGGCGGCCAAGGCCCACGCCCTGGGCGAGACCGACCGCACCACCGGCAAGATCGTCCTGCTCGTGGACGGGGTATCCGCCGAGGTGTAATGACATGCTCGACCTATTCCGCACGGCCGCCGACGAGTGACCACCGAGCACGGGTAGCGACGGCGGGTGGCGAACCGCGGCTCACCGCCCTGCTCGGGCGACCTGGCGCCGCTGGTACGAACCCTTACGAGGTTTCACAAGCCATATCGGTCTCAATCCGCGTCGGTCTCAATCCGTGTCGAGTACGGCCGGGATGTCAAGAATGGCGAGGAATGCCGTCGCTGCAGGCGTAAGGCTTCCACGGCTCCAGACGACGTACTCGACGCGGGCCGGTGCATCGGAGACCTCGATGGTGGTGACGCCGATGAGTTGAGGCACGTAGGCGGAGGGGAGCATGGCGACTCCGAGGCTCTGCTCGACCAGTCGAGCCATGAAGTCTGCAGTGGTCACTTCGAAGGCGACGTCGCGGCTGAGACCAGCGGCTGCGAAAGCATGGTCGGACTGGACGCGTCCCGCCGTCCCGGCCGGCAAGTCCACGAACGCCTCGGAGGAAAGCCTGCGAAGACTGACTGTTGGTTCTCCGGCGAGCAGGTGGTCCGGCGCGACGACGGCGACGAGTCGGTCACGGGCGAGTTCATGGGCGTTGACACCCTGGGGGTGCGCCGTGGTCGGCAGCCCGAGGAAGGCCACCTCGATGGCTCCCTCCCTGACCTGCTCGACGAGTTCATCGCTCGCGCCCACGCGCAGGCTGATGCGCACGTTCGGGTACCGCTGGCGGAAGTCACGCAGGGCACGTGGGATGTCGACCGCAGCGACGGTTGGGATCAGGCCCACGGCGAGCCGTCCGCGTACCTCACCGACAGCCGCGGCGACCTCGGCGGCCGCGCGCTCGGCGGCGTCCAGGCACTGACGGGCCGCAGGGAGGAACGCTGCACCGGCCGGTGTCAGCCGAACCCGGCGACTGGTGCGGTCGAAGAGTCTCGCGCCCAGTTCCCGTTCCAGGCGCGCGATTTGATGGCTGAGGGCGGACTGGACAACCAGACAACGCTCGGCGGCCCGGGTGAAGCTGTTCGTCTCGGCGACGGCGACGATGTAGCGCATCTGCTGGAGCTCCATGCATCCATCTTGAATCACGATAGATGAGGTGACAAACATGTGTTGGACTCATTGATCACATCCGGCCGAGACTGTGAGCGTGACAAGTCCAGCAGTACAGAGGGCTCCTGAATGTGCGTGCGCTCGGGGCTTCGCTGTGTTGGTTGCGGCTATCCGGAGCTGCGGACTATCACCCCGGCTATCGAGGAATGGTTGAACGTGAACATATGCAGGTTCCCTGGCAGCGGTGCATTCGGTGACAGGTGCGGCATCGACATGGGCATCGACATGGGCATCGGCATGGAGGGTGGCGCGGCATGAAAAGCGGCCGGCAACTCCTCACCGCGGGCGTGACGGCTCTGGCTCCGGCGATCTGGGGAAGCACCTATCTGGTGACGACGGAGTGGTTACCGCCGGACCGCCCGCTGCTGGCCGCCACCGTGCGGGCGCTTCCTGCGGGCCTGATTCTGCTCGCCTTCGCATGCACGCTGCCGACCGGAATATGGCTGTGGCGCTCCCTGGTGCTCGGAACGCTCAACATCGGCGCTTTCCTCTTCCTGTTGTTTGTCGCGGCCTATCGCCTACCGGGTGGCATCGCGGCGGTGATCATGACGGCGCAGCCGATGTTCGTACTGATCCTGGCGGCGCTGTTCATCGGGGAGAAGACTCGGCTCCTGCACGTGGTGGCGTGCGCCCTCGGCACGGGCGGTGTCGTGCTGCTTGTGTTCAAGGGGACAGTGGCGCTGGATTTCATCGGCGTGGTGGCGGCGCTGGGCGGAGCCGCCTGCATGGCTACCGGCATCACCATGACCAAACGATGGGGGCGCCCCGCCGGAGTGGGGCTACTTCCCTTCACCGGCTGGCAGCTTGTCGCCGGCGGACTCGTGTTGTTGCCCTTCACCCTGTCCATCGAAGGGCTGCCGACCACCCTCACTGGTACCAACGTCCTAGGGTTTGCCTATCTCATCTCCTTGGGCGCTGTCATCAGTTACGCGATCTGGTTCCGTGGGATGGAGAGGTTGCCGGCACTGGCGGTCTCCTTCCTTGCCTTGGCCAGTCCGATTGTCGCAACCCTTCTCGGATATCTGTTTCTGCATGAAGCGTTGTCGATTCTGCAGCTGGTCGGAATTCTGGTGATTATCGCCGCCGCGCTGCTCGCGCAACCCCGGCCGACCGAGCCACGGACGCTCGGCCCGACCGCTACAGCGGGAATCCGTTGAGAGTTGGGAACTGCCCTTCGGCGACCAGCCGCGGTGCGCCGGCGGGTATCTGACGGTGACGGGCGAGCAGTGCCTCCAGCTCGTCGTGGCGGGCCTTGATCCCGCAGCACGGGAAAAATGTGAGCCAGGCCGTCGATGTCGACGACTCCGGCGCGGGGACCGTCGTACCAGTCCAACTCGACGTACACGTGCGTGAATCGGGCCATCGAGGCATCGGGGCATCGGGGCGACCGGCCTGAGGCCGTTGTCCGATATAGCGGAGGCGGAGGCGGCGACCGCCAGCACCTCACGTCAGTTCATCGTCGCGAGTGGTCTGCCGTACACAGGAGACGACCACCACAAGAGGCCACAGCGACTGTGTGAACGTCAGGACGCGTTCAGCGGCCCCAGCGGTGTCGTGCACAAACAGGGCGAGCAAGAACCAGACACCGCCGAGCCACATCAGTGTCGTCGCCATGAGGGACGGTCCGGGCCGCAGGGCCCACGGAGCGCTCCCCGCAGGTGGCAGCGCTTCTGCCGGACGGCGCCCGGTTGCGCGGCGTCGGCCGAGGGTCGCGCGTCGTACGGCCAGGACGGGCCACAACGCGAGAAGCGAGAAGCCGACTGCCACCACAGCACCATGCTTCAGCGAGCCCCCACTGCTCGGCGCCGGGAACGCGGCCAGCAGCATCGCCGACACTCCGCCGCCGCACAGCGCCAAGCGTCCAGGATATGCCGCAGGACGCAGCCCACAGGCGGTGACCACATGGCAGGCACCGAGGGCGATGAGAGCTGAGGTCATCACCCAGTACCCGTCGGCGCCATTCGACGCAAGAATGCTGATCGTTTTCGAAGCGGGGTCGTAGCCGGGCCCTTGGAACACCGCTGAGCTCGCCCAGCCCCCGACCAGCAGGATCGGGGCAGACACCGAAGAGAACAGGACCCACCGAGGGACAGATCGCATGGGAAGACCGTAAGGCGCCTGAAGATCCCCTTCTCGATGCACACGCGGGTGGACCGAAGGCCGCGTAGGGCTGTGCCCGGTTCGTCGGCGCCGTGATGATGGCTGGCACCCGAAGAGCGGATCCGGTGTGAGGTCAGAGAGTGTGTGTGAAGCGCCGTCCGCTGACCATGGTGGGTGGGCATTGCTCACCAAGGGCCCCAGTCGGCCGTACTGGCAACTGGTGCCGCTTGGAGTCATGCAGCCAGGACTTTCCGTGCCCTGCGGATACACCCTTTGACCCGCCGCGATGACAGGGTCGATTACCTTTCGGCCCAGCTCCGGTCTCTAGCTCAACGGACAGCTCATCATGCTGATCCGAGAGCTGCGACCGGTAAGGTAGATGGCCAGGAGGGGCCGTGCCGTGCCCAGCGGCCACGTGGCATGCTGGCCGCATGGGTGATCATGGCCATCACAACTCTGTACGTCGCAGTTACGACACCGTGGCCGAGGAATACACGGCCCGGTTGCATAACGAGCTCGCGGAGAAGCCGCTTGACCGGGCGCTCCTGGCCTCCCTCCTGGAACAGACTGAACCAGGAACTGTGATCGCCGATCTCGGCTGCGGCCCCGGGCACGTGGCAGCCTGGCTCGCCGCGAAGGGCGCGCGAACGGTCGGAGTCGATCTGTCGGCGGGCATGATCGAGGCCGGCGGTCGCCGGTTTGCACAGGTGGAGTTCCGACAGGGCGACCTGCTGGAACTTCCCGCTGAAGACGGCGAGTTCGGCTCCGCAGTTGCCTTCTACACGATCATCCACCTCGACCCCGACGACCTGCACCGGGCCTTCGGGGAAGCGAGGCGGGTACTGCGGCCTTCCGGGCTTCTCCTCCTCTCCTTCCACATCGGTGACGAGGTAGTGCACCGGGACGAGTGGTGGGGGTATGGCGTTGATGTCGACTTCCGCTTCTTCGAGCCCTCGTACATCACCGAACTGCTGGAAGGGGCCGGATTCACCGTGGAGATGCATATGGAGCGCACCCATTACGCCCATGAAGTCGCCACCCGCCGGGCCTATCTACTGGCCCGCCGCACCTGACGCTGCCGCGAACTCGCCCTGACGAGGGGGAGTCGTGGAGTGGTTGGCGCGGGCCTCGGACCATCTGCTGCGCGGGGCCGGACAGCGGTCCGGTCCCGCTATGAACGACGAACGCCTCGACGCACATGCTCGGTAACTGCCATGCCGGCCGCACCGTACGCCCTCGGCTTGACCCGATACGCCGGCCAGGGGCATCGACGGCCTCACGTACCGCTCGCGTCCTCCAACTGCGTACAACAGCCGCCTGGTTGAACGAGGCGCTCAGTTGGTCGGGCTCTGCGGGGGACTCGATACCCCTGACTCCCGGCCACTGAGCGTGGCGTCCAGAGTTTCCTGGGCCATGCGCATCGCCTCGGCGTACTTCGGCTCGGACATGCGCTGCCAGGCCAGGTCCGGTGCGACGTGCTCGACCCGGCTCGTCACCCACCAAATGTTGCCGAACGGGTCCCGTACCCTTCCTCCGCGATCGCCCCACGCGCTGTCAGCAACCTCGGTGATGACCTGCGCCCCGTGCGCGACAGCCGCGGCCATGGCGGCATCCGCGTCCGGGACATAGATGCGCAGCAGCGAGGGCATTACCGGCCAGTCGGGCCGTCGGTCGAAGGCCAGCACGACCGTGTCGCCGACTCGGATCTCGCCGTGGCCGATGGTGCCGTCTTCGACCGGCACCCGCGCGAGCTCTTTGCCGTCGAATGCGGCGGTGATGAAGTCGAGCAGTGCGCCTGTGTCGTCCGTTACCACCCACGGCGCAACGTTGGTGTAGCCCTCGGGTGCAGTGTGGTTCATCAGTC
Organism: Streptomyces sp. NPDC057136; assembly: GCF_042670885.1. Taxonomy (NCBI): domain Bacteria; kingdom Bacillati; phylum Actinomycetota; class Actinomycetes; order Kitasatosporales; family Streptomycetaceae; genus Streptomyces; species Streptomyces sp. NPDC057136. Next base: position 178,226 of record NZ_JBHUUV010000004.1, read on the forward strand.
TTGCCCCTTCTTCCGGCTCTTCGTGATGCGACGACACTAGGGCCCGATCAGGTCGGATTCGGTCCTGAATGAGTGCCGAATGATGGGGCGTGTCAGGCCCGTTGACCGGGTGCTGCAGCCGCGGTCGCCGCACCCAATGTGTCGAGGGAAGGGGCTGCGATCGCTTCGGCCGCGGCCTGGCCGTCGTCGGCCAGGGCAATCTGGGCCGGATCGTTCTGCGCGAGCGGGACCCGGCGCGGCGAATACCGGCCTGGCCGACCTTCCCGCCCGGGAACTCTGACAGCACGAGACTCCGGGACGCGGCGTCCGTGCCTCCCTCTGCTCGCGGGCGTGACGACCGGCAACCGGCCGGGGCAGGACCGACGCCGTCAAGGGCGGCGGCACTACGGCAGCGCGAGCACCGCGTCGATGCGCTCGCGGATCTCCTCGTCCTGGAGAAACACCCGGTAGTCGCCGTACTCCGACAGCCGACGGTCCGCGGTCCGGAGCGTGGCCAGCGCCTCCCGGACCGGCGGGGCGGAGTGTCCGTGGTGGATGAGCGAGGCCAGGGCGGAGCTGAACGTCCAGTGCGGCCCTTCCCCGTCGGCGGCGAACGCCAGCAAGGTCGTCTCCGCCTGCGCCGCTTCCATCAGCGGCGGCTCCCACAGCTCGGCGTACGGCTCCGTCTCACCGGGGAGCATCGGGTCCTCGCCCCACACCTGGAGCACCTCCCGGAGATCCCGTACCAGCCAGCCCGCGCGGGCGACCTCGTCCCGCAGTGCCTCCCGTACCGCGGGCAGGAGCTCTTCGGCGTGTGCGCGCAGCGGCCGGAGTACGTCGGCGACGTCAGGCTGCCGTGGGTCGCCGATGCAGTAACCCCGGCCCTGCATGTCCCGGTACGGCGCGACGAGCCGCTCGACGAGATCCGGTAGAGCACGCGGGTCCCCGATCCGGGTCAGTGCCCACCGCGCGTGGTCGCCGACGGTGCCGTCGAAGAGCCGTGACTCGCCGGAGTCGTCGAGGAGGGCGGCGAGCCGGTCGGCGTACGGGGCTGCCCGGCGGCCGAGCACCGCCAGCAAATGCGCCGCCTTGTAGCGCACGTCGTCGTCCCGGTCGGCCAGCAGGCCGGCCGCCAGCGGCAGCAGCGAGGTGGCCGTCGACGGCCGGGCCACCAGCAGACGCCATGCCTCGTCCAGCGCGCACCGGCGCAGTTCCGCGTCGCCGGTGCGGTTCCCGGCCTCGGCGAGTCCGGCCACGAACGAGGTCGTCGCCCGCGTGTCGTCCCCCAGAAGGTGCACGACCCAGGCTGCGACGTCATTGCGGTCGTACGGATACTCGCAGTCCAGGGTGTACCAGACCTTCCCGAACTCCGGGGCGAGTGCCGGATCGGTGAGGAGCTCCAGCAACATCGGGCGGGCGCGCAGTGGTGCCTGCGGGTCCAGGGGAGCCGTGGCGATCACGGCCGCCACCCGCAGCACCCGGTCCTCGCCATGGAGGGCGTCGTCCAGCACCGCGCGTGCCTCCGTGACCGTCGCACCCGCGGGGTCCTCGACGCCAGCGGCCGCGCCCAGCGCAAGCAACACGGTCACCCGGACCGAGAGGTCGGTCTCCTCGTGCCACCGCTCCAGCAGGGAGCCGGTCCGGTCGGATATCAGTTGCAGCGCGGACCGCCGTACGACCCGGTCCGCGTCCACGAGCAGACTTCGCAGTCGGGGCCAGTGCTGCCGCCAGGCCGTATCCCAGCCCGGGTCCGACGCCCCGGTCCCGGCGGCCGTGCCGTTGGCGGCCAGACCCGCGATCACGTCGATCAAGTCCGGTCGCGCGACCGTATCCGGGTCAACGGCGAGGTCCACCAGGAACGGCAGCGCGGCTGTGCCCGCGTCGGTGACACGACCAGGGGCCAGGAGCAGGTCCTGCAGATCGCCGTACGTCCGGCCCAAGGCCTCCGGTCGGGTGTGGGCGTCCGCCCGCGCTATCCGGCGCAGCACTTTCGGTACGTCGGTGGCCGGCAGATCCGGCCGCACCGGCTCCAGCCCGCGCCAGTCCACCGCGTCCAGCCCCGCCGGCCCCTCCAGCATGTTCCCCCGCCCAGCTCTCGCGGGTGCGTCCCGCGTCCCGCGCATCCTTTCACCGGTCGATGGAGCGTGCGGCGTCGCGGTGTCCGGCGGAGGCGTTCCGGTGTCCGGAGCTGATCTGGAGACAGCTGATCTGGAGACAGCTGATCCGGAGACTGCGGCAGACGTGGGAAGATCCCCCGCAGGCCGACAGTGTGTCGGTCTGCGGAAAGGAAGTCCTCACATGGCAGCGGGATTCTCGGAGTGGAAAGTCAACCGGCAGTATTCAGCAAACGACCGGGTCACGTATTTGGGCAAGCAGTACCGCTGCTCGGTGACACACAAGTCGAACTCCGCGTCCAACCCGAAAACGGCCGTCAAGGTGTGGCAGAAGCAGAACGACTGAGCGCATTACCCTCTTGGGTCCGGTTGGTCGAGTTGAGCACACAAGATCGCGATTGCCCGAGGCAGCAGCTGACCGCCCGAGGCCGTCTCGCGCGGTCGCTGCCCACCGGTTGGGAACACTCGGACCGCGCCGACCGCGCGGCGTTACGCTGTAGCCGATCCGGTGGTCGTCATGGTCGGCCCGTGCCGCCGCCGTCCCCAGTGACGAGGAGCTCCCGCCTTGCCCAAGCAGTTCCCCGGGTCCCGACCCACCCTGGAAGCAGTCGCGGCGCGTGCCGGGGTTTCCCGGGCCACCGCGTCACGGGTCGTGAACGGGGGCGACGGAGTACGTAAACCCCTGGTCGACAAGGTCCTGCGGGCGGTGGAGGAGCTCGGGTACATCCCGAACCACGCCGCGCGCACGCTCGTCACACGGCGGACCGGGGCCGTGGCTGTGGTCATCGCGGAGCCCGAGAACCGTATCTTCTCCGACCCGTTCTTCTCCCAGCAGCTCCGGGGTATCAGCAGGGAACTGGCCGCCCACGACACGCAGTTGGTCCTGCTGATCGTTGAGGGACCCGACGACTTCGACCGGGTCGCACGCTATCTGTCCGGCGGCCACGTCGACGGGGCCCTCGCCTTCTCCCTGCACACCGACGACCCGCTGCCCGCGATCACCCGGCGAGCCGGGGTGCCGACGGTGTACGGCGGCCGGCCGAGCTGGAGCGCGGCCCCGGGTGACCGGGCCGTGCCGTACGTGGACGCCGACAACCGTGGCGGCGCGCGGGCGGCCGTGCAGTGTCTGCGGGACCTCGGACGGGAGCGGATCGCGCACATCGCGGGGCCGCCCGACCAGACCTCTGCCATGGACCGGCTCCACGGCTACCAGGACATCCTGCTGGACGTGGACGCGACGCTCGTCGCCGAGGGAGCGTTCACCGTGGAGAGCGGGGCGCAGGCGATGACGGAGCTGCTGGAGCGGCGGCCCGACCTCGACGCGGTGTTCGCCGCCAACGACCTGATGGCCTCGGGTGCACTGCGGGTGCTGCGGGAGCGTGGAATTCGGGTTCCCGAGCACGTGGCGCTCGTCGGCTTCGATGACATGGAGTCGGTGTCCGAGGCCACCGATCCGCCACTGACCACCGTGCGACAGGACATCGAGGGCCAGGGCCGACTGATGGCCCGGCTGCTGCTGCGCGGTCTGAGCGAGGACCGTGCGGATGCCGACGGCCTCGACTCCGTGATCACCCCGACCACACTGGTACGGCGGGCCTCGGCCTGAGTGGCACGAAACCCGCCGCACGTGAGGCGTATCCACGTGGGTACGCCCAGAGGATCGCCATCAGAAGGACGCACAGACGACCGGAATCAGCCGTACACGCAGACGGTCAGACGTACGGGATCTTGAGCACCGCCCCGTCCGTCCCGGTCTGCACCTGCGACGTACCGCTGTTCAGCGCGTTCCACATCTCCAGACGGACCGTGCCGCCCTGGAGGTTGCCCAGGCTTCCGGTCACTGACTTCGTGCCCACGGCCTGGGTGTACTCCTCCCACCCCGTGACCGGGTCGGTCGCGAAGTAACGGAAGGTCTCGGCCCGGTCGAAGGTGCCGTCGCCCGTCAGGTCGTAGCTGACCCTGACCTGCGGGGCGAGCCCGAGCGTCGTACCCGCGTCGACCCGGAGGCGGAACGCGGTGGACGTACCAGGTGCGAGCGTCCCGTCGACGTTCCTGATCTCGTAGACCGTCGGCTTGTACGGCGTACCGTCCCGGTTGACGCCGTCGGCGGAGGCCAGTGTGTCGGCCCCGGCAGCTCCATCCGTGGCGGTGGTGAGCGTGCCGCCGGTCTTCAGCCGGAAGGTGTTGCCGGTGGACGGACCCGGCTCCTCCGGGTCGGGGTCGGGATCGGGGTCCCCGCCACCGGTACCCGTACCGGTGGCCGTGGAGCGGGCCGGGACGGAGAGGGTTGCGCCGTCGGAGAAGGTGACGGTGCGGGCGGTGGAACCGTGGTTGTGGGCGGTGTAGGTCCGGACGCCGTTCTTCACGAGAACTACGGAGGTCGGGATGTTCCCACTGACAGTCAGGTCGGGAGCTCCCAGACTGTCGAGCGTCGTGATCCAGTGGTAAGTGTGCGCCTTGGACTCACCCTGCTCAGGTGAGTAACCCCCGTTGCCCGCATCCCATTTGGCCTTCGCCGCGGCAGGATCGGCCAGCGACTCGAACTCCCACAGCAGATCGCGCCACTCGACGGCCGGTCCGCCGTTCTCGCGCTCCATCTCGGCGATATTGCGCTTGATCGCGGCCTTCTCACGGGCCAGGTGAAGCGAACCGCCGGTGACGGGGAGGACGTTGATGCCGTGGATCTCCTCCGGGTTCGCGGTCCACCAGGTGGAGTACGCGCCGCCGCTGCCCCAGACCATGCCAACAGTGTCGTGCCCGAAGGAGCCGGGGAACACCTGCTGGTCGGTGTCGAACCAGTACTGAGTGATCGCTTCCGACTCGGTGGTCAGCAGGTAGCTGCCGAGGTCGCGCAGTGCGGTGTCACCCGTTGCCGCGCCCCACAGGACGAGTCCGGCGCTGAGGTTGATGGATTCCGACGAGGACTCCTGGTTGTTGCCTGCGGCGAATCCCTGGTGACCGGAGGCCCAGCTGTGGCCCGCGTACACGTCGAAGCCGCGCAGGAAGGGGAACGCGGTGTCCGTGCGGCTGGGGTTGGCGGCGTCGCGCACGAGGGTCTTGACCATGGTGCCCCAGGCGGAGTCGGCGGCCCACGCCTGGTCGTACTGGGCGACGATCGCCGCCGCGTACACGTAGTAGCTGTAGTGGAAGTGGTGGTCGTTGAGCTCGGTGTCGCTGCCGTACGAAGCCGGGTAACCGGTCAGCGTCTTCCAGTCCTTGTCGTAACTGAACTCGCTGGCCCCGCCCGCAGTGAACCACTCCTGCAGCCGGCCCTTCATCAGGCCGAGCAGCTTGTCCCGGATGCCCGGCTGGCCGATCTGGTCGGCGACGGGCACCAGTTGGGCGAGACGGCCGAGCGCCTTGCCGGTCCAGTAGGTGTCACTGGCGCCGGAGAACGGATCGGAGGCGTTCGCCACCTCGTTGAGATACCCGGTCAGCCGGGCCTTGTCGACGCCGCTCGACGCGGGGAGAGCGGGCAGCACGCCGGAGTTCTTCTGGCTGGTGGTGAAGGAGGCGGACTCCCGCACCTTCATGGTGCCGCGTGGGGATACGTACGTGTACGGCGTGAGCGGGTCGGATGTGTTCAGCCACTGATGCCGGTAGAGCGCCTGGAGCGTGCCGCGCTCAGTGCCCTCCTTGGCCTCGGTGGTGAGGCTGTAGGTCGCCTTGACGGTGCCGCCGGTGGACTCCCAGCTCACTTGGGAGCCGGTGACGAAGCTGAAGGCGTACTTGCGGTACGTCGCGAGCGCGTCGGTGGACGGCAGTACGGCGAGCGAGAAGTAGTCCTTGCCGCCCAGCCCGGCGGTGATGGCCGAGCCGGAGACCGTCCAGTCGCTGCCCGTGGGGGCGAACAGGGCGTAGTGGTGCCCGGCGACGGTGATGCCGAGGACGTTGCCATTGTCGGCGAAGACGGTCGGTGTGCCGGCCGTGGTGATCCGCGCGTCACCGCCGGAGCCCTTGGCGTACACGAAGGGCATGCCGTGCCCGATGGTCGTACGCAGCGTACGAGCGCCGTCCGACCAGTAGGGGGTGACCGTCCAGTCGGACCAGTCGTCGGCCTTGGTGTCGGGGGAGTTGAGGCCGTTGAGCCCGACGGTGAGGTCGGCCTTGTGGGCGTACTCGTACTGGCGGCCGTCCCCGACGACCGCGGGCGTGGTCGGGTAGCCGACCTCCAGTCCACCGGAGGTGGCCTGGTAGGTGAGCGGGTGGCCGTACATGGGGGTGGAGTACGGGTTGTCGCCGTAGCGCTGGTAGGCGAGCGAGGTCCACCAGTCGTTGGTGGGGACCGGCTTGTCCCGCGCCGCCGCGGTGAGCTTGGGCGTGACAGGGGCGCCGGTGTTCGTGGTGGGGCCGGAGGTGCCGGCGGGACGGGCGTCGGAATAACTGCCGGAACCGGCGGGGACGGTAGCGGCTGCCGCCGGGGCTGCGGCAGGGCCCAGACCCACGGCGGCCAGGGCGATGGTCAGCACCGTCGCCGCGGCAGGTCTGGAGAAGGAGGCTTGCATGAGCAGCACCTCGAAGTCGTGGGAGGAGGACGGAGGACGCCATTGAGAGCGCTCTCAGATGGCAAGGAACGTAAAACTCCTGAAACGTAGTGTCAATAGAGCGCGCACCAGAGGCAGTTGTTGATTACCAAACGTCGCCATGCGTTCGAGTCTTGACGGTGAAGGAGCCCTGGCGTGCCGGCCGGGCGTGCATGGTGGGAGCGCTCTCAAGCGCTCGCCTGTGGGGGTCGCCGTCGGTGGGCGACCCCCACGGGGTGTGGTGCAGACAGTGAGAGCGGCAGTCGGTGGTTCCGGTACAGGTACCGGTATCTGACCCAGGAGGGGGGTTGAGTCATCAACTGTTTCCAAGTAGGCGAGGTTTCCCCTGCCTAGTGAGTATGGGGTCGGCTTGCTCGCGCGCAGTTCCGGATCTGCCGTAGGGCGAGCAGCCCGCCGAATCCCGGAATCAGGGCGCGCCCTCGGGCGCCCGACGAGAGGGTCGGGGGGATCATCGAAGTGGCTGCGATGACGACGAGGTAGGCGGTGCCGTGCAACGGGCCGAGCAGCTGTGAGATCGCCGGTGTGTGCGTGCTGAGCAGGTTGCCCAGCAAGGCCGCGAGGGACAGGGCCTCGATCCCGGCCGCGAACCGCAGGGTACGCACCGGAATCACGCACCCGTGGTGGAGCCGGGGCGGACGATCATCAGGATGACGACGACCGCCCAGAGGATGTTGAAGATGCCGGTGAGCATCGCCAGACGGGTCGCCGTGGAACGCGCCGCTTCTTCGGTGGGCGCCGCCTGCGTGGGCACGTGCTGCGAGGGCGCCTCCTGGGCCAGGGCGAGCAGGCGCTGCTGGCCGGGCAGGATGGCCATCGCGAGGAGGACCGCGGCGATCGTGGTCAGCGCGAGTGAAGTGATCAGCCAGACGTCGGTGAGAACGCCGAGCTGGGCACCGGTTGCTATCCCGAAGACTGGCACGGCGAGACCGACGAGTGCGTAGGCGCGGCAGATGCGGTGCAGGAGTGCGGCGGTCGCGGCGGGCCGGCCGCCCTCCCCTCCGTCGCCGAATGCCTGCAGCGCGTAACGGGGGAACATCGAGGCCGCCACGGTGATCGACCCGACGGTCAGGATCGCCGCGAGGACGTGTACGGACAACAGCAGCTTCGTCACTGCGGGTGCCTCCAAGTAGGAACATGAATGTGTTGGCTGCCAATACATACACTGCCTACACCCATATTGGGTAGGCTGCCTACTCATGAAGGCGGATGCGGTGCGAGGGCACCTTGATGGACTGTTGCTGGCCGTGCTCGAGACGGGCCCGCTGCACGGCTATGCGATCATCGCCGCGGTTCAGGACCGCAGCGGTGGCGTACTCGAACTGCGCACGGGCACGATCTACCCGGCTCTGAACCGGCTGGAGCGGATCGGGCTACTGAGCAGCAGCTGGCAATCCGCCGGTGAACGACGACGGCGATGCTACGAACTCACCGACGCCGGACGGCGCACGCTGGCCAACGAGCGAACGGCGTGGAGCGAGTTCACCACGGCGATCGGCTCGGTCCTGAACCCCGCCACACCGCCCGGCCTCGCCACATGAACGCCATCGGTCGGCACGCCGATCCCATCCAGGAGCACGTCGCGGCCCTGACGGCCGCCCTGCACGGTCCGGCCAAGGCCAAGACCCGGATGATCGAGGAAATTCACGACGGCCTCAGGGACACGGCTGAGGCACTCACCGGAGAAGAAACGCCCCACGAACGCGCGGCCGAGCAAGCAGTACGAGAGTTCGGGACGCTCGACGAACTCGTGCCGAGCTGCCAACAGGAACTGACCATCGCCCAGGCCAGGCACACCGCCCGCGCCGTCGCTCTCACCGCCCCGTTCCTGATCGCCTGTTGGTACCTGGCTCGCACCCCCGACCTCGAAGGGGCCTGGCAACTCCGTTACACAGCCCAACTGCTGGCCGTCCACCTGGCAGGTGTCGCGACCATAGCCGCACTGCTGGCCGCGGTGGCTCTGGCCGCAACCGGAGTCCTCGCCCGCCGACTGCCCACGCCACAGCGGCTGCCACTCATGGTCGCCTGGGCCGGTACAACCGCCAGCGCCGCCATGGCAGTCACGACACTCGCGCTCGCCACCGCCTCCGCCCTGGCGACCAACTGGCCACTGCTCGCATTCGCCGGCACGCTCGCAGCTGCCTCCCACGCCGCGACTGCGGCCTCGGCCCGGGCCTCCCGACAGTGCGCTCGCCTGCCCCTGACGTACCCTGCCGTCTCCCAGCCACACGGCTGATGGTATGCCGCTGCGTGCGAGGATTGGGGGTGCCGCTGATCATGATCGGCCCTGAGTCGGCAGATGGATATGGCGAAGCGAGTTGAGGAGCATGCTCCGCCCGGTTCCGCTGCAGCCCTTTCTCTCGTCCGGATGCCTTCGTCTGGGGGGCCGGCACGGGCATGGTCCGATGGCTGGTGGTGGGGCTGCCGCTCGGGTTGGTGTTGGGTGCGGTGGGCGCCACGATCAGGCGGCCTGGGCTGGTCGGCTTGCTTGCCGCATGGACGGTTCCTGTTGGCGCTGCCCTGCAGATGGTGGTGCTGCCGCCCCAGCCGCTCGTCAACTCGCACCTGGATGTCGTTGTCGCTGAGGCCATAGTGTGGACGGCCGCTGTGCTCGGTGCCGGCTGGGGCTTCTACCGTTTCCGGGCCGAGCGGCGTTCAGTCGGCGTCGGGTAGCGACCCGTCAGGATGCCCCGTCCGTCCACGTTGGCGACCATTCGGCGGAGCACCTTGAGCGCGGCCACGTACTCCTCATCGCTGATGCCTTCGTGGACCACGGCGCGCAGCTCGCTCGCCAGCTCGCGCATCCGCGCCCTGGCAGCTTCCCCGGCCTCGGTGAGTTGCAGGCGCTGCCCGGCATCGACCCGCAACCAGCCGCGGTGCAGGAGCTGGTCGACGACCCGTGCGATCTCGTGCTGCCCGTCCGCGAGGGGCGTCAGCTGGCTGACGACTTCCTCGCGGCTCGGCGCTTCGGGCCCGGCATTCACGCGGTTCAACACCCAGTACTGCGGCTGCGTGACGTCGATTCTCGCCATGGCGTCACGCAGATGCCCGGTGACGGTCGACTGGGCGAGGCCGCTCCAATACCCGATGCGTCCGCGAGGGCGGATGGGTGAAGGCGGAGGAGGACCCGCTGGACTTGTATGGGGGACGGCGGCGCAGTCAGGGATGGAGGCGGTCAGCAATGTCGAGGACGTGGTCGGCTAGGTCGGCGGCGCGGCCCTCCGTTACGGCGGCTTCTACGGGCCGGGCGCCAGTGACGATCAGGTCGCTCATACGCAAGTTCAACCTCGTCGACAACGAACCGGCCCCGGCTCGTGAGTGGCCGCCCGCTGGTACGTGATTGCGGTGCCGGCGCGCAAGAGCGTACTGGATAGGGCAGGTTGGATCAGGGTTGGCGGATCGCGGATACCTCGAACTCCAGGACCACCTTGTCGCTGACCAGGACGCCACCGCCTTCCAGCGCGGCGTTCCAGGTGACGCCGTAGTCCTTGCGGCTGATCGGCACGGAGCCTTCGAACCCGACCCGGAGATTGCCGTACGGGTCCGTGGCGCTGCCCTGGTATTCGAAGTCGATGCTGATCGACCGGGTGACGTCCTTGATGGTGAGGTCTCCGGTCAGCCGGAAATGGGTGCTGTCGAGTTGCTCGACCCCGGTGGACGCGAAGGTGATGTCCGGGAATTTCGGCGCGTCGAGGAAGTCGTTGGTGCGCAGGTGGCCGTCGCGCTGTTCGTTGCGGGTGTCGATGCTCGCGGTCTTGATGGTGAGCGACACGGAGGACTTGGCGGGGTCCTGGCCGTCGAAGTAGCCCATGCCCTCGAACTCGTTGAACGCACCGCGCACCTTGGTGACCATGGCGTGCCGGGCCACGAACCCGATCTGGGTGTGGGCCGGGTCGAGGGCATAGTTCCCTGTCAGTGAGGTGAGGGGGGTGGTCATGACCTGCTCCGCGGGGCTCGGGGACGGGTAGGGGAGACGCCCGCCCACGCTAGCCCGGCACTCCGGGAACGGCCTTCGGCCGCGCTCGTACGTCACTCGATCGGCCGGGGCGGGCCGGCGGCACCGGATCGGCGCGTACGACGGGTGATCACAGGAGACCGGCTTCTCCGAGGCCACGGGAACGGAGGCGGGCGCCGACTGTCCACTGTGAGTTCACGATTCCCGAAGTGCCCCTCGTGGCGAACTCGCGCCTTTAGGCGGTTTCGGTAGCACGTGCGGCTCGGATTCGAGGAGAGCGAAGGTCCGCACCGTACCGGTGTCAGTGCCGCGTGTCCGCCGGCGAGCACAGGATCAACTAACTGCATCCGCGGTTTTGTCCGGTGTCAGGGAGCGGATGCGAGGTATCGGTGAGGGCAGTAGCCAAAGCAGCGATAGGGCTCCGCCAACGGCGGCAATGAGGAGGGTGGCCCGCAACCCGACCATGGTGGCCAGGAGGCCGCCGACGATGGCGCCGACGGGCCGTATCCCGTAATTGATCGTGCTGTACGCGCCGGCTACGCGACTGCGCACGCCGTCGGGGATCACAGCGGTCTGCAGGGCGTTGAGGTTGACGTCAAACAGCATGACACCAAAGCCGGACAGGAACTCGGACGCGGCCAAGGCCCCGGCGCGGAGCCAGAACGGACCGTCCGCAGCAGCGGCGATGGCAATCGGCGCGGGGAAGAGCACCGCGCCCACGACGATGCTGCGTCCCACGCCGAACCGACGCGAGACATTCGGAGCGACCAGGGCGCCAAAAACGGAACCCGTCGCGCCAATCCCGAACGCGATACCGATGACTCCTGCGGATAGACCGAGGTTCCGGCTGGCAAACAGCACGATCAGCCCACTGCCCGCGAGGAACGTGAAAAAGTTGACGGTCGCTGCGCATCCCAGACTGGCCCGCAGCACTGGATGACGGACGACGAGTGCCAGTCCCTCCCTGGCGCGCTGCAAAAGCGAGGGTGCCGTGGTGCCGGCCGATATCGGCGGTTCGTCGACCGAGACACGGCCGATCAGGACCGCCGATGCCAGGAAGGTCAAGGCATCAACGACGAGGGTTACGGGAGCGGTGAAGATCTGGATCAGAGCGCCGCCGATGGCCGGGCCAGCGACATACGATGCGGATCGGCTGGCGCTGAGTTTGCTGTTCGCCTCCACGTAGGACGCGCGTGGCACGAGTCCCACGAAGAACGGCGGATAGGCGGTGTTGAACAGAACTCCGGCAGCGCCCGTGAACAACGCCACGGCGTACAGCTGACCGAGCGTCACTGCTCCTAACAGGTAGGCTGCCGGGACGCTGAGCAGCACTGCGGCGCGCACGAGGTCGGCAAGGATCATGAGACGGCGTTTGCGAGCCCGGTGGTCAACCCAGGCCCCTAGGAGAATTGCCAGTAGGTTCGGGACCCAGATGAGTGCGGTCAACCACGCTACCTGGTTGGCCGAGGCGTTTAGGGTGCTGACGGCGATCAAGGGCAGGGCCAGTTCGGTGATCCGGTCGCCGAACTGTGAAACCGCGTTACCGGCCCAGAAGCGGCGGAACCGTTGATCTCGGCACAGCGATATCGCAGCGGTCTGGCCTGGGCCGTTCACAGCGTCTGCCCGGTCTGCTCCTCGGCACCTTCCGGCAGAACGTAGCGCATCAGCTGGACGCCGCGGCCGTCGGTCGGCCGTTCGGCCGGGTCGCGAGTGACGAACGGCGCAAGGATGCGCTCGATCCCGTCCTCAATGGCGGCGAGTTCCTCAGCAGAAACGACGAGGCGGGTGTTGGCCAACCCTGCCAGCCTCTGCCACGCCGGATCGAGTTCGGGCTCCACCTCTGCTGCCCACCGGCCCGGCAGGTCTGCATAGCGCAGGAACATCTGCTGCGACAGTACCCGCGCGGCCGACCGGCCCTCCTCATCAGCTGGATCCTGCGGCGTCTCGAACCGGAAGCCGCGTGCCACTGCCTCCCACCTCCTTTGGCGGCGGTCCGAGCCAGGCTTGCTGTCGCGGACCAGTCCAAAGCTGGCCAAGTGCCGCAGATGCCAGCTGGTCACCGACGGCGTTGCTCCCACGTCGGGGGCGAGCTGCGTCGCGGTGGCAGGCCCGTGCCGCTGCAAGTGGTCAAGGATCGCCAGCCGCACCGGATGCGCCAACGCCCGCATCGCTTGCGGGTCACTGATCTCGATATCGCCCAGGCGATTACTGGAGTTCATAACGTGAGAGTCTCCTCTCACAATACGTGAGAGTCAACTCTCACATCGCCAGGGGGTCAGGCGCGGCAAGCGCCGGGGATCACCGCCGCCCGCGAGTGCTTCTTCCAGCTGCCGGTCGATCGAGCTGCTCGAGGGAGGCCGCTCGGCCTGTGAACTGTAGGTGGCACCAGTAGTCGCTAACGGGGCCTTGTCCATGACCGGTGGCGCTGGTCAGGAGGAGACGCCGGTTGGCCGTGTGGGGCCACCGCTTCTGCCGGTGTAGGAGGTAGGTGTGCAGGACTCGGTGGGTGAGGGTGTCCAGGGGGCGCCGGTGACCTCCGATGTTGATCGTGCGGCCCCGTCGGGCCGTGTCTGCTCGCGCAGGACGTCGACCGGTACAAGGTCGGCGCAGACATCTTGGGCAGGGTTCCCCTCGCCCAAGCGACCACGGCCCAGGAGGCAGTGGCGGCAGCCGTACTCCCTCTGCCGTCCGGTCTCGGGGCTGTCACGCTTGGAGCCGATGGAGCCTAGGATTGACGCCGATTCGGTTATGAGCTGCGTACCGTCGCCGGCGGATGATGGCGCAGCCGAGCGTCGAAGGCTTGGCAGATGCCGTCGCGGATCTGCCACCGAATGCGCCGCGCTCGGCCGCCTCATCGGGTCAGGAAGGGATGACGACCGAGCGAAGGTACACCGTGAATTCGCTGCCCTCGGTCACGTCGACCGAGACCGTATACGTGGGAGCCGGGCCCGGTTCGCTCGTTCCGTCCGAGGAGCCCTTGAGGTAGGTCCGGCCCGGCCGGTTCGACCAGCCGGCCTCGTCCGCGTCCTCGACGTAGAACCCCTTACGCATCCCACTCCGCGGAACACCGATGCGATGCAGGAAATCCTCCATGTTCGGCTTCGGCGAGCGGAACGTGAGGCAGATGCTGTACGAAGACCACCCGTCACTGGTGCGGAAGGACACATCCTGCGCACCCGCCGGAACACTCAACCGGTGCATGCTCAGGGCCTTGGCCGACGGGGCGCCGGGCGTCAGTCGTCCCTGCCCGTCGGACACTGCCCCCTTCGCGTCGGCGCCGGAACTCAGGTCAGACGGTCGGGACGGGGGCGTCGGGAGCGATCAGTTTCTCCTCGCGCAACGCCGCCCAGAATGCAGCGGGTACCGACTCGGTGAGCGCGGCGGCATCCTCGGCGATGCGGCTCGGTCGGGTGGCGCCGGGAATCGCCGCCACGGTTGCGGGATGAGCCAGTGAGAACTGCAAGGCGGCTGCTTTGATCCCGACGCCGTACCTCTGGGCGAGCTCCTTGATGAGCTCCACCTTGGCGACGATTTCCGCGGGGGCCTTCTGGTACTCGAAGTGTTGTCCACCGGCCAGAATGCCCGAGCTGTACGGTCCGCCGACGACGATGTCGACGTTCTGGGCGGCGGCAGCGGGCAGCAGGCGCTGCAGAGCGCGGTCGTGGTCGAGAAGGGTGTAGCGGCCGGCGAGCAAGAACGCGTCGGGCTTCGGCTCGTCGAGGTCCAGGGTCAGTTCCAGGGGCTCGACCCGGTTGACGCCCAGCCCCCACGCCTGGATGACGCCTTCCTCCCGCAGCCCGTCCAGGACGCGAAAGGCGCCGGTCCGGGCGCTCTCGTACACGCCCAGCCACTCGTCGCCGTAGAAGTCCTGCGCCACATCGTGCACCCACACGATGTCGAGCCGGTCCGTCCTGAGTCGCTTGAGGCTGTCCTCGATGGAACGCAAGGTGGCGTCCGCCGAGTAGTCGTTCACCATCCTGTTCGGGCGTCCGTGCTCGAACAGGCCGCCCTTCTCGCCCAGTTGCCGGGCCGTCGGGTCTTCCACTTCGTCCAGGACGACGCGGCCGACCTTGGTGCTCAGGACGTACTCGTCGCGGTGGTGCTGCGACAGGACGTCGCCGAGCCGGATCTCGGACAGGCCCGCTCCGTAGAACGGCGCGGTGTCGAAGTAGCGGATTCCGTGATTCCAGGCGGCTTCGACGGTGGTCGCGGCCTCGTTGTCAGGGATGGCGCGGAACATGTTGCCCAGCGGGGCCGTACCGAAGCCGAGTGGGGAGGGGAGCAGGTGCCTGACGCTCATGGGAATGTCCTGAAGGTTGAAGGGCTGGGGTGGGAAAACGCGGCAGCATGTGTGCGGCCAGTTCCTCGAGTACGTCGTCGACCGGGCGATCGCCGGGACGCAGATCGAGGGAGACGTGCGCGACACCGAGGGCCGACATCTCACGGGGTCGTTCGATGAGCCCGTTGCGCCCCGTGCGCAGGCCAATTCCTGCCACTGCTTGACCTGCGGGCGCAGGGTTGCTCGGCTCGCGTGGGTAGTTCAAGCCGGCATCAGCTTGCTGAGCGATCCATTTTGGGGCTCTGCCGGGCGCTGCCCGCTACCGCGATCGGGGTGGTGTCGTGCACGGGTTTCGGTAGTACGTCGATCTGTCGATCCGGGTGCGGATTGCTTTCAGCGGGAGGGCGCCGATCCTGGCGGACCCGGGGTGGGCCCGGTGCGGGCCCGGTGTGGGCTCGCCAGGAACGGCCGGTGGCTAGTTGAGGGTGTCGGGGTCGGGGCCGGTGCGCATGCCGCTGTCGAGCGAAGTGATGGCCTCGATGTCGGCCTGCGTGAGGTTGAAGCCGAAGACATCGAGGTTCTGACGGATGCGCTGTGGCGTGACGGACTTGGGGATGACCACGTTGCCGATCTGCAGGTGCCAGCGCAGTACCACCTGCGCAGGGGTCACGCCGTGACGCGCGGCGATGGACCTGATCGCCTCGTCCTTGAGCAGTGCGCCCTGGGCGAGCGGGCTCCACGCCTCGGTGGCGATGCCGTGCTGGGCATGGAAGGTGCGCAGCTCCTGCTGCTGCAGTCCCGGGTGAAGCTCGACCTGGTTCACGGCCGGCACGGTGTTGCTGTGCTCCAGGAGGCGCTGGAGGTGGGCCGGCTGGAAGTTGGAGACACCGATCGCGCGGGTGCGGTTGTCGGCGAGCAGCTTCTCGAGGGCGCGCCAGGTGTCGACGTACAGGTCGCGTGCCGGGGTGGGCCAGTGGATCAGGTACAGGTCGACGTGGTCGAGACCGAGCTTGTCCAGCGAGGCGTCGAACGCCGCCAGGGTGCTGTCGTAGCCCTGGTCGGCATTCCACAGCTTGGTGGTGACGAACAGCTCGTCCCGGCCGATTCCCGATTCGGCGAGGGCGCGGCCGACACCGCGCTCGTTGCCGTAGATCGCAGCGGTGTCGATGCTGCGGTAGCCGGCCGCGAGTGCCGTGCTCACGGCGGCGGTGGTCTCCTCATCGGGGACCTGAAAGACGCCGAACCCCAGCTGCGGCATCTCGACGCCGTTGTTGAGGGTGATGTGGGGGATGGAGGTCATGCTGTGTCTCCTTGCGGGGGTGATCTGCGCGGGTCTGCGGAACGTGGGGTCAGGGGGCCGTGTCGGAGTTGGGGGTGTGGGGACGGTCTGCGACGCCGTGATGAAGCCGTCGTCGAAGGCGGGGGTCTCCACTCAGTGCAGGACGCGAGCATCGGCGGAGACCGCTTGCCCCTGCTGGAAGGGGCGCGTTCCCGGCGGAGCCTTCTTGCGGTGCGACGCCGTCTCTTCGTAACTCAGGGAACGGCGATGGGCTGCTTGTGCAGCGCAGCCCCACTGGTGGAGGGCGAGCGCTGCGCCGCCCGCTTCTCCAGGGAGCTGGACAGGACGGCGAGGGCCAGGGCGGAGGCGGCCAGGAGTGCGCCGACCCAGTTGGGAGAGGTGTAGCCGAGCCCGCCGCTGATGACATGCCGCCGAGCCAGGCGGCCAGGGCGTTGCCGGCGTGGAAGGCGCCGATATTGACGGCCGACGCCAGGGGGGCGCCGTGGGCGTGGTCCAGGACCCGCTTCTGCAGCGGCGGTACGGTGGCGAAGCCCAGGTCGCCGATCAGGAACACAGCCACTGCTGCGGCAGCCTTGTCATGAGCACCGACAGTGGACAGGGTCAGCCCGAGCGCCAGGCCGCCCAGCGCCGTGTAGAGCATCGGCATGAGCTTGCGGTCGGCGAACTTTCCGCAGACCAGGTTCCCGGCGACCATGCCCAGACCGAGCAGCACCAACGGCCAGGTCACCGAGGAGTCGGCGTAAACGGTGACCTGCGTCATCATCGGCGCGATGTAAGTGATGGCCGCGAACACACCGCCGAAGCCGAGAACGGTCATCCCCATGGCGAGTAGGACCTGCACGTTCTTGAACGCGCTCAGCTCATGGCGCAGCCGTACGCCCTCCGGTTTGGGCAGGTCGGGCACCAGCTTGGCGATCCCGGCCAGGCCCACCAGTCCCAACGCCGCCACGAAGAGGAACGTGATGGCCCCTATGGCGAGGGCCAGGAGTGCTAGGGGCATGACATCGATCCTTAGGTGCGGTAGCGCTTTATAAGCGTCGACAATAGTTGTGTACGCGGGCTATTGCAAGCACGTCATGACTGCGTGTGCATGTAAAGAGTCGCCTCGGTTGCGCCAGCGCCCGAACCTGAAGGGACACGCAGGCCTTGAAGGGACGCGCAGGCCTGTGACACACCACGCGAAGGCCGCCGTGACGCAGGGGCGGGACGCTGATGAAGGCCGCGCCGAGGGCGACGCCCGCATGGATCGCGGCGGTGAGCACCCGACTGTCGTGACTGCACTGGAGGTGTTAGGTCAGGAGGCTTGCCGTCCACGGGAAAGGCGCCACGAAGAGAAGCCGGGCGAGGTTGAACGTGAGGAGCGTCTGGCTGACCCGCTCGACCTGGTGCCACATGTTGTGTCGGGTGAGCTTTACCTGATTAGTAGTCAGGAAGGTGATGACGTACGCGCGATGGCGGGCCATGGGTGCAGGAGGGTGTCTTCGAGCCTTTCCTGATCCGCTCCTGCGGTACGAGTCCGAATAGTTCGACCGGCATCAGCGTGAGGATGAGGGCGAAGACGGCGTCGCTGAACGTCTCGCCCCGATCGCTGTCACGCTCGCGTACCCATAGCGGGTATCCCGTTAGTGATCTTCAGGCTGGTGGCGATCAGAGGACGCCCTCATGCTTCGCACGCAGGTGGCCAGGCCCCGATGACAGGATGGTCGCCTCGACGATCCTGAGGGGGCCACTCTCCGCGCGTACGCCTGCCGACTACCTCGAACGGCGCGGGGGCCGGTCGGCAGCGGTGGCGGCAAGGGCGTCTGTTTGTCGAGGATGAGTGACCGGCAACGCCCCGTGCTGGTGGAGTGACTGTGCAGTGCGGGCGGATGGCACGACCGCGACGCGATCGGCCTGGGCCGGGCGCGCGAGAGCTCCGGTGCGCGGGCCGGTGAAGGCGCCTTCGTGCGCAAGCTCCTGAACCCTGGCCGGACGAGGGTCGGAGTGAGCTTGTTCAGCGGGATTGGTTTGTCGCGAGGCTACGCAGGTCAGCGGGCGGGGAAGCCGTAGTCCGGTGTGCGTCGGCGATGATCAGCCAAGTCCAGCGGTCCGCCATCGGCCCCTGCCCTGTCACACTCAGCTGTGAGCAGGTAGTTGCAGAGCGAAGCGGCGGACGGCATCCGTAAAAGCATCCGGATCGTCGAAGTTCGCGAGATGTCTCGCCCTGGGGATCAACTCGACACGGGCGTGCGGATGCGCGCGAGCGAATTCCCTCTCGCCGGACCGGAAGACGGTGTCCTTCTCGCCGTTCAGGATGAGCACGGGGGCCGCCACATGACGCATCGCATCCGCGTCGAAGCGGCCCAGCACCTCGCCCCAGGCAGCGGGCAGAGTGTGGAAGGCGTAGCCGGAGCGGATGGTGGCATCCACCACCTCGGGAGGATAAAGCCGACGCAGCAACCTGTCATTCCAGCGTGCCAACCGGCCCGCCGGTATGCGAGGGACAAGCCCGGCGGCCCACCGATACTGCGTTGCCCACGGACCGCAAGTTGAGGCGCTGGCCCCCGCAAGGACCAGCCCCCGCAGCTGCTTTGGGCAGCGCCGCGCGAACTCCAGCGAGGCGTATCCGCCGAGCGAGTGACCGACGACCAGAGCCGGCCCATGGTCGAGCGAGTCCACCGCGGAAGCGATGATCTTCGTCGCTGCGTTCAGACTCCAGGGCTGAGCAGAGCGAGCGCCGTGGCCTGGCAGGTCAACGGCGGCAACCCGAAAGTCTTCCTGGAGCGCGGCGAGTTGCGGGCTCCATTGTCCAGCGCTGAACCGCGTCCCGTGTACGAAGATGATGGGCGGTGTATCCGCAACCGTCATGAGGCCCCCAGATCTGCACTCTCCTCGGACCGACTCTACTGGCTGGTCGCCCCCGGAGCTGAGACGCGGAAATGCTGGTCAAAGAGGGCGCTTGAAAGCGCGAGCAGGCGTCCGACGCCGTCGTGGAGCAGCGCACCGACCGCCGTTGTAGGGGACGTTGCGGTGCTGGATGAACGAACCGCCGGAGTAGAAGCCGTCTCTGAGACAGGACGTACAGGCCGGTGCACAGCTCCTTTGCCCGAGCCGCCCCACCGGGTCCAGCTCACCGGGCCGGGGGGCCGCCCCGACCCCGAGCTGATGGAACGGCTCACCCGGCAACTCCTCGAACGGACGAACGACAGGGTGATGGAGTTGCTGTGCGCCCTCGGGTCCACTGCCGCGGCGGCCCTGGCCGCACGGCGCCGGGCACAAGTCGGGTGGGAGCACGAAGTCCTGGTCCCGGAGAGGCGAGGGGTCTTCGCTTCTCCGTTCGTCACAGGCGCAGGACGATCAGGGCGGTGTCGTCGGTGATCCCTGCGGGTTGGACGAGGTCGGCCAGGAGGGCGTCGGCGAGGGTGTCAGGGGTGGCGGCGCGGTGGCGGGTGAGGGAGTCGGCGAGACGGTCGAGGCCGGTGTCGATGTCTTCGTGGCGGCGCTCGACGAGCCCGTCGGTGTAGAGGACGAGAACGGATCCCTCGGTGAACGCGGCCTGCGCCTGAGGACGCGAGGCGTGTTCGGGGCGGGCGCCGAGCGGGGGGTCGGTGGCCTGGTCGAGGAAGGTGACGGTGCCGTCGGCAGCCAGCAGGGCGGGCGGGGGGTGGCCGGCGCTGCTGTACGTGAGGGTGCGGCTGCTCCAGTCGATGAAGACCGACACGGCAGTGGTGGATTCCGCCCCGTCGACAACGCGCGCGTACAGGCCGAGGACTTCCAGGGCCTGGGCGGGCCCGTCGGCGACACGGGAGGCTGCGGACAGGGCGCTGCGCAGCTGGCCCATGACGCCAGCCGCGCGCAGTCCGTGGCCGACGACGTCGCCGACCGCGACGGTGGTGCGGCCCGTCCCGGGCAGGTCGACGAGGTCGTACCAGTCGCCGCACACGTTCAGGGCGCCCACGGCGGGCTGGTAGCGCACGGCCGCACGATGATGACCGAGGGGCCGGGGCACGGGCAGCATCGCCCGCTGGAGATGAAGAGCCACCTCGCGTTCGCGGGCATGGGCCTGCCGCAGGCGTTCGTTGACCTCCTGCAGTTCCCGGGCGCGATTGTAGAGCTCGGCTTCGAGGACCTGGGCGCGGTCGCTGTCGCCGCAGGCGCCGCGGGCGCGGATGAGTTCGGTGACCTCCTCCACCCGGTGCAGCAGCAGCGCCATGGTGCCGTCCGCAGCGAAGACGGGGGCGTTGACCGGGCTCCAGTACCGCTTCTGCCACACCCCGGGCCGGGAAGGGTCCTCCACGTCGTAGCGCTGCAACGCCATGCTGTCGCGCTCCCCGGTGGCCGCGACCCGCCTCAGCGAGGCGTACAGGTTGCGTATTCCGGTCGCCCCGGGGTCGTTGGGGTTGTCGGGGAAGACGTCGAACAAATAGCGGCCGATGACTTGCTCGCGGGTGCGCCCGGACATCGACAGGAACGCCTCGTTGGCATCCGCGTACACCAGGTCGAGTTTCAGCAGCGCGACCGCGCCCGGCAGGGCCTGGAAGACGGCCTGGTAGTCGATGACGGGTCCGTTCACGATCCACCTGCCGCGCGCCATCGTTCCGATCAAGGGTGCGCCCATGCTGCCACGGCCATCGGGACAGGACCGTTCCGAACCCGCCGGACGTGGGCCGTTCGGCCCCTCACAGGCGATCCGGTCCCGCCCACGCGCCCTGGAGTCCTTGCGTGCATGAAGTGCATAGCCGCTACGCACGGCGGTGGCGAACGTGGCGCCGGTGGCGACTATCGCGTCGGGTGCTCCAGTGGGACGGGCCAGGTCGCTGGGGGCAGCTGGATTTCCAGGTGTCGGGCGAGTCGGTCCAGATCGCGGCGATTGCGACGGCGCCCCTCGTCGACCGTGCGGACGCGGCAGTTACCGCTGGGCTCCGCAGTTGTACGGTCGACGAGGGGCGCCGCTTCCAGGATGGGTCCGTCGATCAGCAGGATGGGGGCGTTGTGCTGCCGATCGCGATTCTGAGGTCCGCGCCCTGGTTGTCGACCGAGCAGACCTTGACGGCCGCGTTGGCGATCTCGTCCACGAGCGTCCTGCTCACGGCCAGTGGTGCGTCGGCGGTGGTCGTCGTGGCGGGCGTGGCGTCCACGAGCCTGTTGTGCACCGTTGCTCCGCTCGTGACGATGCGGACGATGACGCCGTTGACCAAGGGGTCGGCGGAGTCGTAGGCGTCGTAGGGCGGGGTGGCGCGGCGGTATTCGAGGGACAGATAGCTGCCGTCACTGCGGGCGATGCGGTACTCCTGGGTCCCGTTCACTCCGAGAACGCCCAGCTCGTGGCTTCCGCTGGACACGACCTTGATCACCTGGGCCGCCGGGATCCACCCGGCGAACTGCCGGTAGTCGACCGGGTAGAGGTGCATGCCGCCGCCCCCCATGGTGTCTGTCGGGTCGTCGCCTCCGGACACCGTGCAGGAGCTGTTCAGCTGCGTCACGCTGCTCGTGCTCGGGCAGGCCTTGAGTGTGTCGGAGTGCGTGAAGCCGAGGTTGTGGCCGAACTCGTGGGTCCACATCCATGTCTTGTAGCCCACGCCGTTGGAGAGGATCCAGTTTCCGGGCTGGGAGGCCAGTCCCTCCCACGCGCAGGCCGAATGACGCGACAGGTCGACGAAGAGGTAGTCGTAGGCATCCGGGTCGACGCCCCGCGCCAGTGCCGCCGTCCTGGCGGAGCTCCGAATCGACGCCGAGTCGCATCCGGTCGGCCGCGTTCCCAGGTCGATGTCGGTGAGCATGTCGCCCGTCAGGTCGAGTGCACCTCCGGACACCTCCTGCAGATACGACCGGAGAGAGGGGTAGCCGGTTCCGAGGGTCGCCTGCTCGACTGCGGCAGGATCGGCGGGAGTGGCATCGTTCCAGTGGGTCGCCATGACCAGGGCACGCTTCTGACCGGTGACCGGGCGACTTGCCCAGCCGGAGGCAAAGGCGTCGTCGTCCCACAGCCGCATGGAGGTGTAGTCGGCGGGGCCGCCCTGGGCGGTGCAGTCGCCGACCTCGACGGTGTCGGCGCCGTTGAAGGTGCGCAGGCACGTGCCCAGCTGTGCGTCGCCTCGGTACTTGTTCTGCAGGAGGACGTAGCCGTTGCCCTGGTCGACTGCCCGCCACAGGCGCATGGAGGTGTAGTCGGCGGGGCCGCCCTGCGCGGTGCACTCACCGACCTGCACGGCAGCGCTGCCGCTGAAGGTGCGCAGACAGTCTCCGAGCCCGGCGTCCGTCCGGTACTTGTTCTGCACCAGGATGTAGCCGTTGCCCTGGTCCACGGCCTGCCACTGGCGCATGGACGTGAGGTCGGTGGGGCCGCCCTGGGCGGTACACTCACCGACCTGCACGGCGGCAGTGTCGCTGAAGGTGCGCAGGCACGTTCCCAGTCCGGCGTCGCCTCGGTACTTGTTCCCCAGCAGGGTGTAGCCCACCGCCATGGTTCCGGCGTTGCTCGATGCGGATGTGCCGACAGCCCGCTGTTCGCCGTGCTGCGGAAGCGCCGCTGTCGCCGGTGCGTACGACAGCAGGGACAGAGCCGCCAGCAACACTGTCGCCGCGAAAGCTGCCTTCACCTTCGCTGAGTACCACTTCATCTCTCCTCCATTGGCTTGCTGTTGGCCTTGCAGAGTGAGACGTGCCGAGCCTGCCCTGAGAGCTCGGCCCGACTACGCGCTATCAGGTACCTGTCATCAGCCGTCTCGCCGATTTCCCGGCACAGAATGTAAGCGGTTGCTATTGGAGCGCAAGAGATACCTCAAAGTTTCCGTCAGTTTCTATGGGATGAAGGGCAAATAACGGCCTGTAGGGGGTAGTAACCGCTCACTATGGCGGCGGGTTCCCTCGTCGGTGAGGCCATGCTGGGCCGGACGGGCCGTAGTGGCGCCGTAGCGGAGCTCTGCCGCGATCCGAGGGGTCGCGTGCCGATGCTCGCAAAGAATTTCGGCAACAGTCTGCAAGTTATTGCCAAGGTGGTGAGGGCCTGCTTGACTCACCTGCCGGTAGACACAGGTGACGGCCCGTCCCGTTGACCGCGTGGTGGCGACGACGCCTCCTCGCCCTCGCCCACCTCAGGTTCGAGAGGTATGCCCCATGAGCACCGAGACCGACGTCCTCGTCCTGGGAGGCGCAGGCGTGGACACGATCGTGTACGTCCCCGAGCTGCCGCTGCCCTACGCCGACAGTTACATGGTGCGGCCCGGGATCGAAACACGGGCGGGGCAGACCGGGGACTTCGTCGCTCTGGGAGTGAGCGCGCTGGGTCTGCGGACCCATCACCTCGACATGATCGGCGACGACGACGCGGGAGACCTGGTCCGCGCGCTGCACCGCGACCGGGGCATCGCGCTGACCGAGGTCCCCCTGCCCGGCGGCACCAAGCGGGCGGTCAATCTCGTCGGTCCCGACGGACGGCGGCTGTCCTTGTACGACGACAGCCGCTCCCGGGAGGAGGACCGACTGCCGCCGGCGACGGTCCGGGCCCTGGCAGTGGCGAGCCGTCACGCCCATGTCTCCATCACGTACCCCTGCGCCTTCGCCCTCCCCGAGCTGCGGGCGGCCGGCGTGACCGTCTCGACCGACCTGCACAACTGGGACGGTGTCAACGTTTACCACGAGCCCTTCGCCTACGAGGCGGACATCGTCTTCCTGTCCACCACCACCCTGGCGGACACGGAACGGACCATGCATCAGGTCGTCGAGCGCGGCCGGGCCGACGTGGTCGTCGCGACGGCAGGGGCCGAAGGGGCGTATCTGCTGGTCGACGGCGAGCTGAGCCACATTCCGGCCGTCACGCCCCCCGGGCCTGTGGTGGACTCCAACGGTGCCGGAGACGCCTTCGCGGCCGGATTCCTGTTCGGGCGGCTGACCGGCGAGCCGCCCCGGCGGTGCGCCCTCTACGGCGCGGTCGCCGGAGCCCACGCCTGCACCGTTCCGGCTACGCGGGCCGACTCCATCGGCCGGGGCGAGCTCCTCGCCCGGGTCGCCGTATGGGAGGCCACGGCATGACGGCCCAACGCTTTTGTCGGGGCTCCTCAGGGACGGGTGCGGACCGGCCGAGGACAGGTGGCCCCAGCCGGTCCGGTGGATATCACGCGGTTACGAGGTGATGGACGCCTTCAGGTGGAAGGGGTTGCTGAGCAGAGGACTCGTGCGGCGGGACTCGACCACGAACTCCCAGACGCCCGCTTGGGGGTTGGCGTAGGTGCGAGCGGCCGGGTTGCAGCCGTTGCCATCGAGGTAGTTGGCGTAGCAGTAGATCGAGCCGGCACCGGACGACTCGCCGTCGACGCCCTCGGGGGTGAAGGCCCACCAGCGCGTCTGGCTGCCGGCCGTGAGACCGGAGAGGTCGACCGTAAGGGTCTTGGTTCCGGCCGGGACGGCCACGTGTAGCGGACGGTCTCGTTACGGTTCACACTCCCGCTCGCTGCCCAAGTGGTGTCCGCGGTGAGCGGGTGGCGGCCTCGACGGCCAGGAGCGCGGACTGCTCAAGGCCCCGCGCGTTGTCGTTGTCGATGGTCAGGACGGCGCTGTGAGTGACCTGCGTCCTCGGCTCGGAGATCACCTTGATCACCGTCGGGACGTCCATCTCCAGGGTCACGCGCTCCGGCACCGGGAAGGTGCCGTCATTGCCCTTGAGGCCGAGTTCGTAAGCCGGGGCGCCGACTTCGCCGCCGGTGCGGGTCAGGGTGATGTCGTAGGTACGGCGCTCGCCGACGTTCTGGCCGCCGCTGCCCGGGGCGCAGCTGTTGAACAGGCCGCTGCCGGTGTCCGGGTGGTCAACTCGTCGGAGAGCGCGGTGCAGACCGGCGCGGAGACGGCGATGTCCTCAACGCCGGCGACACCCTTGGACAGGAACCTCCAGGCCCTCTCGACGTCGAACTGGCCGTGTCCCTGGGCGATGGCATCCACCTGGCCGTTGTAGTCGGCCGAGGAATAGATGGCCTTGCGCAGCTCGGCCGGGCCGGCATCGGCGCCCGACTGCTTGGCGGCGGACAGAAGGAGCGCTGCGGCACCGGTGGCCTGCGGGCCCCGTTGGCGGCGGTGGTACCGGCGACGTGGGTACCGGGGGCCACGTCGTGCGCGTTGACATTGATGCCGGAGAACGTCGGGGAGAACTTCTTGAATTCGACAGTGAACGGCTGCCGCTCGTCGAGCGCGGTGTCGAGGTTGTCGGTGCCGATGTAGCCGATCTGGTGGTCGACCTTGTAGGGCTGGATCAACTCGTCCTCGGAGAAGACGTGGTCCAGGTCGGTGTCCACGTAGATGGCGCCGTCCGTGGCGCGGTACACGGTGCCCAGGTAGCTGCCCTTGAAGGTGGGGTCGGTGAAGCTGGTCGAGTTGAGCAGCCGGGTGGACAGGGCCAGGTCGTCGCCGGCCGGGAGTGTCCAGGTGATGTTCTGCTTGACGACGGTCGGCCCGGTGACCTCGCGATGGCGGCTCCGCCCTCGATGACCTCGATCGACTCGGCGGTGCCGACAACCGGGTCGTCGCCCCGATAGCTCTGGGACAGCTGAGCGATGGCGAGTTGTGCCTTGCGCACGTCGTAGATGCGCTGCAGCGCCATCAGGTTCAGGCTGATGTCCGGCCGTGCGGCACGCAGGCCGTGATCGAGCAGCAGAAACGTCCGATGTGACCTGCGGGTCAGAGCAGTCCAGAGAAGCGACTCCTCCCGGGGCTGAAGCCCCGGTTCCTCGCTGGATCCCGGTGAAGTCCGAGCCGTTCGCGAGTGCTGAGTCGACTCGTGCTGCTCCGGGGTTCTTGGTTGCCGCAGCTCGAACCCGAGTGATTCAACCCGCCGTGAGCTGGGTGTTTGTTCGCGCGCTCCAGCCGGATGATGTGCTCGGGTGATCCTGCTCGCAGGAGGCTCTTCGATGAGAAGAGCGTCATGTGGGTGGTGCTCGGCTGTTCACGTCTTCCCGGCCGGCGCTCAGGCAGGCGCCCCCGCCAGAATCACCGAGCGAGACAGATTGCGCGGGCGGTCCGGGTTCATGCCGCGGCGGCCGGCGAGCTCCACGGCCAGGCGCTGGGCGCGGACCAGGGAAGCAACCGGATCCAGTGCGTCGGCGGTGAACAGGGCTCCGGTGGTGGCGACTTCGTCCTCCAGACCGGCCGGGGGATCACCGAAGGACCACACCAGGCTCGACCGGTCGCTGATGCTGATCGCGCCGTGCCGGTACTCCATCGCGGCGTACGACTCGGTCCAGACACGCGCCGCCTCGCGCAGCTTGAGCGCCGCCTCGTCGGCGAGGCCGGTCGTCCACCCGCTGCCGAGGAAGGTGAACTGTGTCCGCTCGAGCCAGCTGCGCGGCAGCGGTTCGGCGACAGCGAGTTCGCCGTCGGCGATGGAGGGCGTGAGGTCGGTGCCGAGGCCCGCGCGCAGCAGCTGAAGTGCGGTGGTGGCGAACCGGGTCTGCACGACGGACTTCTCGTCGGCGAAGCCGAGGCCGATCACGGCGTCCGCGCGGTGGGCGACGGGCGCGGTGGTGACGCCGGTGATGGCGAGGGTCGGGATGCGCCCCGCGACCGCGGCGAGCAGGTGCAGCACCTCGGTCGTCGTACCGGAGCGGGTGATCGCCACGATCCGGTCGTACGGGCGGCCGAGCGCCACCTCGGAGGCCGGGTAGGCGTCGGTCTCGCCGAGGCCCGTCGACTCCCGCAGCGCGGCATAGGCGCGGGCGATGCAGTACGACGTACCGCACCCGACGACGGCGACCCGCTCGCCCGGATGCGGCAGCCGGTCGGCGACGGAGACGGCCAGCTCCGCCGCCCTTGTCCAGCACTCCGGCTGGCTTGCGATCTCCGCGGTGACATGTGCGGCGGCGCTCATGGGGTCTCTTCTCCGTTGCTCTGCCGGGTCGTCTGCGAGTCATGTTTTAGCCCCGTCCGCACACCATTGCAATGAGCAATGGGAGAGCAATGGTCAACATATTCAGCATCACTTCAGTGATTGCTTATTGATTGCGTATGTGAAGGGTGAGTAGACCTGCCGATCAACAGGCTGACAACGGCGTTGAGGAGCAGGGCGATGAACAGACGATTGATCCGGCGGACCGCGGCCATGAGCGTGGCCGGCGCGCTCGCCCTCGGGCTGACCGCATGCGGCGGCTCGACAGGCGGCGCCGCGGCGGGCAGCGGCAAGGAGCTCACTTACTGGTCGATGTGGAAGGAGGGCGAGCCGCAGCAGAAGGCGCTGTCCGCCGCCATCGACGACTTCACCGCCGAGACAGGCATCCAGGTCAAGGTGCAGTGGCAGGGCCGCGACGTACTGAAGAAGCTGCAGCCGACCCTCCACGGCGTGCCGGCCGCCGACCTCGTCGACCGCAACCTCCCCCAGGTCAAGTCGATGATGGTGTCCACCAACACGGCCTCCGACCTGTCCGGCGTACTGAAGGAACCGATCCCCGGCGAGCCCGGAAAGACCGTCGGCGACGTGGTGCCGGCGAAGTATCTCGAGCTGGGCAAGGCCGATGGCAAGCAGGTCGTCCTGCCCTACGCGATCGTCGCCAACGGCCTCTGGTACGACGGGAACTCCTTCCCCGGCCTCGGCCACAAGCCCCCTAAGGACTGGGACGCCTTCCAGGCGACACTCGCCGGAGAGAAGAAGGCGGGCCGCGCCCCGCTCGCCCTCGACGCGGACATCCCCGACTACGGCGCCTACTGGTACAGCAACTTCGTGGTGGGCGCGATGGGCCCGGGCTCGTTCCACGCAGCGGCAGCCGACGAGAGCGGGAAGCGGTGGAAGGAGCCGAGTTACGTCAAGGCGGCCCAGCGCGTCTCCACCCTCGCCAGGGGCGGGTACTTCGCCGAGGGCTACGACGCCAGCAAGTTCCCGGCGATCCAGCAGAAGTGGGCCACGGGCAAGGCAGGCTTCCTGCTGATGGGTTCCTGGATCGCGGGCGAGACCAAGCCGTATGCCACGCCCGGCTTCGACTTCAGGATGCTGCCCTTCCCCACCGACGGTGCACCGGGCTCCGGCGCGCCCATCGAGGCGACCACCTTCGGCTGGGTCGTCCCGAGCAAGGCCAAGGAGGGCGAGGCGGCGCGTAAGTTCGTCGCCTTCCTGTACGGCAAGAAGCAGATGCAGGCGTACGCCGATGAGGCGCAGGGCATCGTCGCCCGCGAGGACATCGAGGTAGCCCCGGCCATGGCCGACGCCGCCGCGGCCCTGAAGGAGAACACCCCGTACAACACCTTCGACGGCGTCGACATGGACTTCGCCGAGTGGTGGACGAAGACCTTCCACCCGCTGCACACCAAGCTGGTGACCGGCAAGATCTCCGCACAGGACTTCAGCGACCAGCTCGCCACGCAGAGCGCCGACTTCTGGAAGCGGGCGGGCTGATGACCACTGCCGTCGCCGACGGCGCGCGTACAGTCCCGGCCCGCCGCACGGTGGCGGGCCGGGGCGCCGTGGGCCCGTTCGCCGCTCACCGCAAGCGCCTGTACCTGCCGTTCGTCCTGCCCGCCTTCCTGCTGTACGCCGCGTCCCTGCTGGCACCCGTCGTCGCCACCGCCTGGATCAGCCTGCACACGTGGGCGGGCGCCGGCCCCATGGAGTGGGTGGGCGCGGACAACTACACCCGGATGTTCCAGGACCCGGCCTTCCGGACGTCCTTCGGCAACACGCTGCTGCTGCTCTTCGGTGGCGGCGTCGTCACCTTCCTGCTCAGCTTCGTCCTGACGATGCTGCTGCGCGATCTGGCCGGACGGTCCACCGCCCGCTCGGTGATCTTCTTCCCGAACATTGTCCCCGCGCTGGTGATTTCGATCCTCTGGGGCTTCCTCTTCCAGGCCGACGGGCTGCTCAACACGGCGCTGCGTTCCATGGGCATCGCGCATCCGCCCGCCTGGCTCGCCGAAGAGAACCAGTTCAAGATCATCATGCTGGGCATCATCTGGATGAGCACCGGCTACTACACCACGATCATCATGGCCGCAGTGGACCGCATTCCGCCGTACCTGTACGAGGACTGCGCCCTGGCCGGGGCCAACGCCTGGCAGCGCTTCCGCCACGTCACTCTGCCGCTGTCCTGGGACGTCATCGGGATCTGCGCGGTGCTGTGGACGATCAACGCGATGAAGACCTTCGAGTTCATCCTCGCCATGGCCGGCTCGGCCAGCTCCATGCCCTCCACGTCCACCTGGACCGCGTCGCTGTACGCGTACACCTCGGTCTTCGCACCGACGGGTGTACCGCAGTACGGCGTCGCCGCGGCCTCGGCCGTCGTCACGCTCGCGCTCGTCGGCGTCCTGGTGGTGCTGATCCGTCGCCTGATGCGGCGCGAAGCGCTCGAATTCTGAACGGGGAACACTGTGAGCTCTGCATCGACTCTGCGCGCCGGCCGGACACAACGCCTGCTCGGCGCCCCGCTGGTCTGGGCGTTCGTGGCCTTCAACGTCCTTGTACTGGCATGGATCATGGCCTCCTCGGTGAAGGGGACCAGGGACATCATCGCCTCTCCCTGGTCGGTGCCCGACGCCGTCCACTGGGACAATTTCGAACGGGCCTGGAGCGCCGGAAACTTCGGCCCGGCCGCCCTCAACTCCCTTGCACTGGTGGGAGGTACGGCGCTCGCGACGGTACTCCTCGCCGCCCCCGCTTCGTACGCGCTGAGCAGGCTGGGGGCGCGGAGCGCGGGTGCGGCCACCTCGCTGTTCGCCATCGGCCTCGGCATCCCGGCGCATGCCGTGTTCCTGCCGCTGTACCAGGTGATGGCGCCCCTGGGCCTCGTCAACAACCTCTGGGGGCTGTGGCTGCTCTACACCGCGACCTCGATGCCGTTCGCGGTCTTCTTCCTGACGGGGTTCTTCCGCTCGCTGCCCGCCGAACTGGAGGAGGCGGCGGCCCTGGACGGCGCCTCCCCGGCGTACACCTTCTGGCGGATCATGCTGCCGCTGGCACGCTCCGGGCTTATCACCCTGCTGCTGCTCAATGTCATCAACCACTGGGGGGAGACGTTCTTTGCACTGGTCTTCATCCAGGATCAGCAACTCCAGACGCTGCCGCTGGCACTGCTCGGCTTCATGCAGCAGATGCAGTACAACGGCGCGGACTGGGGCGGGTTGTTCGCAGGCATCGCGGTGGTCGTCCTGCCGCTGGTGGGGCTC
This sequence comes from Streptomyces sp. NPDC057136, assembly GCF_042670885.1. NCBI lineage: Bacteria > Bacillati > Actinomycetota > Actinomycetes > Kitasatosporales > Streptomycetaceae > Streptomyces > Streptomyces sp. NPDC057136. The sequence goes on from NZ_JBHUUV010000004.1 coordinate 208,506, forward strand.
TACAGCTGGCTCGGCCGTCGCATCATCGAGGGCATGACCCTCGGCTCCGGCAAGTAGTACGTACACGTATCAGGTTGCCGGTCATGGAAGGGCAAAACGCACTGTGTCACCCCGACTTACAGCTCTCATCGCCATGCGCCAGGATGTGGCGGCCCTGGCACTCCCCGACGACCTACGGGCGCGGCTGGGCGCGGTATGCGACGTACCGGATCTGGTGGTCGACGACTTCGGGCGGCCCGAGGCGCGCAAGGCCCTGTCCCGCACCGATGTGCTGATCTCGGGGTGGGGCTGCCCGGCGGTCGACGCGAGTGTGCTCGCGGACGCACCGCGGCTGCGGGCCGTCATGCACGCGGCGGGCTCCGTCAAGCATGTGCTCACCCCGGCAGTCTGGGAGCGCGGTATCACGGTCTCGTCGGCCGCGCCCGCCAACGCGGCGCCGGTCGCCGACTACACGCTCGCCGCGATCCATCTGTCGGCCAAGCGGGCGTTCCGCACGGCGGGGGAGTACCGGGCGGGCCGGCCCCAGGACCTGACGGTCTCCCCGGACACCGGCCTGCTCGACCGTACGGTCGGCATCGTCGGGGCCTCGAAGATCGGCCGGCTGGTACTGGAGCGGCTGGCCGGTGCGGGCGTGAGGCTGCTGGTGCACGACCCGTATCTGGAAGCCGCGGACGCGGACGCGCTCGGGGCCCGACTCGTGGGCCTGGACGAGCTTTTGGTTAGCTCGGACATCGTCTCGCTGCATGCCCCGCTGCTGCCCGAGACGAGACATCTGATCGACGCGCGGGCGCTCGGCCTGCTGCGGGACGGCGCGGTGCTCATCAACACCGCACGCGGCGGCCTCGTCGACACCGAGGCGCTGGCAGGGCACTGCGCGGCGGGGCGCATCGACGCGGTCCTCGATGTGACCGAACCGGAACCACTGCCACCGGGTCATCTGCTGCTCACCCTGCCCCATGTGCTGGTCACCCCGCACATCGCGGGCGCGATGGGCACGGAAGTGCGGCTGCTCGGCGCGTTCGCGGTCGGCGAGGCGGAGCGATTCGCTGCGGGCGAGCGGCTGCTGGGCGAGGTACGGGCCGAGGACCTGTCCCGCATCGCCTGATCACCGGGTTCCGGGGCAGCGCCCCGGAACCCGTCACCGCGTGCGCCCGCCGCACGACGCGCGGACCACCAGATTGGGGCGCAGCTGCACCTGGTGCAGCGGTGACGCGTCGCCGTCGGACAGACGGCGCAACAGGATCTGCGCTGCCAGCCGGCCCACCTGGAACTTGGGCGGCGAGACGGCAGTCAGCGGAATCTCTGCCACGTCCGCGAACTCGTTGTCGTAACTGACCATGGCGAGGTCATGAGGGACGCGCAGCCCTGCCCGCCGGGCCGCCGACTGCACCAGCGCGGCCTCGCGGTCGCCGAAACACAGGGCGCCCGTGACCTCTGCGGCAACGAGCTTCCCCACGGTGGCGTCGGCGCGGTCCGGGTTCCAGGCGTCCATCACGGCGCTGTCGTACACCGCCTCGGGCAGTGCGAAGTCCACGACGGCGCGGGCGAATCCGGTCCGAATGGGCGCGGCGGTCGGCGCGTCGACGCGGACGACCAGCGCGAGACGCTCATGGCCGAGGGCGCGCAGATGCCGCACGGCGTCGTACGCGCCGCCCTCGTGGTCCGTGCAGACGTGCTCCGTGGGGTCGCCGGGACCCGCCGCCGTCAGCCGCCGCTCCACCAGTACGGCGGGGACGGGCAGATGGAGCAGTTCGTCCGTGCGTCGCGCCGGATCGTCGGAGGCATGCAGGCCCGGCACCAGCAGCAGCCCGTGTACACCCGCAGCCAGCAGCTCGGCTATCGCCGCGTCCTCCGCCTTCGGGTCGTAGTGCGAGCACGCCAGCACGAACTGGGCACCTGCCTCGGCCAGCACCTCCTGGATGCCCTGGATGACGCGTGGGTAGTAGAGCGCGGTGTCGGGTACGAGTACGCCGACGATCCTGCGCCTGTCGGGGACGCGTGGCGGGAGACCGAGCGCGAAGGTGCCCGCGCCCTGCCGCCGCTCCACGAGGCCCTGGGCGACCAGGTCCTCGTACGCCCTGCGGACGGTGGTGACGGACAGGCCGGTCTCGGTGGCGAGCGCCCGCTCGGTGGGCAGCTTGCTGCCCGGCGGCCAGGTGCCGTCATGGATGCCTCGCCGCAGATCGGCGGTGAGCTTGCGGAATTTGAGTTCTCGGGCCGACACGGTCCCCCCTGGGCGTGCGAAGAAGGAGCAATTCCCGATCGCCGGCGGAATGCTCCTTGAATCCTATCGTCGAACCTCCCTAACGTCCGCAGGCAATTCGGCATCGGATTCAGCACCGGCTCACGTCCCAGCTCAGCTCCCTGGAGGATGCTCATGGACGCTCTCCCCGCTCCGCCCGTTTCGCGCCGCAGACTGCTGGCGTACGGCGCCGCCGCCACCGGCGCCGTGGCCCTGCCCTTCGTCGCGGCCCCGGCCGCCGACGCCGCGGAGGCTGCCGAAGGGGTCGCCGAGGCGCCCGTATTCACCGAGCTGGAGGAGCGGGCTCTGGCACTGCGGCCGCCCGCGTTCCTCCTTGAATCCGCCGTACCGCAGCAGATCACCGCGAGCCCGGACGCCGGGCTCGCCATCAGCGACGTGCGATCCGTCTGCGGCACGCGCTCCCTGCGCTGGGACCACGGCCCGCGCTCCGTGATCACCGTCGACGCCGAGCTCGCCTGGTCCGCCGACCCGTACGAGCCGAGGCCGCTCGCCGACCAGGCGTGGCAGGGCACCGTCGACACCTTCTCGGTGTGGATCCACAACGAGAAGTCCACCGGCACCGACGACGTCGTGCGCTTCGAGTTCGGGCGGGGGAGCCGCACCGACTGCTGGTTCGAGTTCCGGCTGGACTTCACCGGCTGGCGTACCGCCTGGGTGCGCTATGCGTACGACATGCACGGCCGCCCGCACCCGGCCATGGACACGCTCCGCATCATCGCGCCCCGCAGGTCCGGCACGCTCTGGATCGACCAGCTGCTGCTTAATGTGGCGCTGCGTCCCGACGCCCCGACCCGCGACGCACAGGTCCCCGAGATCTGCGTCGAGGGAGACGACTGGGACCAGCAGCACTGGCAGGCGCTGCACCTCTTCGACCGCATCCTCACCCGCACCACCATCCCCACCCCCGACCCGTCCGGGGCCGAAACCGACGCGCTGCGCGCCCTGAAGACCCGCTACCACGCCGACTACCTCGCCGCCGCTCCCAAGGTCGACGATGCCTACGTCGCCACCCTCACGGGCCAGGCGAACGCCCTCCTCGCCGGCCGCCCCGTGTTCTCGTACCAGTCTCAGATCTATCCGCCGGAGATCAGCGTCGACCTCAAGACCTTTGTCGGCGCTGTCACTCTGCGCGCCGTCACCGACCTCATGCAGAAGACCGCCCAGGCGTACGACGTGGCGGGCGCCGCCCACAGGCCGGCCATCGGCGCGCTCTATGTACGGCTCGTGGAGCGGCTGCGGGAGCAGGGCTGGGCGTACGGGAGCTGCCTCGGCACGATCCACCACGTCGGCTACGACATCCGCGGCTACTACGACTCCGTGTACCTGATGCGCGACGTTCTGCGGGAGACAGGCCTGTTCGAGGCCGTACGCGCCGACCTGACCTGGCTCACCGGCTTCGGCCGGATCTTCCGCGGCCTCGAACACCGCAACGCCCACGGCTCCACGTCGGACATCATCAACACCACCGTGCGCGGCAAGCTCGCTGTCGCCCTCCTCCAGGACGGCGAGGCCCGCCAGGTCGCGTATCTGAAGGCACTGCGCGACTGGCTCAGCCGATATCTGCTGCCCACCGACGGCATCCAGGACGGCCTCAAGACCGACGGCACCACCTTCCACCACGTCGGGTTCTTCCCCGACTACGCGCGCGACGGATTCGTGGGGCTCGCGCCGATCGTGTACGTCATGAGCGGTGGCCTCTTCCGGGTCTCGGCCGAGGCCCACGGCACCCTCAAGCAGGCCGTCCTCACCATGCGCGTCGTCGCCAACACCAGCCACTGGCCGATCTCGCTCAGCGGCCGCAATCCCATCGGCACCACCGGCCTCGTCGTCTCGCCCTTCCAGTGGCTCACCATCGCCGGCACCCCCGACGGCTCCAAGGACCTCGACCCGGAGATCGGCGCCGCCTTCCTGCGCCTGCTGCCCGCCGCCCCCGCCACCGCTCAGAAGAAGATCGCGGCCAGACTCGCCGCCGCCGGTGTCACCGCGGAGAGCGCACCGTCCGGCGCCTGGGCCTACAACTACGCCGCACTCGCCGTGCAGCGCCGTGACACCTGGCAGGTGACCGTGCGCGGCCACAACCGCTACCTGTGGTCCACCGAGATCTACGAAGGTTCCAACTGGTACGGCCGCTACAACACCTACGGTCAGATCCAGGTCCTGCACCGCGGTAGCCCCGTCACCAACCTCGACAGCGGCTACAGCCACGACGGATACGACTGGAACCGCCGCCCCGGCACAACCACCCTGCACAAGCCGTGGGCACAGTTGAAGGGCGACCTCACCGGCACCGTCGAGGAAGTCATGCTCACCGAGGAGCGGTTCGCGGGTGGCCACACCATCGACGGCCGCAACGGCATGTTCGCGATGCGGCTGCGCGAGCACCCCAAGTACGACGGCAGCCATCGCGCCCGTACGTCCGTCTTCCTCTTCGACAACCGGGTCGTCGCGCTGGGCACCGGCATCGAGAACGGCGACGAGGCCCACGAGACGGAAACCACCCTCTTCCAGACCCGCCTCGCCACCACCACCGCGTCCACCCATGTGGGCGCGGAGCCGGTCACCGCGTTCCCCTACGAGCACCACAGCGAACTCACCTCCGCGCAGTGGCTGCTGGACGACAAGGGCCTCGGCTACTACCTCCCGCCCGGCCAGCATCTCGCGCTCACCCGCTCCAGCCAGCTCTCGCGCCACCACGGCACGGACGCCGAGACGCGCGGCGACTTCGCGACCGCCTGGCTGCGCCACGGGACCGCGCCACGCGGTGCGTCGTATGCGTACGCCATGCTCGTCGGCGCGACCGCCGAGTCGATGGCGGACTTCACCGAGGCGATGGCCGACGAGGCGCGGGCGCCGTACACGGTCCTGCGCGCCGACGACACCGCGCACATCGTCACCGACCGGTCCACCGGCATCACCGGGTACGCCGTTTTCGACGCGAGCCGCACGCTCACCGGCGACGGGCCGGTCCGGGCCGTCGACACACCCTGCATGCTGCTGGTCCGCACCCCGTCCGACACTGCCGGCGGCGCGACGCTCGTCCTGTCGGTGTGCGACCCGGACCTGCGTCTCTACGAGGGCCGCGACCACGCCCAGTACGAGAAGGGCGAATACACCGGCCGCTACAGCCCGTTCTCCCGACCCTGGCTGGGAAGCCCGAGCGCTCCGCACACTCTGCGCGTCACGCTCGACGGCCGCTGGCACCCGACAGCGGACCAGCCCTGCACCACCCTCATCCAGAACGGCAGCACCGTCGTCGCCTTCCGCACGGTCGACGGCCGCCCCGTCCAATGCTTTCTGACAAGGGAGTCATGATGACCGGAACCCTCCGCACGGTGGCGGCTGCCTCGCTGGCCGCCGCACTGCTCGGCTCAACCGCATACGCCGTTCCGTCCGCCGCACCCGCACTGGTGGACACCGCGACCCCGGCGTCGGCCCAGCCCGCCGCCGGACCTGCCGGAACCCTGGTGTTCAGTGACGAGTTCACCGGCTCGGCGCTCGACACCACGAAGTGGAAGGTGCGCGACCAGGAGCGCACAGAGACCGACCGAACCGACGGCATCCGCTGGTGGTACAAGCCGGCCAACGTCCGGGTCATCCCCGACAACGGCGGCAACCTCGCCATCGACCTGCGCAACGTGGCCACGAACCAGTACGCGGGCGGCCGCGTCGACACCGACAGTGTCTTCGACTACACCCACGGCACCCTCGAGGCGCGCATTCATGTCCCGCCCACAGAGGGGCACTTGGGTGCGGTCTGGCTCCAGACACACAGCTGGGGCAGCATCAAGGGCAGCGCCGAGGACGGTGCGGAGATCGACCTGATCGAGAGCGCGTACGCCGACGACAAATACGCCGCGACCATCCACTACGACGGCTATGGAGCCGACCACCAGCAATCCGCCCAGGTCGTCCCGGCCGCCGCCCTGCACAGTACGCACTACCACACCATCGGTCTCAACTGGACCGCGTCACGTATGGAGTTCACGTACGACGGCACGGTCGTGCGTACCGTCACCGACCCCAAACTGATCAGTCAGGTGAAGGAATATCCGATCCTCTCCCACGAGGTTCTGGACTGGGCCGAGGGCGACGTCACGACAGCACCACTGGACTACCGATCGACGATGTACGTCGACTGGATCCGCGTCTGGCAGTGACGCACCGGGCGGCCGGGCGCGAGCGGGACGTCCCCGGCCGCGCGGCCCGCTCGGCGTGGGCGTCGGAGACGAGATCGCGCGCGAATCGGTGTCGGGTCCCGGGCCTGTCGAGTGTTGCCGGTCCGGCTACGCTTCGAGGAATTCAAGCGCCTGTGAGACGAATTCGTCGTGATACTGGAAGATCCCTCCGTGTCCGGCGTCGGGGTAGAGGGGGACGAGTTCGCCCTGGGGCAGCCGTGCGGCCAGATCGCGTGTGTTTTCACTCGGCACCATCCGGTCGCTCTCACCGTTTACTACCAGGGCCCGATGCTGAATGCGCGACAGGTCTTCCGGCGCCTGGAGGCCCCATCGGCGGATGGCCTTCAGCTGGGCGCGGAACGACGACAGCGAGATGGCTGTGTCGCGGTTGTCCGTGCGTTCCTTCAGCCGATCCAGGAAGGCGCGCCCTGCCCGTCGGCCGCCCTTGGTGTCGGTGAAGAAGAGGAACTGCTTCGGATCCTTCCGGGTCAGTGCGCCCTTCAGCGTGGCCCGGATGGTGAGCGACGTGACTCTGTCGATGCCGGGGCCTCCGGCGGGGCCCGTGCCCGCGAGGATGATCTTGCGCACGAGGTGCGGTTCCTCTGCTGCGACGACCTGGGCGATGAAGCCGCCCATCGACAGGCCGAGCAGGTCGACCTGGTCGAAGCCGAGTGCCCGGATGAACAGCGCCGCGTCGTGGGCCATCGCCTCGATGGTGTCGGGCGTGGAGCCGCCTGACGCACCGACTCCGCGGTTGTCGAAGGTGATCACTCGGCGTCGGGCGGCGAGTCCGTCGATGATGCGTGGATCCCAGTTGTCCAGGACCGCGGCCAGGTGGTGGAGGAGGATCAGCGGTACGCCGTCCTGCGGACCGAGCTGCCTGTAGACGAAGTCGACGCCGCGCACGGACACGGAACGGGTCGGCGCGCTCTTGTACGACGTCGGGGCGGGTGTGGGGGAACTACGCGGTGTACTCATGACCTGCTCCTGGGGGTAGTGGGGGTAGTGGGGGTAGTGGGGGTGTGGGATCTTCTCGTTGCATGAGCAGGTCTTCACCAGTCGTCCGGCGGGGGCCCGCCCTCACTTCATCGCGACGACGACCTTGCCGGCCCTCGCGCGGCCCTTCTCGACGTACTCCATGGCCTCCCGGGTCTCCTCGAACGGGAAGACACGGTCGACGACGGGAAGGATCTTCCCGGCCTCGATGAGCGGCGTGAGTTTGCGTAGCTGGTCGCCGCTGGCCTTCATGAACAGGAACGAGTACGTCACGTTGCGGCGCTTGGCGCGGCGCCGGGTCCTGAAGCTCAGCGCGCTCATCGCCAGTCGGAGCATCGCGTTTGCGCCCAGCTCGCGGGCGAAGGCCGCGTCGGGAGGGCCTGCGACGCTGATGACCTTCCCGCCGGGCTTGAGTACCTGCAGGGACTTCTCGAGCGTCTCGCCGCCGAGGGTGTCCAGGACGACGTCGTAGCCGACAAGGACCGTCTCGAAAGCCTGTTTCTTGTAGTCGACGACGATGTCCGCGCCGAGCTCCTTCACCAGGTCGACCTTGGCCGTACTCGCGGTGGTGGCCACGTGCGCGCCCAGCTCCTTGGCCAGCTGGACGGCGATGGTGCCGAGGCCGCCGGAGCCCGCGTGGATCAGGACCTTCTGGCCCGGCTGCACCTGTGCCCGTTCGACCAGTGCCTGCCACGAGGTCAGTGCGACCAGGGGAAGCGACGCAGCCTCCGCCATGGTGAGCGTGGCCGGTTTGATCGCCACGTCGTCCTGGTGGACGGCGATGAGTTCGGCGAACGTGCCGATGCGGTCCTTGTCGGGCCGCGCGTAGACCTCATGGCCCACCGCGAACCGCGTGACGGCCGATCCCACCTGGACCACCACCCCGGCGAGGTCGTTGCCCAGGATGAGCGGGAGGCGGTACGGCAGGATCGCCTTGAAGTCCCCGTCGCGGAGCTTGAGGTCCAGCGGGTTGACGCTCGCCGCGTGGATACGGACCAGGACGTCGTCGGCGCCCACCTGCGGGTCGGGCATCTCAGCGGCGCGCACGCCGGCCTTGTCGCCGTACCGCTCGATCATGAAGGTCTTCATCGTCGTCTCCGTTGCCCGTCCGCGAGGGGCGGGATCGCTGTTCATCCTGGGCTTCTCCCAGTACAAGACACTTTGTGGTGTTTGCTTCGGTCTCTTGGAACCCCTCGCCGATGCGGCGGGCGGGCATCACCGGTGCGGCTTCTGCCGCGAGCATCAGGCCACCGGTGCGGCCGCCGCGATGACGCGGCTGGAGTCGCCTCCCTGGAGGCCGCCCAGGGAGGCGGCGATCGCCTTGTGGGGGACTCCGAGGGGCCCCGCGCCGACTTCCGACAGGCGGGCTAACTGCTCGGTGGTCAGCTGGACGTCAAGAGCGCCCAGGTAGCTGTCGAGCTGGGTGAGGTTGCGCGGCCCGATGATCGGGACGAGTGACGTCGCGGACTGGGCGGCACGCTCCCGCACTCAGGCCACCGACACCTGGGCGGGCGTCACGCCGATCTCCTCGGCGATGGCCAGGACGGCGTCGACGACGGCGGTCTTCTGGTCGGTGCTCTCCGTGTGGATGACTGCCCCCAGGTCGCTCAGCCGCCCCTCGGCGCTGCGCCGGTACTTTCCGGTGAGCAGTCCGCCGCCGAGCGGGGACCACAGGGCAGCGCCGAGTCCGAGGCTCTCGGCCATCGGCAGCAGCTCGCGGTCGGCGGTCCGCTCGACGAGGCTGTACTCGTTCTGAATGCCCACGATGGGCGCGCCCAGTTCCTGAGGTCCGAGCGTCACGGCGCGCGAGACACGCCAGGCGGGGCCTCGCGGGGTCTGGCACGCGCTCCCGCAAGCTCTCGGCTTCGATCGAGCAGGGGAGGCCCCATTCGCCATGCCTCAATCCTCCGCCTTGCAGCTGCACGCACCAGACCCCGCTCCCTGATCCGGCCTGATCCAAACGACAGACCCTAGGGCCTGCCCCGGCCCGGCTGGCCATCGGCTGTGGGCGGAGTTGAGGCTCGCTCAGCGTCCAACCGCCACCGCCCGGCCCCGGCCTCCGGGCTGCTGTCCGCCCCTGGTTCGGCTGCGCCCTTGCGTAGACCGCGGACCAGCATGGGTGCGGTGGCAGTGGCGAGGAGCTGCTGGTGCCGGTGACGGTTGTCCTTGAGGAGGGTGTGCAGTACGGATCGGATGTTGCCTCCGGGCGGGGATGTGGCGTGCGGGCGGTGGCCGGTCGTTGGTGGTGGGCGACCGTCGTGTGGTTCAGGTGAGGCGGACGGTGATCTTCTGCGGGGCGCCGGCCTGGCCTGTGAGGTCGTTGAATGTCAGCTTCAGTGAGGGGCCGGTGGTGGCGTCGAGCAGGGTGGTCGGCTTGGAGAGCACCTTGGAGACCCGCCGGTTCCAGGAGACTTCCAGGGAGGTGGCTTCCCTGGCCGGGTCCGAGACGATGATGGTTGCGGTGCTGTTGCCGTGTTCCCTGACAAGGACGGAGGCGGGTGCGTTCGAGGTGATCCTGTCCACGGTGCCGGCTGCCCAGAAGTTGACCGCGGTGAAGCCGAGACGGCTCACCTGTACCGCCTGCTGGCGGTCCGTGTTCGCGAGGATGTTGAGCCAGCCGTGGTCGCAGGCGCGCCGGGCCGTGGCCTTGGCGCTTGCACCCGGTATGAGGATGTACGCGTAGCGGCCGTCGACGGGGTCGGGGCCGTGGTCGGTGAACAGGGTCAGGTAGCGGCGGGTGAGGGGGTCGGTGGGCCCGCCGGCGTTGATGTCCTTCCAGGCGCCGGTTCGTTCCTCGCGTACTGCGCTGACGTCGGCTCCGCCGGGGAAGACGTAGCCGGCCTGGCCGGCGATGTGCGCCCACTGGGCGTTCTTGAAGGTCGCTGTCCAGCCTTGTGCCGTCGGCTGGGTCCTGCCGTCGACGGTCAGGGCGGGCGCACCGCTGGTGCCGAGGTGGCGGTTGTCGATGGTGGTCTCGACGGGGTACCCGTCGGCGGATGTGATGCCGGCGCCGAGGCAGACGACGGAGTCGTCCAGCCAGAACCAGGACTTCTTGGCTTCCATCGTGCCGGCCAGGCCCTTCAGGTGCTGGCCGGTGGCGCCGAACTCGCCGTCGGTGGTGCCGCCGACCCAGGCGGCGTCGGGCATCGGCTGGCCCCAGTTGCCCCCTTCGCCGTCGGTGAGTGGCTTGCGGGATGCGGTGATGCCGGGGAGGCGGTAGGGGTCGACCGTCGGCCAGTAGGCGTCGGAGTACTGTTCGAGGCCGAAGTCGCTGCCCCACCAGGCGAGCCAGCCGGCGCCGGTGTGGTAGCCGCGGGCGTTCTCACCATTGCCGAACTCGTAGTGCGCAATGCGGTTCGAGGCCATGGAGACCGATGCGGCCCAGTCGCGGCGGCGGTGGGTGGCACGGTCCATGTTGTGGAACAGCCGGTGCTCGACAGGCTCGGGGGCCGCCGTGACAGATGTGTCGTCCTGCAGGCTCTGCAGCAGCGACGCCCGGATCAGGCTCAGGCCGGGGTTCTTCAGGGCAGGGAAGTAGTAGTCGCGCCGCATCCAGCCCTTGACCATTGCCCGCCAGCGGGCGTTCTCCTCGGGGCTCGCGCCCTGGCCGAGCAGTACGAGGGTGGCGAGGAGGCCGTGGGCGCGCTGATGCTCGTTGCCACCGTTGCGGCTGATGCCGCGGGAGGTGACGTTGTCCATTATCAGTCCGTTGTAGATGAATGGTGCGACGGCCTTTTCGACGGTGTCGAGGAAGAGTTGAGTGTTGGGGTCGTTCAGCTGCCAGGCGGATCCGCGCAGTAGCGCGAGAAGGCGTCCGACGCCGTCGTGGAGCACCGCACCGTATCCGCCGATGTAGGGGACGTTGCGGTGCTGGATGAACGAACCGTCGGAGTAGAAGCCGTCTCCTGAGGCCACATAGGGGAAGACCGGGGCCAGTGCACGGGCGGCGAGCGCGATCTTGTCCGGGTTCTCGCCGACGATGCCGCGCAGGATGATGCTGCGGCACAGGTCGACACGGTTTGCGCCCGTGCTTGTGCCGGTGTACTGGGCCACCGCCGAGTCGGGGACGAAATGGTCGACGGCCCTGCAGAAGGCGGCTTTCCGGTCTGCCGACAGGTGGTCGTGGAGGAGCACGCAGGTGTCCATGAGTGCCTGCGCGCTGCCGATCTGCCAGTTCCACCAGTTTCCGTACCGCGTGGTGTTCTCGTTGTAGACCTCGGCGTGGACGTGGTCGAGTCCCGCGGTGATCGCATTCAGCAGTACGGTGTCACCGGTCAGCCCGGTACCGGCCTGACAGAAGGCCTGCGCCATCACATTCAGCCTGTTGTAGGTGTCGTTCATGCGCGACGAGAAGGCGTACGACTCGGCGTCGAGGTCGGGCTCCGGGTCGCTCCACACCAGCCCCGGCCAGAGCGAACCGCTTGCGGGAGCCATGGTCGACAGGTAACCCCGGGCGGACGTGCCGAGGTTGGCGAGCAGCGTCTTGAACGGCTCGGCGGTAGGGCTGAACCCGGTGCCCAGGAGGAGGTCGCGCCATTTGGCCCGAAGGGCGGCGAACTGCTCGTCCGTGGCGACTGTTTCACCGGCGACGGCGGGGCGGAGCGGCAATCCTGTGAGCCCCACGGCGAGGGCGGTGCCCCCGGTGGCGTGCAGGAAGGCGCGGCGGTGCCAGGCGAAAGCAGTCATGGAGGACCCAATCCTTGTGGGGATGCCTTGGCGGTCGGACTCCCGGTCCGGCGTACGGTCATCCTCGTCGGGGCTGCACCGGCCGATGCGGAGCCCCGATGCGCGCGGTCGGCGCTCGGAAGGCCTCGCAAGGTGCCGGACATCTTCAGATCGGACCGCGGTGAGCGGTCCTACTGGTTGGCCAGACTGGGATTCCGGCTTCCCGAAGTCAACACTCGACGTTCAATCGGTCAAGAAGCGGTCAATCGATGGTCAGTCAGATGTATGGGCGCCGCACGACTCCCGCACGCGAAGCTGCGGCATCAGTTCGATGTGTGAGCTCTCCGCGCCGGGTTCCTTGAGCCGGCGCAGCAGGAGTTTCACGGCCGCTTCGCCCATCGCGTGTTTCGCAGGCGCGATCGAGGTGAGCCGTACATCCGCCAGCCCGGCCAACTCGTCGTCGTAGCAGACGATCGCGAAGTCCTCGGGCACGCGAAGCCCACGGACCGTAAGCCGCTGGAGCAGATTGATCGCATCGGCGTCGGTGTGCACGATCGCGGCCCGCACCCCGTCGGATTCGGCGAGGTCGAGCAGCCGGTCCGCGTCCTGCTCGAAGGTTTCGAACCCGCCGGGACCGGTGGACCCGAGCGGGGACAGATCGTCCTCGGGGAGACCGAGAGACGTGATCGCGGCGCGGTACCCGCGCCGGATGTGCGGGCACGAGTGCGTGGTCCGGGACAGCAGGGCTATGCGGCGATGACCGAGGGCCGCCAGATGCCGCACCCCTGAGGCTGCGCCTTGCGCATGGGCGGAGCTGACGCGGTCGCCCTCCGCTCCCGGTGCGCCCATCGGAACGTGCCGCTCCACCAGCACGGCGGGCACGGGCAGATCCGCGAGCTGCTGCAGGTCGCCTGGGTCCGGCCCTTCGACACCCCAGCTGGGGGTCAGGAGCAGACCGGTGGCGCCGGCCTCGACGAGGGTCTCGATCCGTGTCGCGTCCTGGTCCCTGCGGTAGTCGGTCGTTCCGACGAGCAGCCGCGCGCCGACGGCCGCAGCTGCGTCGCGGGCGCCGCGGATGACCGATGGATAGAAGTAGCCGGCCGCCGGCACCACCATGCCGAGCATGAGTCCGCCCGGCGCGGCCGGCGCCGACCGGACGAGGCGGGTCTCGCGCGGGCTGAGCCGGGCCGTCGGCCAGACGGCCGATCCGTGCAGTCGTCGTATGAGCCCCACGTCGGCGAGTGCGGCGACGTCCCGCCTGGCGGTTTCCACGGAGGTCCCGAGTTCGGCGGCCAGGTCGGCGATCCGTACGCTCCTGTGCTCCCGCACGAGCCGGAGCACCCGCTTGTGCCGCTCGTCCACGCGCTCGCGCATGCGCTTGTTCCTCTCCGTCCCGCCGCACGGTCCAGCTCCCGGACGCCGTGGCCTGTCCAGCCTGTTTCCGCGTTCGATGACCGCATCATGTCCGCCGGGGGCCCGGCCCGGGGCTGTCGAACACCATTGTGATCGTATTGATTGAAGGGGGGAGCCCATGCGACCGCACGTCGATCAGCGCCATGAGCGGGTGGTCGAACTCGTCCGTGAGCGAGGAAGTATCCGCGTCGCCGAGCTCGCGGCCGAACTCGGCTTCGTCTGGCCGGGCGACCAAGCTGCCGAGGTGCCCGCGGAACCTCCGGCCGCCGAGGGGGCCGTGATCGGAATCGTCCCGACCGCCAGTCTCATCTTTGCCGACATCGTGTGCTCCGCCGCGGCGGCGGCCGAGACCCGACGGTCCTTGGGCGGCCGAAGCAGGCCCGACTACGTGAACGGACCCACCGTCACAGCGACTGCCAAGCCGTGGTCGCCAGGGCGATCCGCTTGCCCCGGAACTGCTGCCCCTGCCACACGCGGGACGATGTTCTCGCGGATTCGGGCGGGCAGGCGCCGCTCTGCGGCTCACCGAAGAGTCCGTGGCCGGGCGGTAGCCCTGGTCGTCGCACAGCCTCCTGACGGCGAACTGACCTGTCGGAACTACGGCACCTCCGAACCAACGCCCAGACACGATCGTGGCTGAACGTCGCACCAGGTTGTGACCGCTCTTGTGTGACGGCAATCCCTCGATGAGAAGTTCCGGCCGTGTGTCGTCGGCATGACCCGGCCACGCCGCAAGGGAGCGGGCGGGCGTAACTCATGATCTTGTGTGGCGTTGCTCTTCTCAGGGCCTCACTTTTCTGCGGGGCCGATCTGACTGGTACTGAGGGGCATGTGCCGACAGGATCTGTGTCCTCTCGCGGTGCCGGGAAGAATGCTTGGGGTTGCTTGCTGTGAACGACATCACCAACAGATGGATTGGCCATGGGCGCCGAGCCCTTGTGCGGTGCCGTTGGCCGAGCAATGGCCAGAACCCTGGCTGCGATGACGTGACGGGCGGGGTAAGGGTGTCGGAGAGAAGGCGAAGTGCGGCGGGGGAGTATCTCGCGGGCTTTCGACTTATGTGGGCTCTTTGCGTGCGTGGCTGCGCGGTCCTGTGAAGGGCACTTCGCCGCCGAGGGTCTGGTACATGTCCTACGGCTCCAACATGCACCTTGACCGTCTGGCTTGCTACATCGTCGGGGGCCGGCCGCATGGTGCGAACAGGGTCTGTCCGGGATGCAGGGATCGCACCTTGCCCGCCCGGTCCATTCCTCTGGAACGCCCAGGCACCGTGTACTTCGCCACCGAGTCGCCGGTGTGGGGCGGTGGCAGGGCCTTCTACGACCCGGGTGGCGACCATCGCGTATTCGCTCGCGCGCATCTCGTTTCGGCCGCCCAGTTCGCGGACATCATGGCGCAGGAGTTGTACAAGGAACCGGGCACGGACCTCGACCTGACCGAGGTGGTGAACCACGGAAGGGACAGCCTCGGTGACGGGCGATACGAAACGCTCGTCTGTGCCGGTCAGGTGGACGGACTGCCTGTGTTGACCTTCACGGCGCCTTGGGGTGTCAACGATGTGCCGTGGGTGGAGCCGTCGCCTGCCTATATGCGCCACCTCGTGGCCGGTCTGCTGGAAGCGGGCGCGTGGGACGTCGATGCGGTTGCCGCCTACGTGGCGGGCTGTCCCGGGGCAGCCGGCCACTGGACGGAGCGGGCCGTCAAGGATCTGATCCTGGGCTGACCATTCGGTTCGCCCGAGCGCGGGGAGAGTGCCGGCCCGTCGCCACGACCGGTGGCGGCTACTGCGATTCGACCGACGGACTGATCAAGCAGAGGACGATCCGCAGTTCGCGGCCAACTCACGCAGCTTCTGAGACGCGGCCGCGGATCGGCAAGCCCCCGGCGCATCCGCGGCAGCGCATGGATGCGCAGGCCGGGAATGGCCGGAGGCTATGTGCTGCTCAGCATAGGATCGGGGATCGGGGATCGGGCGCTCGTCCGCCGGTGCCGCGATGGCGGACGCGGCCCTCTGATACGGGGGGCCGGACCCCCGTGCCGCAGAACTCGCTTCCTTCGGAACACAGATACACCACACAGCACGACGGTTCCGTGCGCCCAGGTTGCGACCGATCTGTCAGGCCCCCTCCATGCCGTGGTGAACCGATCGGCAAACGCGCACCCGCTGCGAGGCCCGATTGTGCCCAGCTCTTCGTCAACGCGCGTCGGGCGACTCAGTGTAACTTCATCACTCAGTGAGCTCTTTCAGCATGGCCACTGATCAGGTGAGGGCTACCGCGAAATGCGTTGACCTGTGGTTCTGCGGATCGCACCAGTGGCGATCCCCCTGTCGAGTCGCAGCATTCCCTGAGGACGGGGGCTGTGGGGGTGCCACGGCTCGTCGTGTACCAGAAGACCGACGGCTACGGGGTCACCAGGTTGAAGACCGGGTAGATCTTCGGCTCCACCTCCGGAGCACCGGCCTCCCGCAAAAGCGGCAGGACGACTTCACTGAAGCGGTGGAACGCCTCCTCGGACTCCCAGACGTCGGCGACGTACCAGCCATCGGGAGTGGGGGCGGAGGTGTGCGAGATGAGGCCGGGTACGGGCCAGTCCGCGGGCTTCTTGACCAGGCCACGGTCGCGGTTCACCTTGTTGGAGACCTGTTCGTACTGGGCCTGGGTCATGCCGGGTTGGTCGAAGATCGCGATGATTGCCATGCTGGGCTCCCTTGCGCGCAAGTTTGCAGAGTCAGGCCCAGCCGACCATCTCGGGCAGCCGACCGCACCTCCGGCTGCGCCGTACGGACGGACGGCTCGAAGCTGTCCACGCCGCTCAAGCCCTTTAGGGTCCGCGCGCGCCCTTTCGTCACCCAGTACCCGCGCATTTCGTCGGTGAGCGGTGAGGGGGTCGGTGTCCGCAACGCACGAGGCTCCCGTGCCGTTGAGGGAGGTGTTCGAAGTCTCAACTCACCGGCGCAGGAGCCTCGTTGATTGCCTATCCTGACGCACTCGACCTGCCCCATGCCCTGGTCGAGTGGGTCACCATGCTCATCGTCACCCGCGAGGGTGACCGCCGCTGCAAGCTCCCGCCGCACCAGCGTGCCCTGGTCGGCCTGGTGTACCTGCGACGGCACGACCCCCTTGCGCAGATCGCGGCCGGTTTCGGTATCGCCGTCGGCACCGCCCACGCCTACACGGCAGCCGTCATTGACCTGCTTGCCGAGCGCGCGCCCGGCTTGCTGCGTGCCCTGCGTGAAGCCGACCCCGACTACGTCCTGCTGGACGGCACCCTGGCGGAGTGCGACCGGGTCGGTGACGGCCGGGCCGACTACTCCGATCTCACCCGCCCTACCTGGCCGCACGCACGACCTGACCGCGGCCCGTGCCCACCGGATCATCCGGATCTGCGAGCCCACGGCCCTGCCCTCAGGTAGGAGCGGTCGGCGAGACGACACCCGTCAGACGCCCACCCGGCCGCGGGTTGCCGCCGACCCAGCAAACGGTCAACCGCGCACTCTCGGTGGCACGGGCACCGGTGGAGCGGGGCGTGGCCCGTCTGAAGTCCTGGCACATCTTCCGCAGAGCCCGGTGCAGCCCGAATCGAATGTCGTCAATCGCCGCGGCCGTCCT
The DNA here is from genome assembly GCF_042670885.1 of Streptomyces sp. NPDC057136. NCBI lineage: Bacteria > Bacillati > Actinomycetota > Actinomycetes > Kitasatosporales > Streptomycetaceae > Streptomyces > Streptomyces sp. NPDC057136. Next base: position 225,629 of record NZ_JBHUUV010000004.1, read on the forward strand.
CACTCTGGAGCGGCAACGCTGAAAGAGCTCAGTAGGCGTAATTGACTGAGATGACATACAGCTCTAGGCGCGGAGCGGGCGAGCGTTGGTCGATGCGGTGGCGGTCGCCTTCCCGGAGGCCTACAACCCCGGGCCGTTATACGCGCCGCGGTGCGGCTTCGTGGTCGTGGACACCGGATTCGCCCAGTAGTCGCGGCCACCGTTGCCGCTGATCACGGAGCCGTTGTTCAGGGCGGGGGACGTGGACCGCAGCTTGTAGCCGTTGACGGAGAGAATGGTGTCGCCGCCGGTGCCTGGGTTGACGAAGTGCGGGTCGCCCACGATGCCGTTGGCGGTCGGCCTCGGCACGCCCTGGAAGACGTTCCACAGCCAGGAGATCCCGGGGCCCGTGGGCAGCCGGGAGTCGATGGTGCCCACCCAGATGTTGTTCTCGACGACGCTCTCTTCGGGGAGTGTGATGCTGAACTTCTTGTCCGTGCAGTAGATGACGTTGTTGTACATGTGCAGCGCGGATCGGCCGGCGCTGACGCTGCTCATGCGACAGTCGTTCTCGGAGATGTTGTAGCGGATGATCTGCTTGGCGCCGCCGATGGGTCCGCACCCGTCGCAGTCGAGGAAGAAGCCGCCGATGTTGTCGCGGCTGAAGTTGTACTGGATCGTGCAGGTGCCGGTGTTGCCCCAGTCGCAGTCGAACGCCTGGCTGTCGGCCACGGACATCCGCGTGATGCCGTACACGGCGTTCTTCTGGATGGTCGGGTTGTGGTCGCCGAGCACCCAGATGCCGGCGAAGTTGCCGCCGGTGAAGGGGTACACGCCGTTGCCGATGCCGGACGCGTTGTTGTACTGAATCATGGGCGCGTCGGCATAGCTGGCGATGATGCCGTCGCCGCCGACGTCCTTGATGACGTTGTGCTCGATCAGTACGCCGGAACCCTTGACCGCCATGGCGCCGACACGGATCTTGAGGCCGCCGCCACCCGTGTTGCTGACCTGGTTGTGGTGGACGTGGACGTCGTTGAGGGTCGAGTTCGTGCCGCTCGCGCCCGTGACGATGCCGGCGGACTGGACGAAGTCCTCGGTGGTCGGACTGTTCTTGTTCGTCTGACCGGCAACGCGGTCGACGACGAGGTTGCCGATGTCGAAGCCGCGGTGCGCCGTTCCATCGGTGGCGGAGATCCGCAGGCCAGTGCGACGGGCGAGGGAGGAGGCGGGGTTGGTCAATTTGAGGTTGCTGATCCGCCAGTGGTCCTGGTCGGTCAGGGAGACGGCGTTCGGGGCACCGTTGGCGTCGATCACGGGCAGGGTGCCGGTGCCGTAATGGGTGAGGGTGATGGGGGCGGATACGGTGCCGCTGCCCTTGGGGGCGAGGGAGCCGGTGCAGGTGGTGCCGGACGCGAAGGCGAGCGTGTCACCGGGGGAGTACGTCTTTGCGTTGGCCTGGCCGATGCTGTTGAAGGGCGAGGTCTGGCTGCCGTCGCCGGCGGCCGGGCGCGAGCAGTCCACGTAGGTGGTGCTGCCCGCGGCCGAGGCGGGCACGCCGGCAAGGGCGACGCTGCCGGTGAGGGCAAGGGCGACAGCGATGAACCCGCCGCTCATCGCATGCCGTCCTGGGAATGGTCCGATGGACATGACGCAACACCTTTCTGGAGGTCGGATGCCGCCAGAAGCTATGTGCGGTCGTTGATCGAGTCAATGCAATCTTGTCGATTGATCGAATTTCGATCAGAAGGTGGGTGATTGGTCGACTCGTGAGTGAGTTCGGTAGGGACCGGTTCGTCGGCGAGTACCGTCTTGGCGGGCGGTCGGTGATCTTAGGGCTGAGCAGGATGATGGCGGGATCCCGAGTTGATGGTTCGGCCCGGCGGGTCAGCCGCGGGTGGAGCCGGTCCCAGGCCAGAGCAGTGGCCTTTCGGTAGCGGCGAGTGTCGTTCACGGTGACCACGTGCTTCTCGCCCCAAGTGTCCGGCTTTTGCCGAGGACGAACTCACTCGGCCCCAGGCGCCGGCCGGATGGCGTCCACGATTGTGGTCCACGGAGTGCGTCCGGTCTCCAGCGCCGCGACGATCGAGTAGAGCCGGCCGGGAAACATCAGGTGCTTGTTGCCGGCGATGTCGAGAACCCGTGTCTGGCTCCGTCCCCGTGGTGAACGTGACCAAAATGGGTCGCACCAGCACCGAGGAGAAACACGATGGCTAAGTACTTGCTGCTCAAGCACTACCGCGGCGCTCCGGCTCCGGTCAACGACGTGCCCATGGACCAGTGGACACCGCAGGAGATCTCGGCGCACATGCAGTACATGCACGACTTCGCGGCCCGGCTGGAAGGGACCGGCGAGTTCGTCGACGGCCAGGCGCTCTCCCCCGAGGGGACGTTCGTCCGGTACGACGGCGAGGGGCGCCCGCCGGTCACCGACGGCCCGTTCGCCGAGACCAAGGACCTCATCGCCGGCTGGATGGTGATCGACGTCGACAACTACGAGCGCGCCATCGAGCTGGCCGGGGAGCTCTCGGCCGCTCCTGGAGCGGGCGGGGACCCGATCCACGAGTGGCTCGAGGTGCGCCCGTTCCTGGCCGCGCTGCCCACCATCACGGAGTGACCCCTCAGGTGAACGAGGTGCTGCTGCGGAGCCTCACGCCGAGCGTGCTCGGGATCCTCGTCCGCCGCGGAGCCGACTTCGCGGCGGCCGAGGACGCCGTGCAGGACGCGCTGGTCGAGGCGGTCCGCGTCTGGCCGGCCGACCCTTCCTCAAGCTCTTCGAGCAGGGGAGACCCCATGCGGGACCCGAAGGGCTGGCTGGTCACCGTGGCCTGGCGCCGGTTCCTCGACGCGACCCGGGCGGACGCCGCCCGCCGCCGGCGTGAGGACCTCGTCAACGAGGAGCCGGCGCCCGGGCCCGCGCCCGTGGTGGACGACACGCTCCAGCTCTACTTCCTGTGCGCCCACCCGTCGCTGACGCCGTCGTCCGCGGTCGCGCTCACGCTGCGCGCCGTCGGAGGGCTGACCACCCGCCAGATCGCCCGGGCCTACCTGGTGCCCGAGGCGACCATGGCCCAGCGCATCAGCCGGGCCAAACGCACCGTTTCCGGCGTGCGGTTCGACCAGCCCGGCGACGTCGCCACCGTACTGCGCGTCCTCTACTTGGTCTTCAACGAGGGCTACTCCGGCGATGTCGACCTCGCCGCCGAGGCCATCCGGCTCACCCGGCAGCTCGCGGCCGCGATCGACCACCCCGAGGTGGCGGGGCTGCTCGCCCTCATGCTGCTCCACCACGCCCGGCGCGCCACCCGGACCGCGCGCGACGGCAGCCTGGTGCCGCTCGCCGAGCAGGACCGCGGCCGGTGGGACACCGAGTCGATCGCCGAGGGCGTCGAGATCCTGCAGGCGGCCCTCGCCCGCGACCGGCTGGGCGAGTTCCAGGCCCAGGCCGCCATCGCGGCACTCCACGCTGACGCGCCCACCGCCGAGGAGACTGACTGGGTGCAGATCGTCGAGTGGTACGACGAGCTTGCCCGCCTGACCGACAGCCCGGTCGTCCGGCTCAACCGTGCGGTGGCCGTCGGCGAGGCCGACGGACCGCGCGCCGGGCTGGCGGCGCTCGCGGCGCTGAACGACTCACTGCCCCGCTACGCCGCGGTGGCGGCGTACCTCCACGAGCGCGACGGCGACCTGGCGACGGCGGCACGGCTGTACACCGAGGCGGCCCAAAAGGCCCCAAACCTCGCCGAGCGCGACCACCTGACGCGCCAGTCCGCCCGGCTCAACGCCCGCCGGTCTCGCTGACGTGACGTGCCGTCACCGACATCACTGGAGTCACCGTCGACCGGTATGGGCCGTGCCGGGACCGACCTGCGGGAACCCGTTCCCAGACCCGCCGTACGAGCCTGTCGCTGTTCCGCGCCGCCGGCCGACCCGCCGGGCCGACACCTGTCCCGGCCTGCCTCGGACAGGAAGCGATCGGGAGGAGTGAAAAGGGAGTCGGTCGTGCACCGGGACGTGCATCGCAGCGGGCGGGTGTGGAGTGAGCAGGCGCTGCGCGTCGCTGCCGACACTGCCGAGGCGTTGGTGACCGCCTGTGTGCCTGGGACTCAGGCGTTGTGGCCGTCGTTGTATGCCAAGGCCCGCGCTGGCGGTGACCGCGTGTTAACGAACAGGTGAATCTGCTGTCGATGACGCGAGAGATCGCACTCAAGCGCCACAGGGATCCTGCCCTGATCCCTCGATCCATACTGCGTCCCTTTGTCCGATCACTTCATCCATAGGTTCACCCGGCACCTGTGTATGCCAGCACAACCATCCTTGTCGTTCGGGGGTCACATCAAGTGGGAGCAAACCGCTCTCAGGGACACAAGGGGGAAATATGGGAAGCATGCGTAATGTCGCGGCTGTCGGGGCGTTAACCACACTGGTGGTGGGCGCCACGGCCGTGTTCGCCACGACCGCCTCTGCCGCACCCAACGTCACACCACAGGGCGTCTGCGGCAGTGCCTACAAGACCGTGAACTCGGTGCCCGTCGGCTCGCTGGGCACCGTCTATCTGACGTACAACTCCTCGAACGGCAAGAACTGCGTCGCGACGATCCGCGCCAACCCTGGCACGGCCAAGGACATGTCCACGTACATCTACGTCCCGGACACCGACGAGTGGGCCGGGGACTCCGGGTACTTCACGTCGTACGCGGGGCCGGGCTACGTCTACGGCAAGGGCCACTGTGTGAGCTGGGGCGGCAACATCGCCAACGTGTACGTGTCGGTGGAAAACTCCAACTGTGCGGCGCGCCAGGAACACCGGGTCACAGAAATCCGCTGATCCGGCTCATCACCCAGCCCACGAGTTCCCGCGCCGCCGCTACCCGGACTCCGACCGCCTTACCGCTGACGGTTGCCGGGAAGGTATCCATGAGCCGCAGGCGGCGCGGGATCTCGTAGTGGGCCGGCCTGCCACGACAGAAGCGGGGCGACGCCGGTCAGGGAAATGCCACCCCGCACTCGCCCTTTGCCGGGCACGGGCCCGGAGGCGACAACCCGCGCCCGCTTTAGGTGACTTCACGGAAGGCGGTGATGGGTCCTTGCCTCGTCTCCGGCATTGTGTGATGCAGTGCGCTGCCGCACGTCGAGGTACTGCTGTTCAGCATGTTTCGTTCCGGGATTCGGGTGGTGACACGAATGCCGATCTGGGGCTGACACTTCTGGCGATGACGCAAGTCAGTTGGATGCTCGCCGGTATGAAGTGTCCGGCTTCGCCGCCCTGCTGCGACTGCTTTCACGGTCGAGGCTGCGCGAGCGCCGCAACTCCTCGCGGGAACGGCGCCGACAACCCACCTGCCCCACTGATTGTCAAGACACTCTCCAGGGGCTGGCGTTGAGACCTTGAGCGGAATGGCTTCGGCGCAAGGAGAGAAGGATCAGCAGCGCGAAGGCAGCGAACGCGGCGCTCGTGCGGGCGTAATTGAACGCCTCCCACTGAGTCAGGATCTCGGCGTGATCGGCGGGTGCCGAGGTGGCCGCCCACTGCTTGATACGGCCATCGATGGGGACGTTGCCGAGACGGGTGATCAGGAAGGACGCAGCTACGAGGAGCCCGGCGCCTGCGGCCAGCCGCCGTGAGGCGCCTCGCGTCATGACGGCAAGCGCGAGGGCGCTGAGCGCCGACATGCCCATGGCCCCTTGCATAGTGATGCCGTGCATCTGCATCAACTGGGCGTGGAAGGACAGTCTCAAACCCAGGCCGTCCTTCTGTCCCTTCCGGCGGAGGTCGGCGATGTGCTGCCCGACCGGCACCATCGCCTCACCTTCGCCCCAGACGGCTCCTGCCGGGGCGCGGGTTGCCCGGTGGTCCGCCGGTCCGACCGCAGCGCGGCGAGCTTGTTCTCCCATGCTTCCTCGCCCGGCTCCCAGACCATCCCGGCCTCCGGCGCGTCCAGCAGGGTCTTGCGCCGTTCCTCCAGCTCGCCTGCCCGGAGTGCCTTGCGCTGGTGGTGCACCCACCTTCCCAGGGAGGAGTCCTTCGAGACGCCGACCTCGGTTTCGACGTCGTACGGGACGGCGTGCAGGCCAGTGATCTCGTTCTCCGTCCGCCAGTGCAGCAGGGCTTGGTAGCCCTCCAGTCACCCAGCGACTTCCAGCCGGTCCGCCAAGTGGGTCGGCAGGGAAGGCACGTCGTCAGCCGATGGCCAGAAACGAGGCGGAGGGTCAGCGGCAGTCCGAGGACGGCGGTGCGGCACGAAGCTGCAGGACGTATCGGTCCTGCATAACTGACCACTCCATTCGTGCACATCCATCCGACAGTTCGGGGCGATCGTGGCGACAGCCAATCCAGGCAACGACGTCCGCCCATGCTGTCCGCTGCACCTCCGAGAGGGGGCTACCCCCCGGAACGTTTCGGAACCTGGCTCCCTTTCGTGGCCATGGAATCGAGGCGACGATTCTCTCAAGTCGCATAACACAAGTTGAGGGGTAAATAATATGGATAGGCTCCGGAAGGGCATCAGTCGGCGGGGGCTGCTGGCCACCGCAGTGGCCGCGATGGGAGCGGTCCTCGTTCCTGTGGTCGTCCAAGCAGCACCGGCCGACGTGGCTGAGGGGAAGCAGAACGCGGTCCGCGCGCTGGAGCGCGCGGCGCACCCGCTGCGCTCGACGGAGCCCGGGGGAAACACGGCCGACCTGCGAGCCCTGGCCTCGATCATCGGCGACGCCAAGGTGGTGGGCCTCGGCGAGGCCACTCACGGCTCTCACGAGTTCTTCACCATGAAGGAGCGGGTCTTCCGCTACCTCGTGGAGAAGAAGGGTTTCACCACTTTCTCCCTGGAGATGAGCTGGTCCTCAGGGCTCCAGATCAACGACTATCTCCAGACCGGCAAGGGCGACGTCCGCGAGATCGCCAAGGAGACACTGGGCAACTCCCCTTGGGAACGAGAGGAGTTCGTGAGCCTTATCGAGTGGATGCGAGATCACAACCGCAGCCACCCCGGCCGCACCGTCCACTTCATGGGCAACGACCTCGGCGCTCCCACACTGAGCGACGAGTTCTTCGGCCGGGTGACCGGCTACGTGCAGCGCAACCACCCAGAGGCGCTGCCACGGCTCAACGAGTTCTACGCCGGCCTGCGCCCGATCGACGACGTCTTCGCCTACCTGGGCAAGCCGCTCACGGAACGACAGCAGCTCGCCGCCAAGGCACAGCAGGCCCTGGAACTGGTCAGCAGCCAAGAGGACTCCGGCGAGGAGGCTTTCACGTGGGCTGAGCAGAACGCCCGGTCAATCGCCCAGACCACCAAATTCCTTACGATGGACGTCACTGACCCCGACTCGGTGGCCGCCTCGCAGCGCTTCCGCGACGAGGTGATGGCCGAGAATGTCACCTGGTGGCAGCGGCAAACCGGCGACAAGGTGCTGCTGTCAGCACACAACGACCATGTCGGCTACATCGCCGGTGACCCCAAGATGTATCCCAAGACACAGGGCTCATTCCTGCGCGACACAATGGGCAAGAATTACCTCCCCATCGGCTTCACCTTCAACCAGGGTTCCTTCCTGTCGAAGGACGCCGCCCTCGGCGGCGACTGGAAGAGGTTCACAGTGGGTGCCGCCAACCCCGGCAGGAACGAGCACACTCTCGACCAGGTCCGACACCGGGACTTCTACCTCGACGTCCGCCACGCCCCGGCCCCCGCGCGTGCCTGGTTGAACACCGCACGGCCCACGCTTAACGTCGGCACCCAGTTCCCCTACGAGCCGCGCGATATCGCGATCGCCAAGTCCTTCGACGTCCTTATCCACCTGCACGAAGTCCGGGAGGCCGACAAGCTGAAGCCGTGACTGCGCCACGGTCCGCAGGGCGGCCAGGCTGCTGGCCGGCCAGCCCTCCCGCGCGGCTTCCCGTCGGGCCTCGGCCGCCACTTCGGGGCGGAGCAGGGCGCGGACGGCGAGCAGTTCGGAGAGGTCCAGAGTCAGGTTCTGGAACAGGCCGTGCGCCAGCCAGATGCGCAGCCGGTCGGCCGGGCTCGGCAGCAGCCAGGGGCAGCCGTCGCAGGGCACCGCGCGGGCGAACAGTCCGTCGTTGGGCAGCACAGGCACCCCGAACGAGGAGACCTGGGCGTGCAGATGGGCGGCCTGCCCGCGCAGCGGGAACAGCAGCACCTTCGTGGACCGCTCCAGCCAGTACGTCTCCCGGCGCGTGTACCAGCCGGCGAGCGTCGACTCGGCGGCCCGCCAGCGCCCGCTCGGCACGACCAGGTCGAAGTTTCCGTACACGTGGTCGCCCGACGGGTCGGCCTTGATGAGCACCGTGGGGATGCCGGCGTGGTGCAGTCGGCCGGTGGCCTCGAAGAGATCGGCCCGGAACAGCTCGGTCGAACGGTTCACCTCGGCCAGGGTGAGCGCCAGTTGCCGGGGATATGCCCGGGCGAGCCGTACCTCGACCTGGTTGCCGCGGGCCACCGCCAGGGCGCCACGCAGCTCGTCGTCGCCGGCGGGCCGGGTCTCGCCCCGCCAGGCGGCGTCGACGACGAGCCGTACGGCGGGGGAGGGGGAGCCGGCGGCCGTGGTGTCGCGGGGGTTGCCGTCGACGTGGGTGTGGGGCCGGCCGTTGACGTGGGCGTGGGCGTGGGTGCGCGCCGTGGCGGCCGTCGGACCGGGGAGGGCCGGGTCGGGGAGGGCCGGACCGTCGGCTCCGGCGCGGGAGCCCTCGGGATCTGCGGGTTCCCCCACCTCGGCACCCGGTCCCGGCGGCCCGGCGTCCCCGGCCCCCTGCGGGTGCCCTCCCGGGTCGAAAGGGACACGACGACCATCGGTCGCCCGTGGTAGACCCGCCGGCTGAACTGCTTCTCCATCAGCCGGCCGGCCACGTTCAGCGGCCACTGGAAGCGCAGATCGAACTGGTCCTGGTGGACGTGGTGGATGACGCAGATGCCGGCGATCCAGCGGGGCGTGAAGAGCGGTGAGAAGAACGGGATGCCGTTCTGGAAGTCGACGACGGCGTCGTATGCGTGCCGGTGGCGCAGCAGGTGCCGGGCCGCGGCCGGGTACACGCCGAAGGTGCCGCCGCCTCGCACGATCCGCATGCCCTGCCACCGGGAGCTCGGCGCGGAACCGGGGTGCCGCGCCGAGAAGAGCGTGAGGTGCGCACCGGCGTCGGAGAACCGTCGGGCGATTTCTTAGCAGTAGGCCTCGGCACCGCCGGCCTGGGGGTCGAGGGATCGCGCCAGTTGAGGAAGAGGAGGTCGGCACGGGCGAGCTGGTCGAGTGCGAGTGCGGTCATCACGGTCACCTGGAGCCAGAGATCCGGAGAAGGTCGGTCATGGAGCGCAGTCCGTCGCGCCCCGCCGAGAACGTCGAACCAGGTAAGTCCGACCAGTCCACCGCACCTCGACCACGTCCTCGCCCTGTCGGACGAGGCGGGCGAGGATCTCCACGTCGAAGGCGAAGCCGTCGATGCGGAACTCGTCGAGGACGGCGCGGACGTGCGGGCCGTCGAAGAACTTGAAGCCGCACTGGGTGTCGGCGACGCCCGGCAGGGTGCGGCTCGCCAGCCGCCGGAACCGCCAGCCGCCGCACCTGCGCAGCGCGGACTGCTCGATCTCGTAGTGGGCGCCCGGTGCGCGGCGGGATGCGATGACGGCGGTGTGGCCCTCCCGCAGCAGGGTCATCACCGGGTCGAGGGTGGCGATGGGGGTCGCGTTGTCGGCATCGGCGAAGCCGACGTAGCGCGCGGCGGAGGTGGCGATGCCCCCCGTTAGGCGGCGCCTTTGCCGTGGTCGCTGCACCCGATGGCGTACACCGTGACGGGCTGGTCGCGGAACGGGGCGAGCACTTCGAGCGTGCAGTCGGCGCTGTCGTTGTCGACCACGACGACCGCTGACGACCAGGGCCGGTGGGCCAGGAAGTCGACGGTGGCCGCGACCGTTGTGGGCAGCCGCCGTTCTTCGTTGAAAGCCGGAATGATCAGTTCGAGGTCGACCGGGGGGCGGGTCGGGACATGGGGGACGCCAGTGCGCGGGAGGCCCGCGCGGACGGTGGCGGCGGGCTTGTTACAGACGGCCGATGACGCCGGCGCGGGTGGTCGGGGCGAGGGCCATCAGGAGTCTCCTCCGCCGGGTGCGCACCGCGCCGGACCCGCGCCGGACCCGTGCCGGACCCGCGCCGGACCCGCGCCGGGCGTGCGCCGGACCCGCGCCGCGCCCCGGATCAGGGCGTGGTGGGGCCGTCGGGGGGCGTCATCGGACGGTGCTGGAGATGGATCGCCGTTCGCGTCGGCCGGATGGCCGTCGGAGGCGTCGTCACGCCGGCCGCCCGCGCGGTGGGTGGCGGCGCGCGGGGGCGCGGGCCGCCGGGGTCAGACGGTCGGAGGCCCGGCGGGCGGGGTGCGCTCCGTGCCGGGCGGGCGTGTTGGGGGAGGCGGGCCGGGATACCGTGACAGGCCAGCCGGTCGCCCGCCGCAGCGGATGCGGCTCGTGGGGCGCCGGATGCCGGCGAACCTGAACGGTGATCACGATGGGCCTCTTTCGATGATTCGCGAGGTGCTCCGACGCCTTCTCGTCCGCTGCCTCGCGCGCCCAGAATTCCGAACGGTATAGAAATTCCAGGCTTAGCACATCAGGAGCGGGGGATCAGCTGCTCTTGCTGGATGCGGCGACCAGACGCAGCAGCGCGTTACGCGGGCGCCCCGCGATCAGGGCCTGCAGAATCCGGACCCCTTCGTGGAGCGTGTGCCGGTGGCGCGTGCGGTCGCGGCGCGGAAGTTCCCGGCTGGGAACTTCCGCGATACGGAGTCCGTAGTGCAGGGCGTGCGTGACGACCTCCACGTCCAGCTCCATTCCGTCGCCACTCGGATCGAGCAGCGTGACGAACCCGCGCCGGAATGCGCAGAATCCGTACCAGAGATCGGTCAGTCGCTGCCCGTAGAGCAACAGTGCCACCGCGAGCAGGAATCGGTGGCCCAGCCTGCGGAGCAGGGGATATCCGGCCGGGCTGCCGCCGCCGATGAAACGCGACGCTTTGACGAAGTCGAAACCGCTCTCCAGGTAGTGCAGATAGTGCGGGATCTCCAGGGGCGACATGGTTCCGTTCGCCTCGATGAGTACGAGACAGTCGCCGGTCGCGGCGGTCAGGCCGGTGTGCAGCAGGGCCTCCGGGCCGCTGACGGGGAACTCCACCAAGCGCGGTGCGGGTCCGGCGCCCGCCGGCCGCAGATCGGGAACACTCCCGGCGGGCTCGCCCACGAGAATCACCTCGCCGACACATTCCGGCACTTGTCCGACCAGCCACGAAAGGTCCGCACCCGGCTCCCGAAGAGGAATCACCAGGCTCACCGTCGGGCGGCCCGGAATTCCCTCGGAGAACGCTTCCGACGGAAAGTCGGTGGCGCGGCGGCGCGGATGAGTGACCAACGAGATCACCTCAGGAGGCGGGAATGCTGATGTCCTGATGCTGCGCCTCCATGCGCCGCTGGGTCAAGGTCCGGCAGGGCGGGCGACGGGACGAGAGAATGGAGGCACCTGAATGCAGAAAAACGCTGAGAAAATTCTACGAGATCACCGCACCTTGCGTCAATGGGTGTGGCCAGGTCTAGAATTGGGCTGATGGTCAGGCGCATCGAGGATTCCGCTCTCATCGGAGACCTTGAGACGGCGGCTCTCGTCGGCAGGGACGGGCCAATCGGTTGGCTGTGCATGCCGCGGTTTCATTCTCCCGCCTGTTTCGCCGCGCTTCTCGGAGACGAATCCAACGGACAGGGGTGGATCGCCCCGGCCGACCGTCGCCCCTGCAACCGCCGTTCCTGTCGCGGTGACACGCTGGTCCTCGAATCCGTCTGGGATACGGTCGGGGGGACCGTGAGCTGACGGACTTCATGCCGCCGCGCGGCGCTGCCCCGCGTATGGTGCGCGTCGTCGAAGGTGTCAGCGGGCAGGTGGAGATCGGGCAGGTGGAGATGCGGGGCGAGTTCAGGCTCCGCTTCGACCACAGCCGGATCCTGCCGTGGATCCGGGCGGTGGGGAGGACCGGCAGGCTGTCGCGGGACCCGATGTGGCCGTGCTGCACTGCGACCCCGGCGTGCGCCTCTCCGTCGAACGGGCCCGTACCCGCCTCGACTTCACCGTGTCGGCCGGGCAGCGGATCGCCTTCATCCTCGGCTGGAGCCTGCCCAACTCCCGTGCGGTCCAGGAGAGATGACGGGCCGACCAGGCGAATCGGTTCCGAGATCGAGAGCGCGGGGCAGAACGGTGCTGTGGGTGCCGTTGCGGGCGTCGACGGGGCAGGCGAAGCCCACGCACTGTCCACAGCGGATGCACGCGGCGCGTCTGTTCCGGGGCTCGGTGTTCAGCAGCAGTGGAACCGCTCCCGTCGGCCACCGAAGTGTCTCGGCCGCGAGCACGTGGTGCGCGGCCGTCGGGGGGAACGGCGCCATCGGGTAGTCGCGTTTGCGGGGGCCTTCTCCGGGGTGGGCGTGCCCGGCCACGCCGAGTTCCCATTCGACCCGGTCGTAGAACGGTTCGAGGTGGTGATCGCGTTGTGGTGGTAGCGCAGGTCGTCGGACTCGACGGCCACCCCGTCGGCCGAACCGCTTTTCGCCTCCACCGTGCTGCTGGATTGCCGCTTGGCAGGACGCTCCATGTGGCGGCCGGGCAGCCTTCTCCGATGCTGGCTACGAAGTTCGAGATGCTTTCGGCTGCAATGAGGGTTCTTGCTCGGCGTTGGAGCGGGAGAAGGCCGTCACCGACGCGGTGACCGTGAGTGCGGCGGTGGCGAGGAGGCGGAGTAGTCGTCCGCCTGATCGTCTGGGCATTCAGAAGAGTTCCCTTTCCCGGGGATCACCTGAAGAGGGTTCGAAATTTCGCGCACCGTTCGGAAAGTCTGGGTGCCACGGATACTGGAGAGGCGGTCGGCCATGTCAACACTGTCCGTGAAACCGGCCCCGCTCCGGCCCCTAAGGACTGTCCATCTGCGCAACTCGGCCATCCGATTGGCTTGACCTGCGGGTTTTGTTCATAAAGCCCTACGAATGTTTCGGTGTTGCTCGCGAATCATGCGAGAGGTATTGACGCCGCTCGCCGATTCCCTATCATTCAGGTTGCTCGACACTTCGAACCTCGTTCGATATCACGAACACGCCAGAGTCGCTCCACTCGCACAGCGGGGCGCCTACGGGTCACGCCCACCGAAACGCGGAGCTGCAAGGAGCGCGCCGCGCATGTGTATGTCATGGCCGCATCAACCGTTCTCTCGTCGTCGTGCGCCGCGTCACGCGGTTCGAGCTGTCCACGCCCTGAACCGAGCCGATCCCGGCCAACCCCCCACCCGCACCCGACCGTACGAGGAGAAGCATGAACCCGCTCAAACGCTTCGGCCGTCGCCGAGCCTCGGTCCTGGGCCTGCCGGCCGCGACAGTCCTGATGGCGCCCGGGACCGCGACGGGCTCATCCGACGCCGTCCGAGCCTCCACTCCGGGCGCCCGAGCGGCCACCCGGCCCGGTGACGCTCGATGCCCACTTCAGGTGGGGCACGGTATGTCGTTGAGCCGTTCGATTCCTCAGCTCCGTCTCGCTTATGGAATGACATGAACGATCCAATCCGCACCGTCCCGCGCGGGCCCCGGTCCCGATCAGAGCTCGAACGGCTCGCGGAGTACGTGGGGGTCACCGTGCGGTGGGCTTGCACCACGACGATCAACGTCCGACAGGGGCCGGTGCGTTTCGCAACGGCCCGAAGACGCCGGGCGCCACCGGTCTTTCAGAAGGTCTCGCAGGACCGGGAAGTCACAAGGGGTCAGCCGTGGTGCCCACGGACCGCTACCAACGCACCACATCGACAGTCCGGACAGCCTCTGACGGGGCCAACCGGAACCGCTTACTCAAGGTTTGGGAAGTCCCCATGCGCAGAGGAAATTTCAGCCGCAGGCATCTGTCTGTAGTGCTCGCCGCCGCGGTTGCGGCCCTGGTCGCGTTGGCGGCGATGCTCGTCGCCAACCCGGCTCAGGCGGCTACCAGTGGCGCCTTGCGCGGTGTTGGTTCGGGTCGGTGTCTCGATGTGCCGGACGCCAGCCAGACCAACGGCACGTACCTGCAGATCTACGACTGCTGGAGCGGGACCAATCAGCAGTGGACGTTGACGGACAGCAACCAGCTGACCGTGTACGGCAGTAGGTGCCTGGATGTTCCGGGCCACGCCACCGCGGCCGGTACCCGGGTGCAGATCTGGACCTGTTCCGGCGGTGCGAACCAGCAGTGGCGGGTGAACGCCGACGGCACGATCGTCGGCGTGGAGTCCGGGCTGTGCCTGAACGTCACGGGCTCCGGTACGGCCAACGGCACGGCGGTGGAGATCCGGACGTGCAACGGCGGCAGCAGCCAGAAGTGGACCGGCCTGTCCACGGGCGGCACGTGTTCTCTTCCGTCGACGTACCGGTGGACGTCGACGGGTGCCTTGGCGCAGCCGGCGAACGGGTGGGTCTCGCTGAAGGACTTCACCAGCGTGGTGTACAACGGCAAGCACCTGGTCTACGCGTCCAACTCGTCGGGATCGTCGTACGGCTCGATGATGTTCAGTCCCTTCACGAGCTGGTCGGACATGGCGTCGGCCGGCCAGACCGGGATGAGCCAGGCCGCAGTGGCGCCCACGCTGTTCTACTTCGCGCCCAAGAACATCTGGGTGCTGGCGTACCAGTGGGGTGCGTCGGCCTTCGTCTACCGCACGTCGAGCGACCCCACCAACCCCAACGGCTGGTCCTCGCCGCAGCCGCTGTTCACCGGTAGCATCTCCGGCTCCACCACCGGCCCGATCGACCAGACCCTGATCGGTGACGGCCAGAACATGTACCTGTTTTTCGCCGGTGACAACGGCAAGATCTACCGGGCGAGCATGCCGATCGGGAACTTCCCGGGCAGCTTCGGCTCGTCGTACACGACGATCATGAGCGACTCGACGAACAACCTGTTCGAGGGGGTGCAGGTCTACAAGGTTCAGGGCCAGAACCAGTACCTCATGATCGTTGAAGCGATGGGTGCGAATGGGCGCTACTTCCGCTCGTTCACGGCCTCCAGCCTGAGCGGTTCGTGGACCCCGCAGGCCGGCAGCGAAAGCAACCCCTTCGCGGGCAAGGCCAACAGCGGTGCCACCTGGACCAACGACATCAGCCACGGTGACCTGGTCCGCAACAACCCCGACCAGACCATGACCATCGACCCGTGCAACCTGCAGTTCCTCTACCAGGGCAAGTCCCCCACCGCGGGCGGCCCCTATGACCAACTGCCGTACCGGCCGGGCGTCCTTACCCTGCAGCGCTGATCCGCCTGATCCACGATGATCGCGATCTGGTGCGGTCTGCCAGCGGGTAGACGAGCGGTTTACGGCGTGGGCAACTCCACCAGCTGACCGATACTCGCCCTCTCGTGGAACCCCAGCCGTGCGTCGGCCGGGGTTCCACGACGATGGGTGAAGGACGACCGTCTCAACCACGTCGGCTACTTCTGGGCCTTCTCCGTCCCAACGCATCGCCTGGCGCCAAGCTCCACTACCGCAGGCGCCGCGACGAGCATGGTGACTGGCACGCCTCCGCCCAGAGGTACCTCTTCAACCGCATGCTCGGCCAGCTCTACCACTGACTTCGGCACGGCCGCCGTTTCGATGAGACCGTCGCTTCCCCTCTTCGCCTGCAAGGGTGGTGCGCGCGTCCGCAGCCGACGCCGGACGGGTCGACGATCCGGATGTCGTTGAAGAAGTGGGGCAGGCCCGCGCTGCCCGCCTTGGCCAGGGCGTTGTCGGCGTCGAGGAGGCACACGCCGGGGGACGCCTCGGTCATGCCGTAGCCCTGGACGAAGCGCAGATCGCGCGCCTCGTACGTATGGATCAGTGCCTGGGGAACCGGGGCTCCGCCGCACATCAGCTTCCGTACGGACGACAGGTCGGCCTGTGCGAAGCGTTTCTCGGCGGCGATCTGCGCGAACATCGTGGGCACGCCGAACATCAACGTCACCCCGTGCTCCTCGACCAGGGTGAGGGTGCGGGAGGGTGAGAACGACTCCTCCAGGACGAGTGTGCCGCCCTTGAGGAAGGTCGGCAGGCACGTCATGTTGAGGGTCGCCGTGTGGAACAGCGGCGCTGACAGGAGTGTGACCTCGTCGGCGGCGAAGTCGGCGTCGATGAGGGTGTTGACGCTGTTCCAGGTCAGGTTGGAGTGGGTGAGTGCGGCGCCCTTCGCGCGGCCGGTGGTCCCCGACCACCGCCGGCTCGTCCGGCTGGGGTCTGGCGCAGTTCAGCTTCGGCGACTGGTCCCAGGCCGCCTCCGCGCCGCACACCTACCTCGACACCTCGCCCATGGGCCCCGGCTACCGGGCCGCGCCCCAGGTGTTCTACTTCGCGCCGCAGAACCTCTGGTACATGGTCTACCAGACCGGTCCGCCCACCTACTCCACAAGCACCAACCCGGCCGACCCGCGCTAGTGGTCCGCGCCGCGCCTCTTCATGTCCGAGGAGCCGCAGATCGTCAAGGACAACAAGGGCGACGGCACCTGGATCGACTTCTGGGTCATCTGCGACACCACCAACTGCCACCTGTTCTTCAGCGACGACAACGGCCACATCTACCGCGCCCAGACCAGCCTGGCGAACTTCCCCAACGGCTTCGGGAACACGCAGATGGTGATGGCGGACACGAAGAACAACCTGTTCGAGGCGACCAACGTGTACAAGGTCGCCGGCAGCAACCAGTACCTGCTGCTCCAGGAGGCCATCAGCAACACCTCGGGCCGGCGCTACTTCCGCTCCTTCACCTCCACCAGCCTCACCGGCAGCTGGACCCCCCTGGCCGCCACGGAGAACGAACCCTTCGCCAGCCGTAACAACGTCACCTTCCCCGGCGGCGCCTGGACCGAGGACATCAGCCACGGCGAGATGGTCCGCGCAGGCAACGACCAGACCCTGACCATCGATCCGTGCCGACTGCAGTACGTCTACCAGGGCATGGACCCCAGAGCCGGGGGCGACTACATCCGACTGCCCTGGCGGATGGGCCTGCTCACCCAGACCAACTCCCCCTGCTGACCGCCGGAACCATCATCGAGCACCCACGCACCCCGCCGGGTGACGGCGCTGCCCAGTTTTTGCCACCGCAGTCGCTCGCACCCTGTCGCACCCGGCGGCCCCGGCTTGTCGAGGCAGTCTGTCCCGGTCCGGCCGACAGGGGTGTTTCGGCGAGCACTCCGAGGTCGCGGGCTACCGCACCGCCGAGACCAGCGACGACGGCTCTTCACCGCCGGCACAGATCTCGCCGCGAGAATGCTCCGCGAACTGGAGGACCGGCGGTACGTCCGTACCGTCATGGGCGTCATCACCACGACGGTGAAGCCGAACATCGCCAAGCCGATCTGGAACGAAGGCGTGAAGAAGAAGTGAGCCGGGCGGCCCTCGGCCTTCCCTGCCCCGCACGGACATTCCTCGCCCGCCCTCGCACGGCAACCCTCACCACCCTGCGCCGCGACGAGAATGGAGCGATCGAAGCGCTTCGACGGATGACAGTTCGCTGGGAAAGTCGCAGGGTTCCTCTCGGCGAAGAAGTGCGGCCCACCTCGCAGGGAGTGCGGGGTGGAGCTTGAGTCGGTCACGCCGTCGATGGCAGTCGCCTGCACTGGAGTTGCCGGTCGGCGAGCCAACGAAGAATTCTTTCCGTGGCGCAGCTCTTGTTACGTCCGTGGCCCGTGGCTACTTTTGACGCAGTGGTGCAGTGGTCAAGCGCTTCGACGACGGAGGGTATTCGCTCGCGCCAGGCGGGGTGGGCCGAAACCCGCTGACCGGCCACGACCTGCTCACCGGCACCGCGGTGACAGAACACCCGGCCGCCGACCACGCGGTCCCGGGTGCCACGAATTCCTCTGAGGAGTGCATCGCGTGACCCCGACCCCGGTCATCCCCGGCTTCCACCCCGACCCCAGCATTTGCCGGGTCGGCGACGACTACTACCTGGTCTGCTCCAGCTTCGAGTACTTCCCCGGCATCCCGGTCTTCCACAGCCGGAACCTTTGGCAGTGGACACGGATCGGGAACGTCCTGGACCGGCCCTCCCAGCTCGACCTCACGCCCCGTACCGCATCGTCGGGCGGCATCTACGCCCCGACCCTGCGTCACCACGACGGCCGCTTCCACCTCATCGTCACCGACGTCTCCCCGGGCGGCGGCAATCTGCTCGTCACCGCCACCGACCCGGCCGGACCCTGGTCCGAGCCGGTCCCTCTGCCCGGCGTCCCCGGCATCGACCCCGACCTCGCCTGGGACGAGGACGGCACCTGCTGGTGCACCGTCGCCGGCGTCGAGCAGGCCCGCCTCGACGTGAAGACCGGGAAGACCGTCGGAACCCCGCGCACCCTCTGGTCCGGCACGCCGGGTGCCAAGGCACCCGAAGCACCGCACCTTTACCGGATCGGCGACTACTGGTACCTGCTCATCGCCGAGGGCGGCACCGAACGCGGCCACGGCATCTCCATCGCCCGCGGTCCCCGCCCCGACGGCCCCTTCGAGCCGTGCCCGGACAACCCGGTCCTCAGCCACCGCTCCACCGATCATCCGGTGCAGAACACCGGCCACGGCGACCTCGTCCAGGGCCCCGACGGCTCGTGGTGGATGGTCTTCCTCGGTGTCCGTCCCGGCGGCGGCACCCCCGGCTGGCACGTCCTGGGCCGTGAGACGTTTCTCGCCCCGGTCGAGTGGGTGGACGGCTGGCCCGTCGTGGGCGAGATCGTGAGCGGGACGGACGCGGGCGAGCCCGTCCGCGACGACTTCGACACCGCCACCCTGCACACCCGCTGGATCAGCCTCCGCACCCCGCCCGCCAAGCACATCACCACCGAGGAGCGCGCGAGCCACCTCACCCTCCACGCCCGGGGCGACAGCCTGGACGCCGCCGATGTCACCTTCCTCGGCCACCGCCAGCAGCACCTCTCCTGCCGGGTACGGGCCGAGGCCGACACGTCCCAGGGCCGCGGCGGGCTCGCCGTCCGCCTCGACGAACACCACCACTACGAGATCGAGGCCGGCGAGGGCGAAGTACGCGTCCTGGCCCGGATCGGCCCGCTGCGCAGCGAGGTCGCGGCCCGCCCTCTGCCGCCCGGCCCCGTCGTCCTCGCCGTCGACATCACCGCGCACACCACCCTCGACGACGCCCGTACCGGACCCGACCTGGTACGCCTCGGCACCGCGAGCGCGGACGGCACCTTCACCGAACTCGCCGCCCTCGACGGCCGCTACCTCTCCACCGAGGTCGCCGGCGGCTTCACCGGCCGCGTCCTCGGCATGTACGCCGCCGCCGGGCGCGTCGACTTCGACCGGTTCAGCTATGAGCCGGTCCATCCCTGACGCCACACCTGACCCGACACCCCACAGAAGGACCGGACATGAGACAGACGACACCCGGGGCCGGACGCTCCCGGCGAGGCTCCCCCGGCCAGGCGGTACGGCTGCTGCTGACGTTGGTCGTCGCGATCGCCCTGTGCGGTGGCAGCGCGCTCGCGGCCACCGCACAGGACGGCGGAGGCGGCAAGCCGCCCGCCACACGTGCCCTGAAGGTGATGGCCGCCATGCAGCCCGGCTGGAACCTGGGCAACTCCCTGGACGCCATCCCCGACGAGGAGTCCTGGGGGATGCCCCGCACCACCCGCGAGCTCCTCCGCAACATCAAGGCGCAGGGCTTCAACAGCGTCCGGGTCCCGGTGACCTGGAGCAATTTCCAGTCCGACACGGCGCCGTACACGATCGACGCCGCCTACCTGAAGCGGGTCAAGGAGGTGACGGACTGGGCGATAGCCGAAGGCATGTACGTCGAGATGCCCGTCCACCACGACTCCTGGGACTGGATCTCGGCGATGCCGAGCGATCACGACGGCGTCCGCGCCCGCTTCGACTCCACCTGGCGGCAGATCGCCGCCACCTTCCGTAACACCTCGCAGAAGCTGCTCTTCGAGAGCGTCAACGAACCGCAGTTCAAGGACGCCACCGATGCACAGAAGACCGCGCTCCTCGACGAGCTCAACACCTCGTTCCACAAGATCGTGCGCGGCTCGGGCGGCAAGAACGACTCCCGTGTCCTGGTCCTGCCCACCCTGCACGCCTCCCCGTCGCAGGCCCTGATGGACGACCTCAACGCCACCATCGCCAAGCTCGACGACCCCCACCTGGCCGCCACCGTCCACTACTACGGCCACTACCCGTTCAGTGCGAACATCGCCGGCGGCATCCGCTTCGACGAGGACTCCCGGCGGAGCATGGCCGAGGTCTTCGGCCTGATGCGGGACAACTTCATCGCCAAGGGCATCCCGGTCTACCTCGGTGAGTACGGGCTGCTCGGCTTCGACTCCGGTGAGGGGGCCATCGAGCGCGGCGAGATGCTGAAGTACTTCGAAGCCATCGGCCATGCCGCCCGCACCCACGGCGTCACCATCGCCCTGTGGGACAACGGCGCCTTCTACGACCGCCGCGCGATGAAGTGGCGCGACCAGGGCGTCTTCGACGAGATCAAGTCCAGCTGGACGACCCGCTCGGCCACCGCCGACAGCGACCTGGTCTTCCTCCCGGAGACCGGCGCCGTCCCGGACCGCACCCTCGGCCTCCAGCTCAACGGCGCCCGCCTCGAAGGACTGCGGACGGCCTCCGGCCCGGTCGACGGCACGGAGTACGCCGTCTCCGGCGACCAGCTCACCCTGAAGTCGTCCCTGCTCACCCGTCTCGCCGGGGACCGCGCCCTCGGCCTCAACGCCCGCCTGCACGCGGACTTCTCCACCGGCCTGCCCTGGGAGTTCCGGATCATCACCGCCGGAACTCCGACCGCCTCGGACGCCTCCGGCACCACGGCCGGCTTCACCGTGCCGATGGCCTTCCGCGGCGACCTCCTGGCCACCATGGAAGCGACATATGCGGACGGCATGGCGGCCGGGCCCCCGGACTGGACGACGTACAAGGAGTACAACCGCAGCTTCGCCCCCGACCACGCGGGCGACACCATCGCCCTGCTCCCGGCCTTTTTCGAAGCGGTGCGGGACGGCGAACCCGTCACCCTGACGTTCCACTTCTGGACCGGCACGAAGGTGACCTACCAGGTCACCAGGAACGGCACCACCGTCACCGGCAGAGCAACGGGCTGACGCCGCCGCACCGGGCGTTCGCGCCCGGCCCTTGCCCTCCCTCCCCGGAACCGCTGCGCTCGACAATCTCGGCGACCTCTCCTCCTATGACGGCGGCGCCTACGGAATGTGGGCGTTGAACTCGCTCCTCCATGCGGGCGTGGGCGGCATCTTGTCAACGCTCGTGTCGGCCTCCGCCGGCTCCGCCGTGGCGAAGTTTTAGTTCCGAGCGGGACGGATCTTCTTCGTCGCGATTCTCGCAGGATGCTCATACCCGGCATCACCCTCGCGGTGCCGCAGTACCTGCTGTTGTCCGATCCGGAGCTGGCCGGCACGCAGTGGTCGGTGTTGCTCCCGAGCAACATCAGCCCATTCGGCATCTATCTGTGCCGGGTGTATGCCGCGAGCACCATCCCGGCTGAGATGCTCGAAGCCGCGCGGATCGACGGCGCCGGCGAGTGGCGGATCTTCCGCAGCGTCGTGTTCCCCCTCATGGTGCCCGGGATGGTGACGGTGTTCCTGCTGCAGTTCCTGGGCATCCGGAACAACTTCCTGCTGCCGTCCTCATGCTCTCCGACACCCGAGCCTTCCCCCTCACCGTCGGGTTGAACTCCCTGCTGCAGCGCGGCTCCGGCTCGCTCTCCCTCTACACGCCGGCCATCGTCGGCGCCGCGCTCGCGATCGTTCCCCTCATCGCCCTGGTGCTGTTCCTGTAACGGTTCTGGCGCCTCGACCTCATAGCTGGAGGAGTCAAAGGATGACCTGGTCCCACGCTGACAACGACTGGCCCACGCGCGGGCTGAGCTTCGGAGCCGACTACAACCCCGAGCAGTGGGACAAGGAGGTATGGAAGGAAGACGTCCGCCTGATGACGCAGGCCGGCGTCAACCTCGTCTCGCTCGGCATCTTCTCCTGGGGCCTCATCGAGGTGGCCGACGGTGAGTTCGACTGGGAGTGGATGGACGAGATCGTCGACCTCCTCGCGGACAACGGCATCGCCGTCGACCTCGCCACCCCGACGGCCGCGCCCCCGAGCTGGCTGCTTGCGGCCCACCCCGAGATCTCCCCTCTCGACCACGACATGCGGCCGCGCTGGCCAGGCTCCCGGCTCGGCTGGTGCCCGAGCAGTCCGGTCTTCCGCGCGTACGCGCTCCGAATCGCCCGTGCGCTCGCCGAACGCTACGGCCACCGCGACCACGTCGTGATGTGGCACGTCAGCAACGAGTTGGGGGGCGGCAACGGCAGCTGCTACTGCGACACGTCGGCGACGGCGTTCCGCGGCTGGCTGCAGCGCAAGTACGGGACGCTCGACGCTCTCAACGAGGCATGGGGAACCGCCTTCTGGGGCCACACGTACCGCGACTTCGCACACATCATCCCGCCCCACGGCAACGACTCGAAGAATCCGTCGCTCGTGCTCGACTTCGACCGCTTCTCCTCGGACGAGCTCCTGGCGCATTACCTTGCCGAGCGTGAGGTGCTCAAGAGCGTCACGCCCGAGCTCCCCGTCACGACGAACTTCATGGTCGGCGCCGAGCCCGACTGCGTGGACTACCCGCGGTGGGCGCGGCACATGGACATCGTCGCGAACGACCACTACACGCGCTCATCCGACGCGTTCCCCGAGCAGGACGTCGCATTCTCCGGTGACCGTATGCGGGCGATGACGACACAGCGCCGTCCGTGGATGCTCCTGGAGCACTCGACCAGCGCCGTGAGCTGGCAACCGCGCAACCGTGCCAAGACGGCAGGCGAGTTGATCCGGAACAGCCTGAGCCACGTGGGTCACGGCTCCGACGGCGTCCTGTTCTTCCAATGGCGCGCCTCCCGGGCCGGCGCGGAGCAGTTCCACTCGGCGATGGTTCCGCACGGCGGTGAGGACACCGATCTCTACCGCGACGTGTGCACGCTGGGCCGGTACCTGCAGCGGCTCGCCCCGGTCATGGGCTCACGTGCTCCCCAGGCCCGTGTCGGCATCCTCTTCGACGACGAGGCGGGCTGGGCCATGATGAAGGGCGTCAAGCCAAACAATCACCTCGCCTACGGTCGTATCGTCCGGGACTGGCATCACGCGTTCTGGCGGCTGAACCAGAGCATCGAGGTGCTTCCGCCCTGGTCCGACTTCACCGGGTACGAGGTGCTCGTGGTGCCGGGGCTCTTCTTGACCGACGACGAGACGGCGGCGCGCGTGAGCGCTTTCGCCGAGGCGGGCGGCACGGTCGTGGTGAGCTTCCTCTCGGGGATCGTGGACGAGCACGACCGGGTGCGGCTCGGCGGATACCCCGGCGCGTTCCGTGACCTCCTGGGCGCGTGGTGCGAGGAGTTCCGGCCGCTGCAGGAGGGCGAGACGTTCACCCTCGACAACGGGTGGTCCGGCGCAGAGTGGACCGAACTCGTCCGCGTGGGCGACGCCGAGGTGATCGCTCGGTACTCCGGGGGGCACCTCGGCGGTCGTCCAGCGATCACATCGCGTTCGCTGGAGACCGGGGGCTGTGCGGTCTACGTCTCGGCCGGACTCGACAGCGATGCGCTGCTCGCATTGGCGCGTTCGTTGGTGCGCCCCACCGGCGTGGCGAACATGCCGAGCGGGGTCGAAGTGCTCGTGCGCCGCAACGACGAGGAGACCTTCACCTTCTTCGTCAACCACGCCGACAACGATGCGGTCGTCACAGCACAGGGCCGGGAAATGCTCACTGACGAACCCGTCAGCGGAGCGTTGCACATACCGGCCGGCCATGTGCGGGTCGTGAGGTCGGGTGCCGTGAGCTGAGCCCGGATCCACCGAGCGGATTCCGGTGAGCGTTTCCCGGGTGGGTTCGGGGCGCTGATCCGGCGTCGACGCGAGGACCTCGTGCTGAAGACCGTGATTGCGCTCGTGACCCGTACGCCTACGTTCTCGCCGAGGCCGTACACGCCTCGGGGGTGACGGCCGCCTTGCCGGAACCGTCAAGTCCCGCCCCGGGTTGGGTACGCCCCAGGGCGGGACTCTCGCCGTCGGCCGACGGGCGTGGGGGCGTGCCTCCGTGTCTGCGCCCGCGCTCGGTTCCGTAGGCGGTGGAACTTTCCGCGAAGCCTCATCAATGGCGTTGGAGCTGCTCATGGACCCTCGCTCAGGCGACACCGCACTGGTCCGTCCGCACCACGTTTTCCTGTCACGACAGGCCAGTTACCGGCGGTCCGGTCGGGCTGAGGGCACCGCGACCGTGATCTGGATGTCCGGCAGCCTCGGGGACCCCGTTCTGCGCCACAGTCGTCGGCCTGACCCTCGACGCCTCGGCTGTCGCCTTCTCACCCCGGCCGTCGTACTGCTCGCCGCCCTGCGCCCGCTCATGGGCTCGCTGGACACGGCACCTGCCGGGGCCGTTACGGAGCCGTCCGAGCAGCGGTGCGGAGGCGGGTGACGGCGTCGGCGAGCATGCGGCGGCAGAACGCGAGGTGCGTGGGGCCGAAGCCGCGGGGCCCGCACTCGACGACCAACAGCAGGCAGAGGTAGAGCTGGTAGAGGGCCAGCCGGTGTTGGAAGGCCGGGCCGAAGTCGAGGCTTCCGCCCGCCGCGGTGTAGCCGGCGATGAGGTCGCTGTCCGGGCCGGCGTCGCCGCCGAAGGCGAGCGAGACCAGTTCGGCGGCCGGGTCGCCCCAGAAGGCCCGTTCGTGGTCGATGAGTCCGGTGATCCGCGCGTGGCTCCCGTCGTCGGCGGGGTCGACGAAAATGTTGCCCGGCCACAGGTCGAAGTGGACCAGCCTGGGTTCCGTGACCTCTTCGAGGGCGTGGCCGCCCTCGGCGACGAGCCTGCGGATCTCGGCGGGCGGCGCGTCCAGCGGGGACTGCCAGCGCTCGGCGTCCTCCAGGAGCGCCTCGACCATCGCGGTGAACGCCGTCCGCCAGTCGGTGGCCAAGAGCCCGGACTGCGCGGCCGGGTAGCCGAACCGGCCGTCCTCGGGTGCCAGCGTGTGCAGGCGTGCGGTGATCGCGCCCAGTTCGCGGCGTGCCGCCGCCTCGGCCGGGTGGGTCGGGCGGCCGGCGGCCTTGTCCCACGCGGTGCCCTCGACGACCGAGAGGACGAGGAACTCCCTCCCCGCGTAGAGCAGTTCAGGTGTCGGAACCGGTACCCCGCCGCCGGGAAGACCTGCGATCCGCCGGTAGACCATGGCCTCCGTCCCGAGGATGCCTCGTTCGTACCGCAGTACGGCGGCCCCGTCCGGCGGGGCGAGTTTGACGGCGGCGGGTCGGTCGTCGTCGAGCCGGACTCGGTAGACGGCGCTGAACCAGCCGTCGGACAGTTCGCTCTCCACCCGGCATCCGACGCCGGCGCCGGCGCGCAGCAGGGCGTCCAGTTGATCGGGGGCCAGGTGTCGCTTGGTCTGGCTACGCATGGCGGCATGCTTTCGGGTTGTGGGCGTGGAGATCGGCGGCGTCGGCGGCGAACCGCGCCGAGGGCGGGGCCGCGCAGGGACCCCGCCCTGGCTGGCCGGTTCAGGCCGGGTACGGCAGGTCGGCCTCCGAGGTGCCGGCGGGCCGGGTGTGCACGGTTGCGTTCGGGCCGCCGATCCGTAGCTGCCACGGGTGCGGGCTGTCGGTGGTCACGTGCAGGCGGCCGCCCCGGCGGCGCAGGTGGAAGCGGGCCGTCTCACCGGGGCCGTCGGTGCTGGGGATCACCACGGTGTGCTCCGCGCCGTCGGCGAAGGCGTGCACCCGCAGTTCGACGCCGTCCGCCCAGGCGGAGACCGGGTGCTGGTCGTCGGCGGCCAGTGCGATGACCGAGTCCGGGCGGGCCAGCAGCGGCAGGGTGTGGAAGCCGTGCTGCTCACGGGCCCAGCGCGGACCGGTGATCTGAGTGCCCGTCAGCACATTGGTCCAGGTGCCTTCCGGCACGTAGTACTCGACTGTGCCGTCGTCGGTGAAGACCGGGGCGACGAGCAGGTCGTCGCCGAGCATGTACTGCCGGTCGAGGGTGGCGGCGGTCGGGTCGTCGGGGAACTCCAGCACCAAGGCGCGCATCACCGGGACACCGGTGGTGTGCGCCTGCTGCGCGGCGCGCTGGAGGTACGGGGCGAGGCGGTGCTTGAGCAGGGTGAACTCGCGGGTGACGTCGACGGCCTCCTCGCCGTAGTCCCACGGCACGCGGTACGACTTGCTGCCGTGCAGGCGGCTGTGCGAGGAGAGCAGCCCGAACTGCACCCAGCGCTTGAACACGGCCGGGGTCGGGGTGCCCTCGAAGCCGCCGATGTCATGGCTCCAGAAACCGAAGCCGGACAGGCCGAGGGAGAGGCCGCCGCGCAGCGACTCGGCCATGGCGTTGAAGTGGGACGCGCAGTCGCCGCCCCAGTGGACCGGGTACTGCTGGCCGCCCGCCGTGGCGGAGCGGGCGAACAGCAGCGCCTCGCCCTCGCCTCGCTCGGCGCGCAGCAGTTCGAAGACGGCCTGGTTGTAGAGGTGGGTGTAGTAGTTGTGCATCCGCTCGGGGTCGGAGCCGTCGTGCCAGACGACGTCGGTGGAGATGCGCTCGCCGAAGTCGGTCTTGAAGCAGTCCACGCCCTGGTCGAGCAGCGTCTTCAGTTTGCCGGTGTACCAGTCGCGCGCGGCCGGGTTGGTGAAGTCCACCAGGGCCATGCCGGGCTGCCACAGGTCCCACTGCCACACGCTGCCGTCCGGGCGCCGCACCAGATAGCCCTCGCGCATGGCCTCCTCGAACATCGCCGACTTCTGCGCGATGTACGGGTTGATCCAGGCGGAGATCCGCAGCCCCTGCTGCTTGAGCCTGCTCAGCATGCCGGCCGGGTCGGGGAAGGTGTCGGAGTCCCAGGCGAAGTCGCACCACTGGTAGCCGCGCATCCAGAAGCAGTCGAAGTGGAAGACGCTCAACGGGATGCCGCGCTCGGCCATGCCGTCGACGAAGCGGTTGACGGTGGCCTCGTCGTAGTCGGTGGTGAAGGAGGTGGTCAGCCACAGGCCGAGCGCCCAGGCCGGGGGCAGAGCGGGGCGGCCGGTGAGCGCGGTGTAACGCTGAAGGATCTGCTTCGAGGTCGGGCCGTGGACGACGAAGAACTCCAGCGACTGGTCCTCGACGCTGAACTGGGCCTGGCCGACCGACTCGGAGCCGATCTCGTAGCTGACCTTGCCGGGGTGGTTGACGAAGACGCCGTAGCCGCGGTTGGTCAGGTGGAAGGGGATGTTCTTGTACGCCTGCTCGCTGCTGGTGCCGCCGTCAGCCTGCCAGATGTCCACCGCCTGCCCGTTCTTGACGAACGGGGTGAACCGCTCACCCAGTCCGTACACCGACTCTCCTACGCCCAGGGAGAGTTGCCCGAGCATGAAGTGCCGGCCGGCGGCGTCGGTGACGAAGCCGGTGCCGCGCTCGCCCACGGAGGTCAGCACCCGTCCGTCGGCGGTGAACTCCAGGTGCCACGGCTGTGAGGTGTCCACCCGCAGCGACAGCTCACCCGCACTGAGCTCGACCACCGCGCCGTCCCGGCACACCTTTCCCACATCCGGTTGCGCGCCGGGCAGTGCGAACTCCGGCCTCCGCCGCCCCGACCCGGCGTGGTGGGTGGCACGTACCCCGATCACGCCCTCGGCCGGCGACCAGCACTCGACCGTCAGCAGCGCGCTGTTGAGCATGCCGCCGCGGCGGCGCACGTGCTTCACCGGCGCGTAGAGGGTCATCCGGTGCTCGTCGGCCCGGACGTCCGCGACCTCGGTGGCGTAGCGCGCGGTGACGCCCGGACGCATCAGCCAGTAGCCGTCGGTGAACTTCATGGGGTGGTTTCCTCCGTCCGCGCGCGGTGCGCGGTGATCAGGCCCCGGTACCAGTGGTAGCTGTCCTTGGGCGTTCGAGTCAGCGTGTCGTAGTCGACGTGGACGAGGCCGAAGCGCTGGCCATAGCCGCGCGCCCACTCGAAGTTGTCCAGCAGGGACCAGGCGTAGTAGCCACGCACGTCCACCCCGGCGGCGACAGCGGCGGCAACGGCGGCGAGATGGTCTGTGAGGTAGTCGATCCGCGCGGTGTCGTGGACCCGGCCGTCGGGGCCGACGGTGTCGGCCTCGGCGGAGCCGTTCTCGGTGATCCAGACCGGTGGAAGCCGCGGGTAGCGGGCGCGAAGTCCGCAGAGCAGCTCGGTGAGTGCCTCCGGGACGACGGGCCAGCCCATGGTGGTGTGCCGGGTCCCGTACGGGTCCAGCTCGATGACGCCGATGTCCACGGCGGTGCGGAGTTCGGGGTCGTCCGTACGGTGGGGTGCGGCGGCGACGGTCACGGGGCGGTAGAAGTTGATGCCGAGGAAGTCCAGCGGGGCGCCGATCAGTTCCAGGTCGCCGGGCCGCCGCCAGGGGCCGGCGGCGAGGCCGGCCCAGGTCTGGTCCTCGTGTGCGGGGTAGCGTCCGGCGAGGAGCGGCTCGGTCCACGCCTCGTTGTGGAGGACCTCGGCCCGGCGCAGGGCGGCCCGGTCCTCGGGGAGGTCGGAGGCGGCGTGGATGCGGTCGAGGTTGAGGGTGATTCCTATCTCGCGGGCGCCCGCGGCGCGCAGCGCACGTACCGCAAGGCCGTGGGCGACCAGCAGGTGGTGGGCGGCCGCCAGCGCGCCGCGGCCCTCTTCGGCGCCGGGCGCGTGCCGGCCTTCGGCGTAACCCACGAAGGCGGAACAGTACGGCTCGTTGAGGGTGATCCAGCGCTCCACCCGGTCCCCGTAGCGCTCGGCCGCGAGGGCCGCGTACTGCGCGAACGCCTCGGCGGTCTCCCTGACGCGCCAGCCACCGCGGTCCTCCAGGGCCTGGGGTAGGTCCCAGTGGTAGAGCGTGACGGCGGGCGCGACACCGGCGGCCAGCAGCTCGTCGATCAGCCGGTCGTAGAAGTCCAGGCCCTTGGCGTTGACCGGCCCGGTGCCCTGGGGCAGCAGGCGGGGCCAGGCGATCGAGAACCGGTAGCCGTCGACGCCCAGTCCGCGCAGCAGGGCGATGTCCTCGCGGTAACGGTGGTAGTGGTCGCAGGCGGTGTCGCCAGTGGCGCCGCCGAGGGTACGGCCAGGGGTGTGGCTGAAGGTGCCCCATATGGACGGGCCACGGCCGTCCTCGTCATAGGCACCCTCGATCTGGTAGGCGGCGGTCGCGGCTCCGAAGCGGAACCCGGCGGGCAGGTCGGGGAACGGGCGATCGGTGGGCCCGGATGCGTCGGACACGGTGTTCAGAGCTCCGGAGCCAGGCCGCGCCGGTGCGGCCAGGCCAGTCGGGTGGGCGGGTTGGAGCCACAGCCGCCGTCGTGGTCGGCGAACGGCCACACGGTCACGGTGCGGTCCTGGCCCGCGTAGTGGTTGATGGCGGCGTCGACCGTGGAGGGCGGGCATACAGGGGCCGTCAGGCCGACGCTGAACAGCGCCGGAGCGGTGGCCCGTTGGGCGAAGTGGACGCCGTCGAGGCAGTCGAGGGTGGCGAAGGTCGCCTCCACACGGTCGCGGCTGTGCCGGTGCGGGTACTTGGTGATCTTCGGGTACGGGCCCTCGCGGCCAAGGCCCCGGCAGTAGGCCGTCGTCGGCCGACCGGTGTGCGGGTCCTCGGAGTAACTGTCCTCGTTGTGACCCCAGTGCGGATCGCGCAACAGATTCACCACGGGCGCCCACGCCTAAGGCTGTTGGTGCCGGAGCCGATCGTCGGCCGGCGGTGCCGGTGGAAGGCGCGCCTCTCCACCGACACGGCCGTGGCGACCTCGTGCACGAGGTCCCCGTCCCAGATGGCGCCGAGCCCCACCGCTTGCGGGAAGACAGCCCCGCCGAGCCAGGCCACGCCGTGCAGTGCCTCCGTCCAGGTGCGGAAGGAGGCGGCGCCCGGGCGCTCGGCGGGCGGCGCGTACTGGTGAAGCAGAGCGATCCGCTCTTCGAGCGTGAGCCGTTGCAGCAGGTCGTCGACGCGCTGGGCCCACGGGAGCGCGGGATCGCGGAACGACCGCCGGCCGACGGCGGGTAGGAAAGCAGAACCCACGGGAGGGCCACCTCAACGAGAGGGAGAGACATCGGTTAGTGAAGCGCTTCGACGCTGCCACTGCCTAAGATGTGATGTCAATGCCTGACAAGAAAGAAGGTTGCATTGCCTGCAGCCTCTTGTTTCGTCAGAAATTCCTCAATGCCTTGCGTCATTGGGTGAAGCGCTTCGACGATCCTCCGAGGGGGCTGCTGCCATGAATCACCAGATGAGCCGTTGTTGCCGTCCGCGGGCTCCACGGTGAGCCGCACCCCCGGATGGCACGTGCTCGGCCGCGAGGCCTTCCTCGCCCCGGTCACCTGGGACGACGGTGACGACTTCGACCGCAGCGAACTGCATCCCACCTGGATCTCCGTGCGCGACCGGTCCGCCGAGCACTGGACCACGAAGGAGCGCCCACGCTCTCTGACGCTGCGAGCACGCGGCGCCTCCTTGGATGAGCCGGACGTCGTCCTCGTCGGTCTGCGCCACCAGTATCGGGCGTGCCGGGCGCGCCCTTTGATCGATCCGGCGCAGGGATGCGGCGGGCTCGCCGTACGGCTCGACGAAGAACACCGCTACGAGATCGAGGCGGACGGCACCGAGGCGCGAGGTCTCGCGCGTCGGCTCGGTGCGCGCCGTCTTGGCCACACAGCCGGTGCCCCTGGGCCCGATTGTTCTCGGCGTGCGGAAAGCCGAGCCGCCCACACCGCGCGACGCGCGCACCGACCCGACGTCGTCTCCCTCGGCGTCGAACTACCGGACGGAACCTTCACCTCGCTCGCGACACTCGACGGCCGCTGTCTACCGACCGAGGCGGCCGGCGATTTCATCGGCCGGGTGATCGGCCTGCATGCCGCCCAGGGCGTCAACCACTTCGACCGGTACGGCTACGAGCCGCTGACCGCGTGAGGCGTCAACCCTTCCTCGCCTCCCGACAAAAGCTGCACGGCGACGCCGCTTCCGGGGCCTGTGGCACGGCAGGACCAAGCTTCTCCCGGGACGGGGCGACACCCTCTCCGGCGACCGGTTCACCTTTCACCGTCCGCGCACTGACCAGGCTGACCGGCGATCACGACGACGGCGTCAACGCGACGCTCCAGGCCCGGTTCTCCAGCGGTCTGCCCTGGAAGATCCATGTGACGACGTACGACACCCCACAACAGGCGAACGCGACGGGAACCAGCAACTCGCTCCCCATACCGACTCAGTTCCGCGACCACCAGCTCGCCACGATGGAGGCCACGTACGCCGACGGCAGCAACGCCGGCCCCTCCGACTGGACGACCTACCAGGAGTACAACGTCTCCTTCAACCCCGGCTACGAGAACAACACCATCACCCTCACCGACAAGTTCCTCGGCTCGCTGCGTGACGGCGCACCGGTGACGCTGAAGTCCCACTTCTACAGCGACGCCCCCTCACCTACCACGTGACCAAGTCCGGTACGTCCGTGACCGGCTCGACCTCCAACGCCCACCACCTCCCCGTCCCGGCCGCCGGGACGCACGACCGGATCCCGGCGGCCAGAACCCATACGTCTCCCGAGGGCTTCGCATGACTGATCTGCCCGCGCGCGTCCTGTTCGGCGCGGCCTACTGCCACGAGTACCAGCCGCACGAGCGGCTCAAGACCGACCTCGATCTCATGGCGGAGGCGAAGTTCACCGTCATCCGCGTCGGCGAGTCGGTCTGGTCCACCTGGGAACCGGAGAACGGCCGGTTCGAACTCGACTGGCTGATCCGGCGGGCGCGGACGGCCACTTCCGCTGGTGCGTGCGCATGCTGCTCCGCGACGATGTCGCCGAACTGCTCGGCGGCGACGACAGGGAGAGCCACAGCACGGACGGCGACGGCGCCGAGGGGGGCGCCCGGTGAACGCGCGGATGGCTGGGGACGCGGGTGGGTTCAGCGCGGGGCGAACTGGACGCGGGCCGGCACCGACCGCGGAATTCACTGTGCCGAACACCGGGGACAGCCGGTCCGACAGGGCCTTCAACACCACGATGTGGCCTCCTATACGTCGTACGCCGATGCGCGCAGACGCTACGAGGGGCCTCTCAAGCGGTCCTAAAAGGACTGTGCACCTGCGGGCGTGCGTCAGCGCCCGGGGGCGCCGGTGACGATGCCTTCCAGGAGCAGCTGGAGGAAGCGCGGACTGCCGTCACGCTCCGGATGGGCGTTCTCCCGCACCCACGCGGCGCCGCTGAGCAGGTCGAACAACTCGTCCGCCGTGAGGTCGGCCCGTACCTGGCCGGCGTCCTGCGCGGCTCGGAGCAGCCGGGCTCCGCTGCCGTGCATGGCGCTGCAGGCGGCGTGCGACGGCGTGCCCTCGTCGTACATGCTCTGGGCGAGGATGCCGACAAGACCGCGGAACGTGCTGAAGTGCCGCACAGCCTGGCGCATCCACTCCGCCAGTGCTTCGAGCGGGTCGTCGCCGACGGCCAGTGCCTCGGCGTGGGCCACGAGGTCGGCGAGCCCGTCCCGGGTGGCGGCCTCCACGAGGGAGGCGCGGGTAGGGAAGTGGCGGTACAGCGTGCCGATCGCGACGCCCGCCCGGGATGCGATGTCTTCCAGCGAGGCTTCGGATCCCTCCGCCTCGAACGCCTTGCGTGCCGCGGCCAGGATCGCGTCGTAGTTGCGGGCGCCGTCGGCGCGCTTGGGACGCTGCGCGATATAGGGCTCGGTCTCGGCCACGATGCCTCCACTTGACTACCTGAGAGTGCCTCAGGTTAACTGCGGCTGCCTAACCTGAGGCTGGCTCACCATAGTAACCCGGCCGCTGACCGTGGAGGACCCCATGACCGCTGACACCGTTTCCGGCGACATTCCGTCCCGGGACGCCCCGTCCCGTACGCCGTGGGCCTTGGCGCTCACCGCGATCGTGGGCGCGGAATTCATGCTCCAGCTCGACGGCACGATCGTGAACGTCGCGCTGCCCACCCTCCAGGACGACCTCGGCGTTACGGTCGCCACCGGGTCCTGGGTGCCGAACGCCTTCTTCCTGGCGTTCGGCGGACTCCTCCTGCTGGCCGGCCGGCTCGGGGACGTACTGGGATACCGCAAGGTCTTCCTCGGCGGCATCGGCCTGGTGATCGTCGCCTCCCTGCTCGCCGGACTCGCCCCCAACCTGGAAGTCCTGCTCGTGGGCCGGGTGCTCCAAGGCGCGGGAGCGGCCATCGCAGGACCCACCGGACTTGCCCTGCTCACCGTCGTCTTCGAGGGGGAGCGGCAACAGCGCGCCTTCGGCCTGTACTCCACTGTCACCGGCCTCGGCGCATCCGCAGGCATGGTGCTCGGCGGCGTACTGACCTGGCTCGGCGACTGGCGCTGGAGCCTCCTGGTGAACGTGCCGGTCGGCCTGGCCATCGTGCTCGTCACGGTCAAGGCGCTCGGCGTCAAGGACGAGCCCACGCACGCCCGCTCGCTCGGACTGCCCAGCGCCGTACTGGTCACCGCCGCTGTCACCGCCGCCGTCTACGGGCTCGTGCACGCTGCCGAAGAGGGCTGGGGCGACACCTGGACCCTCATTCCGCTGGCCGCCTCCCTCGTCCTGTGGATCGCGCTTCTCCTGGTGGACTCGCGCAGCTCGGAGCCGCTCCTCCCGCGGCAGGTCTTCGCCGACCGCGTCCGGGCCGGCGCCTTCATCAACCTGCTGCTCCTGGCCGCCGTACTCACCAGCTTTCTGATCTACCTGGTCCAGTACCTCCAGGGAGTGCTGGATCTGAACGCCCTGGAGAGCGGCCTCGCGATCCTGCCCTTCGGATTCGCGCTGCTGGTCAGCACCCAGGTACTGACCAAGTACATCGCCAACGTCGAGCTCAAAGTCCGCGCGGTCGGCGGACTGGTCCTCGTCCTGGCCGGAGTGGCCTGGCTGACCCGCCTCGACGGTGACAGCACCTACGCCGCCGGGGTGCTCCCGCAGATCGTCCTGATCGGCATCGGCGTCGGCATCGCGATCATCCCGTTCAACATGGTCGTCCTCACCACGGCGCCGCCCGAGTACGCGGGTGTCACCGCGGGTGTCCTGCAGACGGCCCTCACCATCGGCGGTTCCGTCGGTCTCGCGGTGCTCCTGGTGCCGTTCACCTCCGGCGACGGCGGCGTCGCCGAGAACATCTCCTCGGTCTTCGTCTGGGCCTCGGTGCTCACCGTCGCAGCCATCCTGGTCTCGCTGGCCTTCTGGTTCGGCCCCGGCGCCGCCAAGCCCGCGCAACCGCTCTCCCCTCCAGCCTCTGGGGCGTGTCCCGTTCGCCGGGCAGCCGCTGATTCGTAAGCGGTCCATGAAGGTTCTGTTACGCAGCAATCCGTCCGCTGTGCACTCTCCTAGGCTTCGTTCGGGCCGCAGTTGCTCCTGGGCCTTCCCGGCGTTCCGATGGCAGAAGACCGCAGGCACACACCACCAGTCCACCGTCCGAGGAGCGGAGTTCGAGGAACTCAGGCACCTCGTACGGGCCGCCGCCGCAGGACACGACGCGGCCGCGGAACTCACCGGCGACCCGGGATCCGGCAAGACCGGACTGCTCACCCTGTTGGCCCGGGAGGCCCGGCAGCACGGTGTGCTCGTGCTCCGCGGACTCTGTGTCGAGGCCGAACGCGGGGCCCCCTTCCGCCCGTTCATCGAGGCGCTGGGATCCCTGGGCGGCGGATCCGGCGTCCGGGCCACCGCGGCGGCCGGACTGATCAGGACCCTCGCGGAACCCCCGCAGGACCCCGACACCGTCGAGCCCGAGGCGGGCAGCCTCACCCGCCAGTGCCAGTTCTTCGCCGAGATACGCAGGATGATCGCGGACTGCGTCGCCGCGTCACCGCACGGACTCCTGCTGCTCCTCGACGACTTCCACTGGGCCGACGCCTGCTCCGTACAGCTCCTGGAGATGCTGATGCGCTGGCCCGTCGGCGGCGGGCTCGCCATCGCCGTGGCGCACCGGCCCCGTCAGGCACCTCTCGCCCTGAGGGTCTCCGTCCGGCGTGGTGTCGAACTCGGCACGGTGGAACAGGTGGCACTCGGCCCCCTCACGCTGTGCCAGAGCGCCGAACTGCTCGGCGTCGAGGTAGACGAACCGGGCCTGGAAAGACTCCACGAGGGCAGCGGCGGCAACCCCCTCTACCTCACTGCCCTCGCCGCCGTCGAACGGTCGGCGGACCACTCACCCGGCCTCGGCGCACGGGACACCTTCACCGCCAGACTCCTTTCCGAGTACGCCCTCCTCAGCCGCACCGAACGGCTCACCGCGCACGCCGCAGCCGTCCTCGGCAACACCTTCGACGTGGACGCGGTGGCCGCCGTCGCCGAACTGGGCACGGATGAGACCTGCCGGGTGCTCGGCGCCCTGCGCAAGCGCGACCTGATCCGCTCGGCCACCGGTCCGGACGGCCTCTCCTTCCGCCACCCGCTCCTGCGCGACTGCCTCTACAGCGAGGCCGACCCCTGCTGGCGCGCCGCCGCGCACCGCAGGGCGCTCGACCACCTCTCCTCCCTCGGCGCACCCCCCATGGAACGCGCACCCCATGTCGTACGATCCGGCGCCGGAGCACGTCCCTCGGACCGGGAGGTCCTCACCGCGGCGGCCCGGGCAGCCCTGCCCGCGGGCAAGGTGTCGCTCGCCGCGCACTGGCTCACCTTCGCCCTGCGCCTGCACCGCGCCGACCACAGCCCGACGGCCGGCAGCGGGAACGACCCGGAGTCCTGCGCCCTGTGGCTCACGGTGGTGCGCGCGCTTGCCGCCGACGGCGACACCGAGCGGATCCGCGCTCTCGTACGGGAGATCCTCGCCGTCCTCGCCGACCGGCCCTCCGCACAACGGTCCGCCGCTGCCGCCTCCCTCGCGCTCGTACAGGCCGCGCTCGGCCGGGTCGAGGACGCCCGCGTGCTGCTCGCCACCGCTCTGTCCGCCCAGGACCCTGCCGACCGTACGGAGGCCGCCGCGCTTCATGTACAGACCCAGCTGGTCGGCGTGCTCGCCGGCCACGTGCCACAGCGCGCCGATGTCGAGGCGCTCGGCAGACACACCGAGTACGCCGATGCCGTCACCACGGGCGGCGCGCTCGCCCTGCGCGGTCTGAGCGCGGTCTTCGCCGGTGACCTGCACGCCGCCGAGACGGCCATCGACGCCGGAGCCCACCACCTGGACGGACTGGAGCCGGACGCCCCGGCAGGCGGCGCATTCGCCTCGTATCTGATGGTGCTCGGCTGCGCCGAATCGGCGATGGGCTGGTACGGGCCCGCCCGCGCCCACACCGAACGCGCCCTGGCCGAGGCCCGGCTGCGCGGCGACCTCCATCTGCTGCCGGTCCTGCTCAACCTGCTGGCCTACATCGACTACCAGGCCGGCGCGATGGCGGAGGCGCTCGACATCGCGACGCAGGCTCGCACCGCCGCCCTGGCCGCGGGCCGCACCGATCTCGCGGCGCTCGCCGACGCCGTCACCACGGCCGCCTGGGCCTGGCTCGGCCGCACCCGGACGGACAGTCCGCGCACTGCGGTACCGCCCGGTTCGGCGGGAGGGGCCCCGCGGGCCACGGTGGTGGCGCTGCTGCTCGCCGAGGCGGCGCTCGCCGACGGAGACGGGGCCACGGCCCTCGCCCTGCTGCTCCCGGCGAGGGACGCCAGAAGGGTGTCCGAACCGGCGCCGATCCTCGCGGCCCGCGTGTACGAACTGCTCACCGCCGCCACAGCGGCGACCGGCGGCAACGCCGAACAGTGGGTGGAACGCGCGGCCGCCGCGGCAGCCGCCGTCAACCTCGCCGAACCGGCCGGGCACGCCCTGCTGGCCCACGGACACGTGCAGCTGGCCCGGTCGCTGCCGGCCGAGGCCGCCCGTTGCTACGACGAGGCGTACGGGATGCTGGGCGACACCGCGGCGGGACTGCGGGCCAAGGAGCTCGCCCGTACGGCACGCCGGGCGTCCGGCGGAGTCGCGGTGGACTCGCTGACGGAGCTGACGAGCCGTGAACGCGAAGTGGCGGAACTGGCTGCCGAGGGGCTCAAGACCCGGGACATCGCCCAGCGTCTGCTGGTGTCCCCGCGCACGGTCGACGCCCATCTGACGCGCATCTACAGCAAGTTGGGGATCAATACCCGCGCCGCCTTGGTCCGGATGATGACCGGCCCGCGCTAGAGCCTGTCGTCAAACCCCCGCCTGCGCCGCGAGTTTGACGACAGGCTCGAGCGGGCCGGCCGGACCGTGACCCCGACGCCCGGTCCGGTCGGCCCCCAGCGCGGCTCAGCTCGCCGCGGGCAGATCGAGCAGCCGGTCCGAGGTGAGGATCGCCTGATGCAGGCGGCGCAACGAGCGATGCGGTTCCAGACCCAGTTCGGACCGCAGGACCCGCTGCGCCGAGCGGTACACCTGCAGGGCCTCCGCCTGCCGTTCCGAGCGGTAGAGCACCAGCATCAGCTGCCGGTAGAACGTCTCGCGCAGCGGGTGCTGGGCGATCAGTGTGTTCAGCAGGCTGATGACCTCCCGGTGCCGGCCGAGCGCCGTACGGGCCTCCACCGACAGTTCGAGGCACTCCAGGCGTTCCTCCTCGGCCCAGGTCGCGAACGAGGTGAGCACCGGACCCTCCGCGAGTCCGTCAAGTGCCGGCCCGCGGATGAGTGACAAAGCCCGGTCGAACGAATGCAGCGCCTCTTCCAGACGGCCGGAAGCATGCTGCGCCCGTCCTTGGCGCATGGCGTCCTTGAACTCGTCCACGTCATGGCCCGCTCCCTCCCGGCGGAGCAGGTAACCGGCCGGTTTGGTGACGATGGCCCGGCCTTCCGGATCGCCCGCAGTGGCGAGGAACTTGCGCAGCTGCGATATGTACACATGCACCGCGGCGGAGGCCCGCCGCGGTGGCCGGTCCCCCCACAATTCGGTGACCAGCTGCTGTTTGGTGATGACCCGGTCGCTCCCGATCAGCAGAGCGGCCAGCATCATCTCCATCTTGGGGGCGGACAAGGAGAAGCACTCCTGGGCGTGGCGTACCCGGAGGGGGCCGAGCAGTTCGTAGCGCATCGAGACCTCGTACAGTCGGGGATCGAGTGTGCGTTCCCGAACAACTGTCCGCTTCGCGCGTATGTCCGCACATCGGGGAAAGTACGTACGTAGCGCTCATTGGCTGATTCTGATCGGCGCTCATTTAGCGGTGCTTTGGCAGCGGGCACCACAGTGGCCGGATGTCTCTGTTCGTTCTGCGCGGCCTGCGTCTGCTCATGGAGGCGCTCATCGCCTTCGGTGGGCTCTGGGTCCCGCCCCCTCCGCCCCCGCTGCCCGCCGCGTCCCCGCAGGGCCCCACGCCCGGCCATCCGGAGCGGCTGTGTCCGGAGATTCCCTTGAGCGAGGCGGAGTTGCGGCTGCAGCGCGAGTTGTCGGCATGGCTTGGGGGGTACCCGGGCTGACCGCGCCCCACTCCGTCGGCGTGGTGCGACGACCACCGGAGCGATCCTCGCCACCATGACGCTCAAGTCTTTGGAGGAGGAGCGTCATGAGGAAGATCATTCTGTCGATTTCGGTGTCCGTCGACGCTGTCTCCGTTCCCTGCTGGACCGGGCCGGTGCCGGAAGCCCCGGTCCACTGTGCGCGGCTGCCTTCTGGGGCCCTCGCCGCACACGCCGGACGATCGCCGGAGGAGCTCACCGACGATCAATCGCCCCAACGGCCGTCCGCGAACTCGTCCACCGTGCACACGGGGCCCGCGCCGCCGGCCTGCTACGGGGTGACTCGGCTCTGATCTGCTCGCCCGGACCTGGAGATTCTTCCTGCGAAGAACCGGGTGCCGGCGAGCAGCGGAATCGGCACCCCGCGGGGCCAGCAATGAAGCAGCGGCCGGGTGGGTGATCGGGTCGGGCATCCGGCGGAGGTGCGACGGGCGCGATCGTGTCGGCCGCGTGTGGGCGGCGCAGAGTGGGTGGCGTGGATGTCGAGGAGATTGCCGAGAAGCTGTATGGGCTGAAGCCGGCCGAGTTTGTTCCGGCGCGGGATGCGTACGTTGCCGAGGCTCGGAAGGAGAAGGACATGGCCGGGGCGAAGGCGATCGCCGCGTTGCGTCGGCCGGTGCTCGCGGCGTGGGCTGCGAACCTTCTGGCCCGTGAGGGGCGGCAGGAGGCGGAGCAGTTTTTGGCGTTGGGGGAGACGCTGCGCGAGGCCCACCGGACGCTTGATGCCGAGCGGCTGCGTGCGGCGAGCCAGCAGCAGCACCAGCTCGTCACCGCTCTTGCACGTACGGCTGCCGGACTGGCCCGGGGAGCCGGGGAGCCGGTGAGCGACACGGTGCTGCACGAGATCGAGCAGAGCCTCCACGGCGTGCTCACCCACCCGGACGTCGCCGATCAGTGGTCGAAGGGCCGGCTCGTGAAGGTGCCCGAGGTCACGGTCGGATTTGCCGCTGTCACCCCGGAGACGGTGCCCGACCTCCCGGCCTCGGCGGAACAGCCCGCGCCGAAGAAGAAGCCAGGGCGTGAAGCGGCTCGGCGCCATAACCTCGAACGGGCTCGTGCGACTGCGGAGGAGGCCGACGCTAAGGTCGCCGGACACGAGCAGGAGCTCGGGGAGGCCCGCGATGCGCAGGAATCTGCCGGAGGGAGGGCCGAGGAAGCGACCGAACGGGTTCGCCACCTGGAGCGCGAGCTGCAGGCGGCCCGTCAGGCCAAGGCCGAGACCGGGGCGGCCGCGGTGGAGGCTGGTTCGGCTGTGCAGGCGGCGGAGCGTGCCCTGCGGGAGGCGCGCAGGAGTGCTGAGCACGCCGCCCGTGTCGTTCAGCGCCTGGAGCAACAGAGCGATCTGTAGACGGCGGTGCCTACGAGGTGCCATGACGATCACAGCTTGGACGTGCCGCTTGCCCTCGCTCCAGTTGTAGAAGGTCCGGGAGTTGAGTCGTAGCGGACGCTGGTCAGGGTGGACATGAAGCAACGTGATCCGGCTACCCGACCACAACACACAGAAGCTTGGACTGGTGTAACGCCGACCGATAGTTGGCCATCTCGATCCGTAGTTGCCCATCACCCCGTTTCGACTGCCCAAGACAGGCCCAAGCGCCTGTCGGAGGCTCAGCCGCTCGTCTTGGTTCGGTGACCCGCGTCACACCCGGCTCCTGTCAGCAATCGGGGCGCCGTCTCGTTCAAAGGGCACGCGAACGAGACAGGAGCAACGCCATGAAACACCGCATCGTCGTACTCGGCGCCGGATACGCCGGGGCCTTCGCCGCCGGAAACCTGGCCCGCCGGCTCTCCCCCGCCGACACCGAGATCACCGTCGTCAACGCCGTGCCCGACTTCGTTGAGCGGATGCGGCTCCACCAGCTCGCGATCGGCCAGGACCTCGCGTTCCGCAAGCTCGCCGACGTATTCGCGGGCACGGGGGTGCGGTTGCGCCTGGCGCGCGTCACCGGTGTCGACCCCGAGCGCAGGACCGTCGCCGTGACCGGCGAGGACTGCGACGGCGAGCTCGCGTACGACACGCTTCTCTACGCGCTCGGCAGCTCCGTAGCCCACCATGGCGTCCCCGGCGTGGCCGAGTACGCCTTCGATGTGACCGGCCGGTCCTCGGCGCTGCGTCTGCGCGAGCGCCTGGCCGGCCTGGGCGAGGGTGGCACTGTGCTGGTCGTCGGTGAGGGGCTGACCGGCATAGAGACCGCCACCGAGTTCGCCGAGTCCCGGTCCGACCTCTCGGTCGCGCTCGCCGCCCGCGGCGAGCTGGGCGCCTGGCTCTCCCCGAAGGCCCGCCGTCACCTGCGCCAGGCCTTCGACCGGCTCGGCATCACCGTCCACGAGCACACCGGCATCGAAGCCGTCGAGCCGACACGGGCGATCGCCGCCGACGGTACGTCCATCCCGGCCGACGTGACCGTGTGGTCGGCCGGGTTCGCCGTGCACCCCATCGCGGCCGCCAGCGGCCTGGAGGTCGCCGAGACCGGCCAGATCGTCGTCGACCGCACCATGCGCTCGGTCTCGCACCCGGACGTCTACGCCGCCGGTGACTGCGCCTACGCGATCGGCGAGAACGGCCGGCCGCTGCCGATGTCCTGCGCCTCGGCCGGCTTCACCAACATGCAGGCGACCGCCGCGATCATCGCGCGCCTGACGGGCAGCGAGGTCCCGACCACCGGGCTGAAGTACCACGGCAACCACATCAGCCTCGGGCGGCGGGACGCGATCTTCCAGATGGTGGACGGGGACGTCCGGTCGAAGTCCTGGTACCTGGGCGGCCGGACCGCCGCGCGGCTCAAGTCGGGCGTGCTCAAGGGGGCCGGGTGGGGCATCGCCCACCCGACCTTCGGCATGCCGAAGCGCAAGCGCCGCCTGGCCACCGCGCCTGACCGGGCCGGTGTGAGGGTCGCCGCATAGGCTGTTCCGCATGGACAACGCAGCCATCGATCGGTTCGAGGCCAGCCGGGGCCGGCTGGCCTCGCTCGCGTACCGTCTGCTCGGCTCGGCCGCCGACGCCGAGGACGCCGTGCAGGACACGTTCCTGCGCTGGCAGGCCGCAGACCGCGAACGGGTCGAGGTGCCGGAGGCGTGGCTGACCAAGGTCGTCACCAATCTCTGCATCGACCGGCTCCGCTCGGCGCAGGCGCGCCACGAGCGAGCGGCCGGTGCCTGGTTGCCCGAGCCGCTCCTCGAGGGCGACCCGATGCTCGGCCCGGCCGACACCTTCGAGCAGCGCGAATCGGTGTCCTTGGCCGTACTTACCCTCTTGGAGCGCCTCTCGCCGGTCGAGCGGGCCGTCTACGTCCTGCGTGAGGCCTTCTCGTACAGCCACGCCGAGATCGCCGGGATCCTCGACATCACCGAGTCCGCGAGCCAGCAGCATGTCCACCGGGCCCGGATCCGGGTCGCCGCCGAGCGCCGCAGCGGCGTCGAGGCCGACCCCGCGTCCGCGCGCCGGGTCGTCGAGGAGTTCCTCGCCGCCGCCACGTCGGGGCGCACCGAACGGCTGGTGGCGCTGCTCACCGACGACGTGACGGCGGTCTCGGACGGCGCCGGACTGGGCAAGCGGCTGTTGCGGTACAAGACGCGCGAGCGGGTCGCCTCCTACGTGCGGGCCGGCTTCAAGCCCACGCCGGCGAAGCGGCGGCTGGCCGGCGGCTCGCCCGCGATCCATATCGCGCTGATCAACGGTTCCCCGGCCGTCCTCGCCGTGGTCGACGACCGGGTCGTGGGCGCCGTGGCGTTCGAAGTCAGCGACGGCAAGGTCGCGTCCCTGCGCGGCATCGCCGCCGCGGACCGGCTCGCGCGCCTCAACGAGGCCTGGCGGGAGCACGAACCCGACGCGCCGGTCATCAACGCATGGTGACCAGAGCCGCCGGAATCCAGTGACCTGAGTCGGAGCGAGGACGGCACCCCTTCGGCCCCCGCGCTACACAGCAGCACGGGGGCCGAAGCACTCCGAGCCCTTGATGGCGGGGCCGATCAGCACCCCGGCCACCGTCTCACGCGCGATGACCAACCGCTCCAGCCGGCTCTCCACCTCGCCGAGTTCGGCCAGGATCCGATGGGCTTCCTCGCGCAGCCGCTCGAAAGCGCACTGCCACCACGGGCTGTTGTGAAGCGCCTTTCTGAGGTTCGGGAAAGAAAAAACAGAACAAGGTATTCCGCTTTCTCAAGCCTGTGGATCACACTCGCTGGGCATCAAGTTCCCTGTGGGCAAGGCCCTTTGCCGCCCACTGCCCAGTGAAAGGAAACCTGTGCGCAAGCGTCTTCTGGCTCTCCCCGCAGCGATACTCGCCTGGTCCGTCATCGTCGCCTCACCCGCGAGCGCCTCGCTCACCTGGGACGGTGACACCACCAACGGAATCGGTGTCTTCGGCAGTCTGGAGTGCCCGTCACCGGGCGGCATCGTCTCCGCGGCCCAGACCGACGGCCACGGAGACATCTGGCGGTACACCAAGGCAGTTGGCATCGACCGCTGCGAGTCGAAGGGCATCAGGATCGGCGGCTCCAACTACACGTTCCAGAACAACAGCACGTACTACCTGGGCTGGGAGAGCAAACTGTCCACCACCAGCCTGGCCAGCGGCGACTTCGTCGTCTTCCAGTGGAAGTCGTATCCCAACTCCAGCCAGAACTACCCGGTGTTGATGACGGTCTCCGGCGGCTCAGCCAACCTCTACTACATCGAACCGGGCGAGGTGTGGAACAAGATCTGGTCCGCTCCGATCGCGGCCTTCGACTGGCACCGGTTCGCCTTCGCGATCCACACCTCGGACTCGACCACCGGAGGCTGGATCGAGCTGCGGCTCGACGGGGCCCAGCAGACCTTCATCAACGGCTCCACGCGCTACACCGGCCGCACCTGGGACACCTACAACGATCCCAAGTGGGGCGCCTACGACCGCGATCACCCGGAGAACGAGATCATCAACCGCATCGACAGCCTCAAACTCGGCACGTCGTACGCGGACGTCGACTGAGGCTTGAGGCTGCGGGCGCCCTCCGCACTCAGGAGTGGCTGTACGTTTCGAGCAGCCGCAGCCGTGGTCCCCGTCGGCGTACAGGCCCGCACCCGAGACAGCACCCAAGTCGTAGTCCCCAGCGCATGCCACAAAGCGATAGCGTGGTCAGCTTGATCTTTAGAAGCCGTATTCCTATCGATCACGAGGACGGTTCTGGTCGAACAGGGTGCCTGGTCTTGTGGACTTGGCCGGGTGGGGGTGCATGAA
The DNA here is from genome assembly GCF_042670885.1 of Streptomyces sp. NPDC057136. Classification (NCBI taxonomy): domain Bacteria; kingdom Bacillati; phylum Actinomycetota; class Actinomycetes; order Kitasatosporales; family Streptomycetaceae; genus Streptomyces; species Streptomyces sp. NPDC057136. The sequence continues at coordinate 269,314 of NZ_JBHUUV010000004.1, forward strand.
GGCAGGGCCTCTGGTGCAGCATTAGGGTTGTTGAAGCCAACTCGTGAGACCGGCGGCCCTGTTGATGCAGTTGTGCGCGGTTTCGTCCTCGGGGTTCAACTCGGCGCCGTCGGTGTGCGATTGCCTCGCTCACCGGTTCGGGAACGCAGCCGACCGGCTGGAGAGGGTGCGGCGGCATCCGTCGGACATGACCGACGCGGAGTGGGTGGTGGTGCGTGACGCGCTGGCGGTGCCTGCGTGACTGGAGGGCCGGGGCGGCCAGCCGGAGGGCTACTGTCACCGGCAGATGCTGGATGCGGTCTTCTACGTCACCGATAACGGTGTCAAGTGGCGCTCCGTTCCTGCGGACTTTCCCGCATGGGACCGCGTCTGCGACTTCTTCCGCAGGTGGCGCAGGAACGGCTGGTCAAGGAGCTGCACGACCGGCTGCGCGGCAAGGCCCGCGAGCGTCCGCGGGCCGCGACCGCGAGCCGACTGCGGCGATCATCGACTCGCAGTCGGTCAAGGCGGCCGCCTCGGTGCCCGCGGCCTCACGCGGTTACGACGGCGGGAAGAAGATCAACGGCAGGCGCCGACACGTCATCACGGACAGCCTCGGCCTGCTGTTGATGGTCCTGGTGACTGCCGCGGACGTCACCGACCGCCAGGCTGCCCGCATCATGCTGCCCCGGATGCGTGAGCGGTTCAGGAAGATCAGCCTGGTGTGGGCCGAAGGCGGCTACACCGGTCGCGCAGTCGTTGCAGGAAGGACTCGCCGTCGAGGCCATGGGCGCCGATTGTCACCATTCTGAGCACAGGTAGTCACCCATCTGCCTGCTACTTGTGCCGGTTCAACCGGCACAAGTAGCAGGCAGGGCGAGGTCGCATTACGCGACGGCGGTCCCCTCAAGCTCGACCATCTGGCCGGGTATCGCCAGTCGCGTCACCCCGAGCATCGTGGTGGTCGGCGCCACCTCGGCGGCGCCCAACCGCGCTGCCAGCACGCCGTAGTGCTGGAAAAGCAGATCGACGTCGGTCGTGTAGACGTTGAGCCGGACGAGGTTCGCGAGAGACATGCCGGCCTCGCCGAGCACGGCCTCCAGGTTGTCGATGCTCAGCGTCAACTGCGCTGCAATGTCACCGTCATGCTGGGGCTTGCCGTCGCCGCTCATCGCGGTCTGCCCCGAGATGTACAGGGTCCGTGTGTGCCCGGAGACGACCTCACCCTGGTTGAATCCCATCTCCACCGACCACGTCACCGGGTTGACCGCCGTTCGTTCCACTGCCATATCAGCTCCATTCGATTCATCGGGAGTACGTACGTCCATCGGCTCGGTAGCCGCCGGCTTTGACGTCGCGTCAACGAGCCTCCCAACAAATCACGACACCCTCAGTCATGTATTCCGTTAAAGTTCTCGTATGCGTGCCGACCGGTTGGTCTCACTCGTGCTACTGCTGCGCCAGCGCGGTCGGCTGACAGCGGACACGCTGGCCCGCGAGCTGGAGGTATCCACCCGCACCGTGCTGCGCGACATCGAGGCGCTGTCCGCGGCCGGCGTCCCGGTCTACGCCGAACGCGGCAGGCACGGCGGTTTCGCGTTGTCGCCCGGTTTCCGGACCGAGCTCACCGGACTGAACCACGACGAGGCCCTTGCCTTGCTGACCGCCGGATCGGGCCGCGGCGAGCAGGTATTCGGCCTCGGCTCGGCGCTCGCTTCGGCCATGCGGAAGGTGGTCGACGCGCTGCCCGAAAGCCACCGGGCCACCGCGAGCGACGCGGCCCAGCGATTTCTCGTCGACCCGGAGACCGACCTGCTCTCACGCCGGCTGGTCATTGAGGAGGTACCCGACACCACAATGATCGAGGTCAGGCGCGCGGTGCTCGCCGGACACAAGCTGCGCATCCACTACGCGGCCACAGGCCAGACACCGCAGTGGCGCACGGTGGACCCGATCGGCCTGGTCACCGTACGCGACCGGGTCTACTTGCTGGCCACGAGATCTGGCGCGGACCGCACCTACCGGCTGTCGCGGGTGTTGGCCGCCGAGGAACTCCCCGAAACGGCACAGCGACCAAACCGGGTCGATCTGGACCGGATCTGGCGGGAGCGCTCCGCGCAGTTTCTCTCCGGCGACCACATCACCGTGCTGGTACGGGTGAACCCGGCGCGGCGGGAGGACCTGCTGGACACCGCGCTGGCCGTCCGCGCAGAAGAACCCGACGCAGACGGCCGGCTGCGGCTGGAGGTGACCTTCCAAGATTCACGACACGCCGAATGGGCGCTGTGGCAGCTCAGCACGGACGCGGAAGCCCTGGCCCCGCAGTCGTTGCGCACCTCCCTACGCAACCGCGCCGCCGCGATTGCCACCCGCTACGGAGACTCATCCTGAGAGTGAGAAGCCAACTCATTTGGCTAGCTGATCATTTCGGAATGAGTTGGGTGCAGGGGCTTGGCGGTTGAGGTTGCCGACGCCGAGTTTCTGACTGGTCACGGACGCAGCGATGAGTTTTCCCGGCCCGGCAAGTCTCACCACCGTCGACAACACAGGAGGAACATGTGGCTCAGCTACTGAGAGTCCAGAACTTCAACGTCTCGAGTGACGGAATCGGTGCCGGTGAGGACCAGACCCTCGAGAGGCCATTCGGTCATGTCGAGCCCGAGAGGCTGTTCGCCTGGGCCGGCGCCACGGCGAGCTGGCCCATGCGCACCGACCCCGGGGGCAGCCGGGGCCTGGACGATTACCTCACGCGGGACTACGCCCGCAACATCGGCGCCGAGATCATGGGCCGCAACAAGTTCGGGCCCCAGCGCGGGCCCTGGCACAACCATGAGTGGCAGGGCTGGTGGGGTGACGAGCCCCCGTTCCACACCCCGGTATTCGTGCTGACGCACCACAAGCGTCCTTCGCTCACGCTCTCCGACACCACGTTCCACTTCGTCGACGGCGACCCTGCCACGGTCCTCGAACAGGCCCGGGAGGCGGCGCAGGGCAAGGACGTCCGACTCGGCGGCGGGGCTACCACCATCCGGGAGTTCCTTGACGCCGACCTCGTTGACACGCTGCACGTGGCGGTCTCGCCGGTGAAGCTCGGGTCCGGAGTACGACTCTGGGAGTCCCCCGATGAGCTGCTCGACCGGTTCCACCTGGAGGTCGTTCCCAGCCCGAGCGGGGTGACGCACCACCTGTTCTGGCGAAAATGACCGGCCCTCAAGGCTGGCCCCGGCCGGCTGTTTTGCCTCCCGGGGCCTGCCCTGAGGCGGGCCGTTGAGTCGCACCGCGGGCGGTCAGCCGGCCGTGGCGGGTTCTTCGGCTCGTGCCCGGGTGGAGGCGATCCGGTAGGAGTCGGTGCCGGTCCCGATGATCGTGCCGTTGAACGTCAGGCGGTCGACGATGGCCGCGCAGAGTCCGAAGGACTTGTTGGACGCGATGGCGACACTGTTCTCCTCCTCTCGCTCGGTCAGAACCTGAAACAGCAGCTCAGCGCCGTGACAGTCCAGTTCCATGTGTTGGGTCGGGGACGAGACGCCGTGCACTGTTACCAGTGCCGGTTTTCCCGTCCCCGCCCGCCGAACCGGACGTGCCCGTTGGCCGAGCATCCGGCTCTCCACGTGATCCGCTGGATCAGGCGAGGTATTCGCTGCCCCCCCGGATCCCGGCGACTGGATCGAGCCGCCCTGACCTGCTGCTGAACGGACGTGGGTGCCGGCCGACCGGAAAGGGGTCCCGGTCCTGGGCGGATGGTGCGCTGTCGTGCCAACTCCTGAGCACAGAGAGACAAGTCGGTCGGTCGGGATGGTCGTAGCTTCGGGGTGTGCCGAGCCGCGGGAAGGCGGCAGGCGCAGTACCGACCGTTCCGAGAGGACCCCTCATGTTCGACATCACCAAGGTGCAGGCTGCCCCGAGCGCGGACCTGCTCACGCCCGACAACGCGGTCATGCTCTTCGTGGACCACCAGCCGCAGATGTTCTTCGGCACCGGGAGCGGCGATCGCGCCGCGATCATCAACAGCACCGTGGGTCTCGCCAAGGCGGCTCAGGCGTTCGATGTGCCCGCCGTCCTGACCACGGTGGCCGCTGAGTCGTTCTCCGGGCCCCTGCTGCCTCAGCTCGCCGAGGTGTTTCCCAAGCACGAGGTCATCGACCGCACGACGATGAACGCCTGGGAGGACGAGGCGCTCGTGGCGGCGGTCAGGGCGACCGGGCGCAAGAAGATCATCCTCTCCGGCCTGTGGACCGAGGTCTGCCTGGTGCTGCCCGCACTGTCCGCGCTGGAGCAGGGGTACGAGGTGTACGTGGTCTCCGACGCCTCCGGCGGCGTCAGCCCGGCCGCCCACGAGCACGCGCTGCAGCGGATGATCGCGGCCGGCGCGGTGCCGGTGACCTGGGTGCAGGTGCTCCTTGAGCTGCAGCGCGACTGGGCGCGCCAGGAGACGTACGGCGCGGTCATGGAGATCGTCAAGGCCCACGCGGGCGCGTACGGCCTGGGTGTCGTGTACGCGCAGAGCGTCATCGGCGCGCACGCGGCGGGCTGACCCCCTTGGACACCGGCATTCTGATCCTGCGTCTGCTGGTGGGCCTGCTCGTCGCCGGTCATGGCGTGCAGAAGATCAGCTCGCACCTGGGCGGCAGGGGACTCGAGGGCGGCACGGAGGAGTTCCGCGCCGACGGATTCCGCGGCGGAGCCCTCACCGCACTGGCGGCGGGCGGTGGCCAGATCGGATCCGGTCTGCTGCTCGCCTCAGGCTTTCTGACCCCGCTCGCGGCGACCGGGGCCATCGGGGTCATGACCGTCGCCCTCACCGTGAAATGGCACAACGGCCTTTGGGTGCAGAACGACGGCTACGAGTACCCGCTCGTCCTCATCGGCGCCGCCGCCGCTCTCGTCGCCACCGGACCCGGCGCCTGGTCCCTCGACGCGGCCCTCGGCTTCACGCCGTACCCGCTGTGGTGGACGGCCCTCGTGCTCGCGGCGGGCGTCGGGAGCGGGCTGCTCACTCGGCTCGTACTGCACCGGGCGGCGCCGCAGAGCGCCGGCCACGGCGGGCGCTGAGCGCGAGCCGCGAAGACCGGGCCCGGCCGTCCCGCGCCCCCCGCCCGGACGGCCGGGCCCACCACCGAACAACAGGAGCACCTGATGGAATCCGCACCCACCACCACACCCCCGCGCGGCGGCGGCCAGCCGCTGCTGCACCAGAAGGGCGACGAGACCCAGACGTTCGGCACGCTCAAGCAGCTGCCGATCGGCCTCAGCCACGACACCCGCATGTACGCGTGCCAGCGACTGAACCGCGTACTCGCCGACACGCAGATCCTGTACTCCCTCTACAAGAAGCACCACTGGCTCATGCGCGGGGCGACCTTCTACTCGCTCCACCTCATGCTGGACAAGCATGCGGAGGCCCAACTGGGCATCGTGGACATGCTGGCCGAGCGGATCCAGAGCCTCGGCGGCGTCGCTGTCGGAGACCCGCGCCACGTTGCGGAGCTGACGGCGATTCCCCGGCCGCCGGACGGCGTGGAGAAGGTCCCCGTCATGCTGTCGCGGCTCCTCGACGCTCACGAGCGGATCCTGATCGACGCGCGGGACGCCGCCGCCCGGATATCGGCAGAGGGCGACGAGGGCAGCACCGACCTGCTCGTTTCCGACGTCATCCGCACCGGCGAGGCGCAGGTGTGGTTCCTGGCCGAGCACCTCGTGGACACCCCCCTGGTGCACGGCTGATGGAGGACACGTACGACGTCGTCGTGGTCGGTGGCGGGCCGGCCGCCGAGGTCGCCGCCCACCGGGTCGTCCGGTCAGGACTGACCGCCGTCGTCGTCGAGGCCGAGATGGTCGGCGGCGAGTGTTCCTACCGGGCATGCGTGCCGAGCAAAGCCATGTTGCGTCCCGGCGCGGCCAGGGAAGCCGCGCGGTCGGTCGACGGGGCGCGGCAGTCGGTGACCGCGGCGCTCGACCCGGCGCACGTCCTGGCCCGCCGCGACCGGTTCACCGGCCGAGGCGACGACACCGGCCAGGCCGACTGGCTGAACAGCGCCGGCATACCCCTCGTACGAGGGCGTGGACGGCTCGCAGGAGAGCGCCGGGTGGAGGTGTCCGGGGCCGACGGCACGGTCCGCACCCTGCGGGCCCGGCTCGCGGTCGTCCTCGGCCCCGGCACGGAACCCGCGCTGCCGCCGGTCGAAGGGCTCGACCGGATCGGTGTGTGGACCAACCGGCAGGCCACCACGGCCGACGCGGTGCCCGAGCGGCTCGTTGTCATCGGCGGGGGAGTGGTGGCCTGTGAGATGGCCACCGCGTGGTGCTCTCTCGGCTCCTCCGTCACCCTGCTCGTCCGCGACCAGGCATTGCTGACCGGCTGGGAGCCGTGTGCCGGCGAAGAGGTCACCCGGGGTCTGACCGGTCTGGGCGTCACGATCCGCTTCGGGGTCTCGGCCACCAGGGTCGCCCGTGACGAGACCACCCGTGTCGTGACCGTGGAGACCGACGACGGCGCCACCCTCGTCTGCGACGAGGTGCTTGCCGCAGTCGGCCGCCGCCCGCGAACCGCGGACCTCGGCCTGGAGACCGTCGGACTGCCGCCCGGTGACTGGCTCCCGGTCGACGACACCTGCCGCGTCACCGCTCTCGACGGGGACTGGCTCTACGCAGTCGGCGACGTGAACCACCGTGCGCCGCTGACCCACATGGCCAAGTACCAGGCACGCGCCTGCGCCGCGGCGATCGCCGAGCGCGCCGCGGGCCGCCCCGCCGACACCGGCCGCCGGCAGGCCTGGAGCGCGGAGGCCGACCACATCGCCGTCCCCCAGGCAGTCTTCACGTACCCCGAGGTCGCGAGCGTCGGTCTCACCGAACGCGCGGCACGCGAAGCGGGAGTCGCGGTACGCGCGGTGGAATACCGCATCGACGACGTCGCCGGAGCCGCGCTGTACGCGGACGACTACCGCGGCCACGCCAAGCTCGTTGTCGACGAGACCCGTGGCGTCGTCGTCGGCTGCACCCTCACCGGCCCGATGGCCACCGAGCTCATCCACACGGCCACCGTCGCCATCGTGGGAGAAGTCCCGCTCGAGCATCTGTGGCACGCCGTCCCCGCCTTCCCGACGGTCAGCGAAGTCTGGCTGCGGTTGCTGGAGGCGTACGGACTCTGAGGCCACCTCCGCCCGTCCATCCGAAACGCAACGACACACCGACGCAAGGAGCGCACCACCATGCCGTTCATCAAGGTCGCCGAAGGCGGCTCTGCACCCATCAACCTGTACTACGAGGACCACGGCACCGGACAGCCCGTCGTGCTGATCCACGGCTGGCCGCTCAACGGGGCCTCCTGGGAGAAGCAGACCGCCGCACTCCTCGCCGTCGGCCACCGGGTCGTCACGTACGACCGGCGCGGCTTCGGTCGCTCCGACCAGCCGGCCGACGGCTATGACTACGACACCTTCGCCTCCGACCTGAACGAGGTGCTCACCACCCTCGACCTGCGCGACGCCGTCCTGGTCGGCTTCTCCATGGGCAGCGGCGAGGTGACCCGCTACCTCGGCACGTACGGCTCCGACCGCATCGCCAAGGCCGTCATGATCGGAGTCGTCCCGCCCTTCCTGCTGAAGGCGGACGACAACCCGGGCGGGGTGGACGCGAGCGTCTTCGAGGGCATCGAAGAGGCCATCACCGCCGACCGGTTCGCGTTCATGACGGCCTTCCTCGCCGACTTCTACAACGTCGACGTGCTCGGCGGCGAGCGCATCAGCGAGCAGGCGGTCCAGGCCAGTTGGAACGTCGCCGTCAGCGCCTCCGCCAAGGGCACCCTGGACTGCGTCCAGGCCTGGCTCACGGACTTCCGCGCGGACCTGCCGCGCATCGATGTCCCCACCCTCATCATCCACGGCGACGCCGACCGCACCCTGCCCGTCGAGGCCACCGCGATCCCGCTGGCCCAGCGCATCACCGGCGCCCAGCTGACGATCGTGCCAGGCGGCCCGCACGGCCTGATCTGGACCCACGCCGACGAGGTCAACACCGCCCTGCTCGCCTTCCTCGACTGAGCAAGCCTGCCGCTTCACCACCCGACAAGGAACCGCACATGCTTCCCACGAAGCGCACCCTCGCCCTCGCCCTCGCCCTGCCCGCGATGCTGGCCTCCCTGATCGGTGCCGCACCCGCGAGCAGCTCGCCCGCCGCCGGCACCGTCCGGCATGCTCCCAAGCCCACCATCGTTCTGGTCCACGGGGCGTTCGCCGACGCCTCCAGCTGGAGCGGCACGATTGAGCGACTGCGTCGCGCGGGCTACTCCGTCGTCGCCACCGCCAACCCGCTGCGCGGCCTCGCCGACGACACCGCCTACCTCCGGGGCGTGCTCGCCACCGTCGACGGCCCCGTCGTCCTGGTCGGCCACTCCTACGGCGGCGCTGTCATCAGCGGTGCCGCCGCGGGCGACAGCCGCGTGAAGGCCCTCGTCTACATCGCCGCCTTCACCCCGGACAAGGGCGAGAGCGCGGCCCAGCTGGCCGCGAAGTTCCCCGGATCCACCCTCGGCGACACGGTCGACCCGCAGCCGTACCCGCTGCCCGACGGCGGCACCGGCACCGAACTCGTCATCGACCAGGCCGAGTACCACCGTCAGTTCGCCGCCGATGTCCCCGCCGCCGACGCGGGCGTCATGGCCGCGACCCAGCGCCCGGTCTCCACCGTCGCGCTGGAGGAGAAGGCGGGGGAAGCGGCGTGGAAGACGATCCCGTCGTGGGCGCTGATCGCCACCGCCGACAAGAACATCCCGCCGGCCGCCGAGCGGTGGATGGCCCGGCGCGCCGGCTCGCACACCACCGAGGTGGACGCGTCGCACGCCGTGGTCGTCTCCCGCCCGGCCGTGGTCACGGACGTGATCCTCGACGCCGCGCGCGCGACCCGCTGAGAACCGTCCCGACTCGCCCCACCCCGCACACCCTCCGAAGGAGAACCCCTCATGCCGAACCGGCCGACCCTCGAACCCGCCGCCCAGGCTTTCGCCGACGCCACCGCCCAGCCGCCGTACCTCTACCAGATCCCCGTGGCGGACGGCCGCAAGGCCGTGGACGACGTCCAGAGCGGTGAAGGTGTACCCCTGCCCGCCGTCGACGAGGAATGGGTCACCGTCCACGGCGGTCCGACCGGCGACGTCCGCGCCCGGATCGTCCGCCCGCGCGGCGCCACCGGCCCGCTCCCCGTCGTCCTCTACATCCACGGCGCGGGCTGGGTCTTCGGCAACGCCCACACCCACGACCGGCTCGTCCGCGAACTAGCCGTCGGCACCGGGGCGGCCGTCGTCTTCCCCGAGTACGACCTCTCGCCCGAGGCCCGCTACCCCGTCGCCATCGAGCAGAACTACAGCGTCGCCCAGTGGATCGCCCGCGAGGGACACCACAAGGACCTCGACGGCACGCGGATCGCCGTCGCGGGCGACTCGGTCGGCGGCAACATGACCGCCGCCCTCACCCTCATGGCCAAGCAGCGTGGCGACGTCCGCCTCACCCACCAGGTCCTCTTCTACCCGGTCACCGACGCCGGCTTCGACACCGACTCATACCACGACTTCGCCGAGGGCTACTTCCTGCGCCGCGACGCCATGAAGTGGTTCTGGGACCAGTACACGACCGAAGAGGCCGAGCGCGCCCAGATCACCGCCTCGCCGCTGCGCGCCACCACCGAGCAGCTCACCGGCCTGCCGCCCGCCCTGGTCATCACCGCCGAGGCCGACGTCCTGCGCGACGAGGGCGAGGCGTACGCGGCGAAGCTCCGCGCCGCCGGCGTCCCCGTCACCGCCCTTCGCGTACAAGGGGCCATCCACGACTTCGTCATGCTGAACGCGCTGCGCGAGACGCAGGCCGCCGAACTCGCCATCGGCGTCGCCACCGACACCCTGCGCAAGGCCCTGGCATGACCGGGCCGTCGACGAGCATGCCCGTCGCGGGCGTCGTTCCCGCACCGCGGCAGGAACACGTACAGGCCGACCTCCTCGTCCGCAACGCGAAGGTGTTCACCGGTGACCCCGGCCGTCCCGAGGCCCGCGCCGTCGCGATCCGCGACGGCCGGGTCGCGGCCCTCGGCGACGACCACGACCTCGCCCACCTCGTCGGGCCGGGGACCAGGGTCGTCGACGCCCTCGGCCGCCGGGTGATCCCCGGTCTGAACGACTCGCACCTGCACGTCATCAGAGGCGGCCTGAACTACGTCCTGGAGCTGCGCTGGGACGGGGTGCGGAGCCTCCGCCACGCCCTCGCCATGCTGCGCGAGCAGGCCGGCCGCACCCCCAAGGGGCAGTGGATCCGGGTCGTCGGCGGCTGGACCGCCGAACAGTTCGCCGAACGCAGGATGCCGACCGTCGCCGAGCTGAACGCCGCCGCTCCCGACACCCCCGTGTTCGTCCTGCACCTGTACCAGTCCGCCCTGATGAACCGGGCCGCGGTGCGGGCCGCCGGGTTCACCCGCGACACCCCCGACCCGCGCGGCGGCCAGATCGTACGGGGCCGGGACGGCGAACCCAACGGCGTCCTCCTCGCGGCGCCGAGCGCTCTCATCCTGTACTCGACCCTGGCCAAGGCGCCGACGCTGGACGAGGCCGACAAGCGGACGTCGACGCGACACTTCCTGCGCGAGCTGAACCGCTTCGGGCTGACCTCTGCGGTCGACGCCGCCGGCGGGTTCCAGAACTTCCCCGACAACTACGCCACGGTCGTCGACCTCGCCAGGTCGGGGGAGCTGTCCCTGCGGATCGCCTACCACCTGTTCCCGCAGACGGCCGGTCAGGAGCTCGCCGACCTGAAGCGCTGGACCGAGATGGTGAAGCCCGAGGACGGGGACGAGTGGCTCCGGCTGAACGGCGCGGGCGAGAACCTGACTTGGGCCGCCGCCGACTTCGAGAACTTCTCCGAGCCCCGTCCCGAGCTCGCCGATGGGTACGAGGCCGAGTTCGAGAGGGCCGTCCGACTCCTGATGGAGAGCGGCTGGGGCTTCCGGCTCCATGCGACCTACGACGAGACGATCCGCCGCGATCTGGCCGTCTTCGAGAAGCTCGCCGCGGAAGGACTCTTCCCCGGCGACAACCGCTGGCTCTTCGATCACGCGGAGACCGTCTCGGCCGACAGCCTGGACCGGATCGCCGCCCTCGGCGGCGCCGTGTCCATCCAGAACCGCATGTCCTTCCAGGGCACGGCCTTCCGCGACCGCTACGGCGCCGAGGCCGCCGCCCACACCCCGCCGGTCCGGGCCATGCTCGACCGGGGCCTGACCGTCGCCGCAGGAACCGACGCCACCCGCGTCTCCTCGTACAACCCGTGGGTTGCGCTCCACTGGCTGGTGACCGGGCGCACGGTCGGCGGCACAGCGCTCTACCCGGCCGGGAACCTGATCAGCAGGGAGACCGCCCTCGGCCTCTACACACGCGGCGGAGCCCGGCTCACCGGCGAGCAGGACGTCAAGGGAAGCCTGCGGGAAGGCTGTTACGGCGACCTCGCGATCCTGTCCGACGACTACTTCACCGTGCCCGAGGCCGCCATCCCCGACATCGAATCCGTGCTCACCGTCGTCGGCGGCCGCATCGTCTACGCGAGCGCGGAGTACGAGGGACTCGACGAAGCCGTCCCGCCGGTCAGCCCGGAGTGGAGCCCGGTGGCCCACTTCGGCGGCTACCAGAGCGGTGCCCGCCAGGCGACGCTCGTGGCCGAGGCCGTCGCCGAGTCCGAGCAGCACCGCCGGTGGCGCGTCGCCCGTGGCTCCACTCCCGAGACGCCTCCGCCGTTCCTCGACCCCTGCTTCGAGCACTGAACGAGAGATCCCCACGATGAGTACAGACTCCGCCTCCGCCGACGGCGCCGACGACGGGCCGTCCGGCCGACCGGACGCTCCCCCGGGACGCCGCTTCGAACCGGACCTCCGGTCGATGACCCGGATCAACCTGCGCCCCATCGCCTCACCGATGCCGCTGGGCTTCTTCACGGTGGCGATCGCCTCCGTGATGACGGGATGCATGCAGCTCGGGCTCTTCGAGGACGCGGCTCGCGGCGCCGTCGCCTTGTGCGTACTGCCCGCCTTCGCCCTGCAATTCCTCGTGAGCATCCTGGCCTTCGGTGCCCGTGACGTGATCGCGGCGACGCTCATGGCCGTCTTCGCCGGCAGCTGGCTGGCCTATGCACTCGTCATGTTCAGCGGCGCGGCCGACGGCCTGCGCGTGCTGGGCGTCTTCAATCTGGCGCTCCTCTGCTTCGGGGCGCTGATGACCGCCGTGACCCGGCCCAAGCGCGCGCTGTGGCTCGTCCTGGCGGTCTCCCTGCCCCGCTGGGCCGCCACCGGTCTGTCGGGTCTCACCGGCGCCGAATGGCTCACGCGCACGTCCGGGGTCCTCGGCCTCCTGGTGGCGCTCGTCGCGATGTACGCCGCGTTCGCCCTGATGTTGGAGGACATGCGCAGCGAGGAGGTCCTGCCCATCGGCCGCAGCGGCCCCGCCCACGCCGCCGTGGAGGGCGACCTCGCGGTCCAGCTCCGCAACCTGGAACGCCAGGCGGGCGTGCGCCGCACGCTCTGAACACCCACAGGCCGACCCACGATTTCCACAACCGCACAGGAGCACCCATGGAACCGCAGGTGGTGGACCGCCCCGAGAAGTCCCGGTACGAGATCCTCGCCGGAGACGACGGCACCGAGACCGCGGGCTTCGCCGAGTACTTCCTCTCGGAGGACGAGATCGCCTTCATCCACACCGAGACCGATCCCCGGTTCGCGGGCCGGGGCCTGGGCGGGCTGCTCGCCCAGGGAGCCCTCGACGACGCCCGCGCACGCGGGCTGCACGTCCTGCCGTACTGCCCTTTCATCCGGGGGTGGATCGGCAAGCACCCCGAGTACGCCGACCTGGTGCCCGAGGCGCGCCGCGCACGGTTCGGCCTCTGAAGCACGACGATTCCGCCTTCCACACCGCTACCCACGCACCGAGGAGTTCTCGCATGTCCCGATCCGTCCGCCCCACCGTCGTGCTGGTCCACGGCGCCTTCGCCGACGCCTCCAGCTACGCCCGTGTCATCCCCGAACTGACCGCCGCCGGCCTGGAGGTGGTGGCTCCGGCGGTGCCCAACCGAAGCCTCGTCGACGACGCCGCGTACATCGCCTCGGTGATACGTGCCGTAGACGGCCCCGTGATCCTCGTGGGGCACTCCTACGGCGGCGCCGTCATCACCCTCGCCGGCACGGAGGACAACGTCCGTGCACTGGTCTACCTGGCCGGATACGCCTTGGAGGAGGGCGAGAGCCTCGGCGAGCTGCAGGGACGCTTCCCCGACTCCGGCCTCGCCGACGCGCTCGTCTACACGCCGTTCCCCGTGGCGGGGTCCGAGGAGACCGGCACCGACGTCTCGGTGGAGGTCGGGAAGTTCCCCGCCATCTTTGCCGCGGACGTCGACCCCGAGTTCGCCGCCGTGCTCGCCGTCTCCCAGCGGCCCCTGGCCGCACGGGCCTTCAGTGAGGCGGCGCCGGTCGCGGCGTGGAAGAGCAAGCCGTCATGGGGCCTGGTCGCCTCCTCCGACCGGACCATCAACCCCGATGTGGAGCGCTACGGCTACGAGCGCGCCGGCATGACCACCGTCGAGGTCGACTCCTCGCACCTGGTCATGCTCGCCCAGCCGAAGGCCGTGGCCGAACTGATCCAGGACGCGGTCCGCTCCACCGCCCACTGACCCGAGCCCCGGCCCGGAGCCCGTGCCGATCCCACCCCTCGGGGCGGGGTCGGCACGCCCGCGCGAGGCGGTCGGCCGGTTGCTACGGTGACGCCGGGCGAGAACCGCCTCGGTTCACACGTGACGCGTGCTCGACTGCCATTCCCGGGGCGAAATCCCGTACGCGGTGCGAAAGGCGCGACTGAAGTGGGACGGGTTCACGAAGCCCCAGCGCTGGGCCACCGCAGAGACGGCGGGCGCGGTCCTCGACTGGCTGGACAGCTCCCGTCGGCACCTCTCCAGGCGCTCGCGATGGATCCAACGGCTCACCGTGGTCCCGTCCGACTGGAAGAGCTTGTGTAGATACCGGACGGACATGTGGTGCGCGTACGCGATCATCTCCGGACAGAGACCTGGATCGGCCAGGTGTCGCAGGATGTACTCCTTGATGCGGGCCAGCATCCCGCGGGCCAGTTCCGACGCGTGGGGGTTCAGCAGCCCCTGCCGCTCGCGCACCAGAACCGTCAGCAGATCGACGGCGGTCATCGCCAGTTGCCGGCCTGTGTACGGGTCGAATCCGGCGGCCCGGTCCGCCAGACACTGAAGATGGCCGGCGACCACTCCGGACGTGCCGCAGTGGCTGTCGAAGACGGTCCCTGTGATCGCCCGCAGTTCGGTGTCCGTCACGGCCAGCACCTCCTTCGGCAACCGGATCGACGTGAATCGGAAACTGTCCGGCTGTTCCCTGCCGTAGGGCCGACCGGCGTCGGAGCAGGTGAAAGTGCCCGGGCGAACCAGGGCCTGGCGCCCGTCCTGGGTGAGCCGCCCGGTTCCCTGGTGCTGGAGCGTGACGGTCAGGTACTCCCCTCCGCCCCTGGAGATCAGGGAGGCGTGGCGCGACACGCTCGCAGGGCCGCCCTCGACCACCGAGATCTGGAGGGGGCCGAGTGTGTCGACGGTGATCGTCCCCACCGCGGGCTCGCGCTCGCGCAGCGTGACGTCCATGGGAACCAACGTGTCGGAGACAATGCTCTGCCAGTAGTCGGCCCGCTCGGACGGGGGGAGCGGCAGGATGGAGAGTACGACGGACATCATGACCCCTCGTCATGGTCGTGCGGACGCTCCCTGGAGAGCGCCGGAACAGCGGAACGTGCGCCGGCGACCGGTGCGAAGCCGGTTCTCGCGTGGCTCGGGGACGCCGCGGACCGACGGCGGAGGGGCGGGCTGTTGTGAGGGCGGCGGTGCGACGAGGACGTCATACGACGGCCGGGCACGACGGCTGTGCCTCACACGAGGCTCACGGGACCTCCGACGGGACGCGACTGTCTCCCGCGTCCAGTCTCGGACCGCCTGCCGTCGGTGCCATCAGTCACCCGACTGGTGCTGTGTTCAGTACTCCCGCTCAGGTTCCTGCGACGGCGCGCCGGGCCGGTCCCCGCCGGGTGCGTCGGCAGGGACGCGCCCGGCGCCCTCGGCCTTCCTCGGCCGCCCTCACCTCAGGCGAGCGCGCAGGAACCTGCCGCCGAGCCGCACCGCCGCAAGTGTCGGCGGGCTGTTGCGCAGAGCGGTCAACGACACGAAGTCGTGGACCGTGCCCTGGAATCGCGCCGCGGTCGCGGCGACACCGGCCCGGCGTAGCCGGGCCGCGTACTCCTCCGCTTCGTCCCGGGTGACGTCGGCCTCCGCCGTCACGACCAGCGCCGGCGGCAGCCCCGCCAGCGCGGCCGTACTCGCACGCAGCGGGGCCGCGGTCGGCTCGTCCCGCTGGCGGGGATCGACCACGTACTCCCGCCAGTAGGACCGGACGGCACCCCGGGTGAGCTGATATCCCGTGGCGAAGAGCCGTTGCGACGGGCTGTCACAACGGGCGTCGGTCAGTGGGTAGTACAGCAGCTGGGCGCGGATTTCCGGACCCCCGCGCTCCCGCGCCAGCAGCGTGAGCGCCGTGGCGAGGGTGGCCCCGGCGCAGTCGCCGGCGACCGCGAGCCGGTCGGTGTCGAGTCCGAGCGGCTCGGCCTGTCCGACCGTCCAGGTCAGCAGGGCGTAGCACTCTTCGAGGGCGACCGGATAGCGACTCTCGGGCGTGCGGCTGTACTCGGGAACGACGGCCGCGACACCGGCTTCGCGCACCAGCTCGCTGACGAGCCATGCGTGTGTCTGCGCGTCGCCCAGCATCCAGCGGCCCCCGTGGAGGTAGAGCATGGTCGGGGGCCGGCCCGTGACACCGGTCGGCCGGAAGACCCAGAAGCCCACCAGACCGGTGGGCCCCACGGGCGCCGCATGGAAGGTGGCGTCCACGTCGAAGTCGTCGATCCGATCGCCCTGGGCCTCTTGCAACGCCTGGCGCGCGGTCTCCGGTTCCAGCTCGTGGAGGAAGGGCGGTGTCGCCGAGGCGTCGACGAGCCGCTGCACCAGAGGATCGAGGATCACCGGCCGCGGCTGCTCGGCGCGCGCCTCCCGGTCAGGCTCCGGCCGCATTCGTTCGCCTCTCGCTCGGGCCCCTCTGGGTGGTGGTCGTTCGCACGTCAGACATCGTGCAGGAGGTCACGAAGTTGATGGCGGCTGCTGATGCCGAGCTTGGGATAGACGTTGTAGAGGTGCGAGCCCACCGTACGCGGCGACAGGAACAGCCGATCGCCGATCTCGCGGTTCGACAGGCCGACCGCGGCGAGCCGCGCTATCTGTTGCTGCTGGGCGGTCAGCTCAGTCAGCCGCTCGGCCGAGGTGGAAGCGGAGGCGTCGGCGACACCCGTCGCGCGCAGCTCGCCGCGGGCCGCGTCCGCGAGCGCCCGGGCGTCGAGCCGGGCCGCCACCTCGAGGACCGCGGTCAGCTGGGCGCGGGCCTCCAGGGGCCTCCGGCGCCTGCGTAGCCAGATCGCGTAGTGCAGACGGGCCTGTGCCCGTTCCATCGGCCAGGTGTCGCCCTCGGGGTTGACCAGACCCAGCCGGAAGTGGTGCTCGGGGTCCGCTACCTCGTCGACAAGCGCCGTCGCGTGGTGCATCAGGAGCGTCATGCGGGTGGTCGGCCTCTCGCCCAGGCCCGCCCGCAGCGCGCCGAGGACGCGTGCCGCCTCCTCCTTCCGGCCGACGCGCTGTGCGGCGGCGGCCAGTTCGCCGACGGAGCGTGGAGACAGGAAGGGGACGAGCGGCGATCCGTCTTCGCCGAACAGGGACCTGAAGTGGCGGAACGCGCGCTCGGCGTCCCCCAGGGCCAGCGCGTGGAGGCCGCTGGCGCGCAGCATTCTGGCCCGAGTGGCGTGGTTCTCGGCGAGGTTGACGGAGCGCCAGTGGGGGCTGGTGAACGGGATGTCCGGCAGGCTGTCGCCGCGCAGTGCGCGCAGAGTCACCTCCAGCGCCTCGAGGTCCATGTCGACACGGGGCAACCGGTGGACGACCGCGTCGGAGCGCCCTTCTTCGATCAGGGCCTGGGCCTGCGGCCATCGGCCCATGGCGATGAGGGTGTCCACGTGGTTCGCAAGCGTCCACACCCGCGAGCCCCACGCCCCGCGGGCGCCGTGCAGCGTGCTCGCCTGCCGGTACATCTCCGCGCACTGCTCCGACTCGTCGGTGTAGTACGCCACCGAGGCGTGGGTCAGCAGCCGGGTCGGTGGAATCGGTCCGTCGAGCGGTCCGTCGAGCGGTCCGTCGAGCGGTCCGGACGGCGGGACGGGCACCCGGCGGGCCGTGCTGCCGCCGTGGGCGTCGGCATCGAGACCGACCGACACATAGGCTTCCAGGGCCGCCAGGACTCCGGGCCCGGTGAGCCTGGGGAACTCGCACGGGCCCACGGGTTCGGTGCGTCCGGCGGGTGTGACGCGCCCGGAGTGCTCGTCACCGTCGTCCCCCGACCCGGGTGTCGCCCGGGCCAGTCGGCGTGCGTGGTCGAGCAGGCGCGGCAACTCCTTGCGATGCTCAGGCAGACCGGACTGGTGGGTGATCGCCGCCGCGAGCGCCGTGAGCGCGAACGAGGTGGTAGCGGTGCGTGGGGGAGAGTGCCGCCACATGTCCAGCAGGAGCCCGAAGGCTTCCCGCTGGAACGAGAGCAGCGACAGCGCGGCGGCCATGGCACAGGCCGCGGTGCATCGCAGGTCCGGGTCGCGGTCGACCCGGGAGAACTCCGCGTACAGGTCGCGCACCCACTCCGGATCCCCGAGAGTGCTCGCCGCCGTCATGGCCGCGGCGAGGCGGCGGGCCCGGTCCAGGTCGTTCCCGCTGAGCCGTGCCGCCTGCTCCAGTGCCTCCGCCGAGGCAAAGTGGTCTCCCGCGCGCGCGGCGTGGACGGCAGTCGCCCGCTCCAGGGCCGAGGCCACCACCTCGTCGGGGCCGATCGCGGCAGCGGCCAGATGCCAGGCCCGGTACGCCGGACTCTGGCCCGCTGCCGCCGCCAGGTCCCGGTGAGCCCGCTGCCGCAGCTTCGCGGGCTGCCGGTGGAAAGCCGCCGCACGCACCAGCGGGTGACCGAACGCGAGGCGGCCGTCGGCGATGCCGATCAGGCCGGCCTCCTCCGCCGGGGTCCACACGGTGAGGTCGTCGGTGCCCAAGGCGGCCATCACGATGCGGAGTTCCTCCTCCCGCAGCGCGGCCGAGGCGTAGAACAACGCGCGCTGCGTGTCCTCCGGGAGAACATCCAGACGCGACGCGAACACCTGCGGGGCGGAACCCGACCCGGCACCGACGCGTGAGGCCCGGTGCAGGTCGACGATCGCCAGCGGATTACCCTCCGCCTGCCGGAGCAGGTCCAGCCGGAGCCGCCCCCGAGGCGCGTCGGGCTGCGCGTCCAGCAGCCGGGCTGCTGCCCCAGGGGACAACGGCCCGAGCCTCAGGACGGGAAGATCCGCCGGGACTCCGGACGGGGGACCTTCGCCGTGTGCGGTGAACAGCATGGTCACCGCCTGGTCCGTGAGCTGCCGCCGTACGGAGAACAAGACATCCAAGGAGGCGTCGTCGCAGTCCTGGGCGTCGTGCACCGCCACCAGCAGCGGGTTCGTCCGGGCGAGGCGGGTCAGGAGTGCCAGCGTGACGGCACACAGCGCACGTCGTTCCTGCGGCCCGGCTCCCGCACCCGGCTCGAATGCGGTACGCAGCACCGGCCACCGGTCCTTCGGAAACATGCCCGGCACGTCCAACACCGGCAGAAGCAGCCGGTACAGCGAGGCGAAGGGCGCCGGTTCCTCCCCGCCCCAGCCCCGCGCCGACAGGACCCGGGACCCGCGCGCCGCAGCCGACTCCTCGGCGAATCGCAGCAGCAGGGACCTGCCGGTGCCGGTCTCCCCGAGCACGAGCAGACCCTGCGCACCGGAACGCACATCAAGGCACCGCAGGATCCGGTCGATTTCCTCCTCACGGCCGATCGGCACAGCCGCGCGTCCCGCTTCGAACTCCGTCATCGCACTCCGACTTCTCGTGCGAGGCGGCTTTCTTCCCGCCCCTGAGGGGATGCTGCCAGGAGGGCGAACAGGCCGCTTCTGTCATGTGACCAGTCATGGCGGAAGAGCGCCTGGCATGATGGCGCCAACGCTGTGAACAGGTATTTCACGGCTGACCCCGTCCACTGGGCGGTCCGGGGCGGCCGTGGGGGCGGGACAAGGGAGAGCATGGACGTCGGCGCCGTAGAGGCACGCACGCGGGGCATCCGGGGCAGGGCTCGCGAACGGGAGTGGATCGGCAGACTCGTCGACGCCGCGGACGGCCCCGGCTCGAAGGTGCTCGTGCTGACCGGTCAGCCGGGCGCCGGCAAGAGCACCCTGCTGGACCACGCCGCCGACGTGGCCGCGGCACGAGGCCGGCGAGTACTCCGCGTACGTGGCTGCGAGGGCGAGCAAGGCCTCGACTTCGCGGGAGTGCACCAACTGCTGCGCCCCGTTCTCCGAGACATCGACCGGCTGCCGACGCGTCAGCGCGATGCCCTACGGCACGCATTCGGCACGGACGACGGCGACGGACAGCAGATCCCGGAGCCGCTCGTGATCAGATCCGGCGTGCTCACCCTCCTCTCGGAGGCGGCGACGGAACGGCCCCTGCTCATCGTCGTCGACGACGCCCAATGGCTGGACGTCGGCTCACTGGACGTGCTGGCGTTCGTCGCCAGGCGTCTCGAGGGCGAACGGATGGCCCTGCTGCTCGCGGCACGGGACGAGTCGGTGCCGGCGCGCTTCGACCGCGACTTTCCCCATCTGCCGACCGGCCCCCTCGACCGGGCGGAGGCGGGCCTTCTGCTGGACGAGCAACCGCATCCGCCGCGAGGCAAGGCCCGGGCCCAGATCATCGAACAGGCCGCCGGGAACCCGCTCGCACTCATCGAACTCGCTCGGGCGTTCGCCAAGGGGCCGGGCCTCCAGAGGCCCGGTGCGATCGACGCCCTCCCTCTCACTACCCGGCTCGAGCGACTGTTCGCAGCCGACCTGCCCGGCCTTCCGCCGGAGACCCGGCATGCGCTGCTCCTGGCGGCAGCCGCCGGCACGGACCGGCTCTCCGATGTCCTGCACGCTGTCCCGGGCCTGGACGATCCCGAGGTCTGGCGGCCCGCCGAGGAGGCAGGGCTCGTACGGGTCGAGAACGGCGACGTCCGACTGCGCCATCCGCTGATCCGCTTCGCGATCCACCAGGCCGCCTCCTTCGCCGACCGCCGTGAGGCCCATCTCGCACTCGCCGCCGCGCTCGCACACGAACCCGACCGTCGGGCCTGGCACCTCGCCGCGGCCGCTTTCGGGCCGGACCAGGAGGTCGCCGACGCCCTGGCGGAGAGTGCCGAGCGCTCCCGGCGGCGCGGCGGATACGCGGCCGCGGCCACCGCGCTGGAACGAGCGGCCGAACTCACCCCGGACGCGGAGCGTCGCGCCGGACGCCTGCTCGCCGCCGCCGTCTCCGCCATGTTCGCCGGATACCCCCAGTGGGTCGGCGAGATCGCGGTCCGTGTGGGCACCCTGACGCACGATCCCCAACTGCTCGCCGAGGCGTCCCTGTGCGGCGGTTGGTCGCTGTCCGTCACCCTCCGCCATGAGGAGGCGCTCGGATTCCTGCTGCCCGTGGCCGAATCCATGGCCACCGCGGCTCCCGTCCTGGCGCTGGACGCGCTGGGAACGGCGGCGACCCCGGCCTACAACTCCGGTGACCCCGTCTACCGCGCCGAACTCCAGCGCGTCGGTGACCTGATCCCCCTGCAGCCGGACCGGAGCGACAGGCTGTGGGCAGAGGCGGTCGCCCGCCCCTTCACGGAGCGGGAGAAGGCACTGAAGCGCCTGCGCGACGTGGCGCGCCCCTCGTGGGAAGGCCCGGTCTCGGATCCCACCACGCTCGGCGACCTCACCATGCTCGGCGCCACCGCCTGGATCCTCGACGAGACCGACCTGTCCGTACGTCTTCTCGGCCGGGCCATGGACCACTTTCGCCCGGCCGCCACGGCTGGCACCAACTGCACGGTCACCCAGGCTCTCGCCCTCGCCCTGTTCGACAGCGGAGCATGGACGGCAGCCGGGTCCGCGGCCGAGGATGCCTACTGCCTGGCCGCGGAAGCGGGGGCGGAGAACGTCGCCGTGGGGGCACCGATCCTCCAGGCCACGTTGCGTGCCGTCCGCGGCGACCACACCGGCGCGCGGGAGCGGGCCGCCGAGGCCGTCCGCGACATCGAGCTGAGCAAGTCCCGCAGTCTGTACGTCCGTCACTGCCAGGCGCTCGGCATGGCGGCGCTCGCGGAAGGCGACCACAGGGCGGCGTACGAGCACCTCCGCCGCGTCTTCACGCAGGATTCCCCTCCCGTCCCCCTGCACCACCACGCTTCGCACTACTACCTCGCCGACCTCGCCGCGGCCGCCGTGCGCGTCGGCCGGGCGGACGACGCGCGCGCCGTGCTCCGAGCCGTCGAGGACCACCTGGGCACGCCCCGCTCCAGCCGCCTGGACGCGATCGTGCACCGTGCCACGGCCCTGCTGAGCCGGCCCGACGACGCCGAGCCGCACTTCCTTTCGGCGCTCGCCGACCCCGCGGGCGCGCGCTGGCCCTTCGAACGCGCCCTCACACAACTGGACTTCGCCGAGTGGCTGCGACGCCGCCGACGGGCCGCGGAGGCACGCCCCCTGCTCGCCACCGCCCTGGAGGTCTTCGAACGGCTCGACGCCCGCCCGTGGATCGAGCGCGCCACCGCCGAACTCCGCGCGGCCGGCGTGACCGTGGCGGCCTCCGCCGCCCCGGAGGCCGTGGCCGGCCTGACGCCGCAGGAGCTGCAGATCGCCCAACTGGCCGCGGAGGGACTGACGAACCGGGACATAGGCGCCCGGCTCTATCTGTCCCCTCGCACCATCGGCTTCCACCTGCACAAGATCTTCCCGAAGCTCGGCATCACGGGACGCGCCCAATTGCGGGACGTCCTCGGCCCCTGACCTCGAACCGGGCGGGCCAACGGTCAGCGGCCCTCGTCACAGCCTCCGCCAGATCACGGGATCGTCGCCGGCGACCTCGGTGAGGACGTCTGGTCGTATGCGGCCTGGTCCAGGCGCACGCTACTGGGTGGCATCCGGGCCAGGGGGACGATGCTGCGCGTGCGATGCACCCCGGACGACCTCGTCCGGATTCGGCTGACGGAACGGGGCCCACTCGCGGAGACGCAGCAGAGTCTGCGGGTTCTGCAGCGACCCGAGCGGCACTCGTACGCGGGATGGCACGAACGGGTGCAGCTCCGACCGCCCGCCGAAGCAGCGGCTCTTGCCCGATTCCTGGCACCGGTCGAGGGCGAACTGACCGACCTGTTCACCCTTGTCGGCCGGCGTCTGCCGCCAGTCAGTGCCAGAAGACCGACTCGGACACCACGTACTGCCGGGTCGAGACGACTGGGCATGGCGACCAGACCGGCGTCACGCACGTCTGGACGGACTACCTCGACGCCACACTCTCGTCCAGGCGAAGCTCCGCTCCGCGGTGACCTTGATCTTCAGCCATGGCCGCGTCATCTGTAACACGTCAGCTCTGTAGCGCAACGTTTGCGGACGACGAGGTTGCGAGCGCCTTGTCACTTCTTGATCTCTACGTGGGCGTCGAGTGTGGACATGTGCAGCAGGCTGTTGTCCGGCTGAGTGGAGGGCGACTCCGCAGGATACGCATGTGGCTCGATGGGGCCAGGCGCAACCCAGAGGCCGTTTTGTGGTTCGGCGAGTCACCTTCCGACCTCTCCGCACACACACGCCTTGGGGGGTGGAGTTCATCAACGGCTTGCTGGACAAGTACATCGACACGCCCGCGGAGCGCACGGGCGAGTGACAGTGGTCTGTTGGCAGGCGCCAGCGCGGTCGCACCTCTCGGACGGCGGTGTTGGACGCGGTCCGCCGGGAGCCGGGAGCCGATGTCGCTGCGGTGACCACGGTCCAGATCCGGGAGGTCGTCGAGCGGCTCGTCGCCGCCAGCCAGTGGAAGCCGGCGATCCCAAGCTCCTGGTCGTGCTGGACGCCGGATACGACGCACCCCGCATCGACCACCTGCTGAGTGACCTGCCCGTCGAGATCCTCGGCCGGCGCCATTCCGACCGCGTCAGGCGCGGCCGACTCCACCGCGGGTCTACGACCCCAAGGGAGGCCGACCGCCAAGCACAGTAGCGAGTTCGTCTTGGGGTGTGGGTAAGAAACGATTCACCAGCCGCAAAGTAGGCCGGGGACCGGAAAGCCTTCAGTGTTGAGGCGCTCCCGGCGGTGGGTGGTCGTCGTTGAGTTACTCGCGGACCTGAGCGTTCACTGTGGGATGCGCGTCACCGCTGTCCGCGCCCAGGCCCGCGAGCAGACGCAGCCCGTCCTCGGAGGGGCTGCCGGGGGCCGCGGACAGCACCAGCAGCTCCATGCCTGACTCGTCCGGTAGTGCGAAGTTCTCCTGGTGCAGTTCCAGTAGTCCGACCAGCGGGTGCCGGTACGCCTTGCGTCCATGTGTGCGGGCGCGCACGTCCGCGCGGGCCCAGAGGCGGCGGAAGCGCTCGCTGCCCATCGCCAGCTCGCCGATGAGCGAGGCCAGGCGGGGGTCCTCGGGGTATTTGCCGGCCGCCAGGCGTAGGTGCCCGACCACGTCGAGGGTGCATTTCTCCCAGTCCGCGTATAGGCCGCGCTCGGCCTCCTCGAGGAAGATGTGCCGGGCGGTGTTCAGGCCCGGCATCGGCCGGCCGTAGAGGAGCCCGGCGAGGCGGTTCCCGGTGAGCACGTCCAGGCGGTGGTCCATGATCAGCGCGGGTGCGTCGGTGAGGTCGAGGACGCGCAGCAGCTCCGGCCGGACCCGCCCGCCCGGCGCCTTCGCGCGGCGGCGGCGCTGCCGGGCGAGCCGGTAGAGGTGCCCGCGTTCGGTCTCGTCGAGGCCGAGGACGCGGGCGAGCGCGTCGAGGACCTGCTCGGAGGGCTGGTTCGAGCGGCCCTGCTCCAGGCGTACGTAGTAGTCGACGCTGACTCCGGACAGGTGCGCGACCTCTTCGCGGCGCAGCCCTTCGACCCGGCGGCGGCTGTCGGTGGGGATGCCGACGGCTGCCGGGTCGACCCGGGAACGCCGGGTCCGCAGGAAGCCCGCAAGATCGTCCATGCCCCCAGTATGGCCTCGGTGCTGCCCGTGAAGGTGGTCCTGCCATTACCAGGAAGTCCCGTCCGATGGAAGAGGCGCCCCTGAACGCCGGGCGCCGCGGCGCCCAGAATCGAAGGCACCCGATCCGAAGGAGTTCCCATGAAGACGCTGATCGTCTACGCCCACCCGGAGCCGAAGTCGCTCAACAGCTCGCTGAAGGACCTCGCGGTGTCCACATTGGAGACCGCCGGGCACGAGGTACGGGTGAGCGATCTGTACGCGATGAACTGGAAGGCGGTCGTGGACGCCGCGGACTACGGCCCCGACGCCTCAAGTCCGCTGAAGGTCGCCCTGGACTCGGGCCGGGCCTTCGACGCCGGGACGCTCACCCCGGACGTCCTCGCCGAGCAGGAGAAGCTGCTGTGGGCCGACACGATCATCTTCCAGTTCCCGCTGTGGTGGTACACGATGCCCGCGATCCTCAAAGGCTGGGTGGACCGGGTGTTCACCTACCACTTCGCGTACGGCGTCGGCGAGCACAGCGACACCAGGTACGGCGAGCGCTTCGGCGAAGGCACCCTCGCGGGCAGGAAGGCTCTGCTGTCGGTGACCGCCGGCGGCCCGGAGTCGCATTACGCCGCTCGCGGGATCAACGGCCCCATCGACGATCTGCTGTTCCCGATCCACCACGGCATCCTCTACTACCCGGGCATCGAGGTGCTCCCGCCGTTCGTGCTGTACGGCACCGACCGGATGACCGGCGAGGACTACTCGGACGTCGCCAAGGCCTGGGAGCAGCGCCTGCTCACCCTGGAGTCGACCGAGCCGATCGCGTTCCGGCGGCAGAACTTCGGTGACTACGAGATCCCCTCGCTGCACCTGAAGGAGGGACTGGAGCCGGCGGACCGCACGGGTTTCGGGCTGCACGTGCGCGGCTAACCGCCGGCGATGGACAGGACGAGCTGGGGCGCGAACCCGAGGAGCAGCCCGAGGGCCGTGGCGGCGGTGAGAGTGAGCGCCACCGGCCAGGGTGTGCGGGCGGGTTCCTCGGGCGCGCGGTGCCTGCCGTCGCGGAAGAGGACGGCGGCTGTCGACGTCGATGGGGTACCTCACTACTTCCAGTGCCACGACGTGGACTTCTCCGTTGCCCCGGATGAGTACTTCGTGTGGCCTGTGGACGAGACCCTGGCCGCGTTGGAGCGCGAACAGTGGACGATCTTCGTCGCGTGGAACCGCTTCAGGGCCGCTACGGAATCCGGTTCAGCTCAGTGCGGAGCGGCCCGCGAAGCGCGCCGAGTCGCCCAACTCCTCTTCGATCCGGATCAGTTGGTTGTACTTCGCCGTGCGGTCGGAGCGGGAGAGCGAGCCGGTCTTGATCTGACCGCAGCCGGTCGCCACCGCCAGATCCGCGATGGTGGTGTCCTCCGTCTCGCCCGAGCGGTGCGACATGACAGCCGTCCAGCCCGCCTGGTGGGCCGTGGCCACCGCGGCCAGCGCCTCGGTCAGGGTCCCGATCTGATTGACCTTGATCAGGACCGAGTTGCCGACGCCGGTGCGGATGCCCTCGCGCAGCAGCGTCTCGTTGGTGCAGAACACGTCGTCGCCGGTGAGCTGACAGCGGTCGCCGACGCGGGCGGTCAGCTCGCGCCAGCCGTCCAGGTCGTTCTCCGCCATCGGGTCCTCGATGGAGACGACCGGGTAGGCGTCGATGAGCTTGGCCAGGTAGTCGGCGTGCTCGGAGGGGGTGCGGCGCACCCCCTCGCCCGCGTAGTCGTACACCCCGTCGCGGAAGAACTCCGACGACGCCGGGTCCATGACCAGGCCGATGTCCGTGCCGGGGCGGTAACCGGTGCGCTCGATGGCGGTCATCACGAAGTCGAGCGCCTCCTCAGCGGTACGCAGCGCGGGCGCGAAGCCACCCTCGTCGCCGACGCCCGTGGAGTGCCCGGCGGCCAGCAGATCGCGGCGCAGGGTGTGGAAGACCTCGCTGCCCATGCGGACGGCTTCGGCGAAGGTGTCCGCGCCCACGGGCGCGATCATGAACTCCTGGAAATCCAGCGGATTGTCGGCGTGGGCGCCGCCGTTGACGATGTTCATCATCGGCAGCGGCAGGAGGTGGGCGTCGGCGCCGCCGAGGTAGCGGTAGAGGGGCTGGCGGTGGGCCGCCGCGGCGGCCTTGGCGGCGGCGAGGGAGACGCCGAGGATCGCGTTGGCGCCGAGCCGAGACTTCGTGGCGGTGCCGTCGAGGGCGACCAGCGCGGCGTCGAGACCCGCCTGGTCCGCCGCGTCCCGGCCGCGCACGGACGCCGCGATCTCCCCGTTGACGTGCGCCACCGCGCGGTCGACGCCCTTGCCGTGCCAGCGCGCGGAGTCTCCGTCGCGCAGTTCCACGGCCTCTCGGGCACCGGTGGAGGCGCCGGAGGGGACAGCTGCGCGCCCCAGGGACCCGTCCGCCAGGACGACGTCGACCTCGACCGTGGGGTTGCCCCGGCTGTCGATGATCCGGCGGGCGGTGACGGTCTCGATGGCGGCGTTGACGGTTCCGACTGCCTTGACAGACATGGGAGTTCCTTCCCGTTGTCGTGTGCCGTGGCCCCGGCTGCGACAACGCTGGCGCTGAGCCCGACAACGCCAAACCATACAGCAATGCTGCTCAGTTTTGCTGTACAGCATTGCTGTGCAGGTCAGGTGCACAGCTTTGCTGACCAACGGGGTAAAGTGCCCTATGCCCACCTCGGAAGCCGCCGCCATCGCCGCCGAACTGCGCACCGCGATGAGCAAGCTCACCCGACGCGTCAAACACGAGGGCCGCATCCCGCTGGGCCAGGTCGCCGTGCTCGGTGCACTCGACCGCGACGGCGCCATGACCACCAGCGACCTCGCCGCCGATCAGCGCGTACGCCCCCAGTCGATGGCCCGGGCGGTGGGGCTGCTCATAGAACAGAACCTGATCACGCGCCGGGCGCACCCCACGGACGGCCGCAAGTCGCTGGTCGAGCTGTCGGACGCGGGCCGGGACGCGCTCGAAGCGGAGCGCGGCCGGAGGGCCGGTTGGCTCGCGCAGGCCATCGAAGCCGAACTCACGGATGAGGAGCGGGCGTTGCTGGCACGGAGCGCCGCCCTGCTGGAGCGGCTCGCCACACGCTAGCTAGCTCTCGCCAAGACAGTCGGCCACTCACCAAAACCTCACGGGGAGTTGGCCGACGGTCCATCAGATCGAAGTAGGGCCTGCAACTCATCGAGGGACGGGAGCCCGGGGTCACGAACGGGACAGCCCACGTCGGAACAACCAACCGGGACGGAAGCGTTCAACTAAGTCTGCAAAATCGTTACGCAGATACCGAGAATCGGAAGGTTCAGCCGGATCTGCTGGCGGCTGTCGGCCCACCAGATCTCGAACTCCCCAACAGTGCCTTCCGCTGGCCAATCTTCACTCTGTTCCGGCAGCAACAGGACGTCGACAAAGCCTCCGACGCTCAGACCGATGTCCACGAAGATCCGATGGCACCGGGTCGAGGAACGTTCACGACTGTGCCCTCGAAGACCTGCCCGAAGCGCAGGCCCCCGCGAATCCGAGCCCACTCGGCATCTGTCACCACGAACCCATCATCGAACCTTCGCCCGGATCGCGACCGACTGGACTTGGGCAGCAGAGTCCCGTCGCGGACACCGATCGCCTCATCCGTCTGCTCCACGGAAAGTGAGCCAGAACTACTTCGGTTCTGACACACATTCCGTGAGGACAATCAGCGGCGTTCTGCCACGGTGACGTGGCGTCATCTGGGACCGTGGTGCGGTGTGATGACCTCATAGCGGTGCTGTTTCCACACTTCAGAGCGGCTCTGGTGGAGCGGGTGTTCACGGAGTGCGGTGTGGTGCACATCGTTGCGAGAACCCTCGATCGCAGCGTTTCCTGCCCGGACTGTGCGCTTCCGTCGAGTCATGTGCACAGCCGCTACGAGCGTCGGCTGGCCGACACTCCGGTCGGTGACCAACCGGTGCTGATCGAACTGACCGTGCGGCGGCTGTACTGCGACAACGACCAGTGCGGGCGTCGTACGTTCGTCGAGCAGGTCACGGGGCTGACGTTCAGGTACGGGAGACGGACTCCTGCTTCGCGTCGTCTCCTGGCGGTCGTTGCGGTTGCCCTCGCCGGCCGGGCCGGGGCCCGTCTTGCTGCTGCCCTGCAGTCGAGGGTGAGCCGGGCAACACTCCTACGGGCGATCATGGCCATGCCTGACCCGCTCTGGGCCGTTCCCAAGGTGCTGGGCGTCGACGACTTCGCCACTCGCCGCGGACACCACTACGGCACCGTTCTCATCGACTGCGAGACCCGCCAACCTCTCGACCTGCTCCCCGGCCGCGACGCCTCGACCCTCGCCAGCTGGCTACGCGAACACCCCGGCGCCGAGATCATCTGCCGTGACCGAGCCGGCTCCTACGCCGATGGCGCTCGCACCGGCGCCCCGAACGCGGTCCAGGTGGCCGACCGGTTCCACCTCTGGCAGAACCTCGGCACCGCCGCCGAAGCCACCATCCGACTCCACAGCAACTGCCTCAAGACAGCTGTCACCAGCCCTGATAGCCCGGCGAGCGAATGCGACAGCACGGATGCAACGAAGGCGATGTCGCCGATCGAAGCCCGCATCCGAGAGCGGCACGCGACCATCCATGCCCTATTGGCCCAGGGACACGGCATCCGGGAGATCGCCAGAGAACTGCACATGGGCGGCAACACCGTCCGCCGCAACGCCCGAGCAGCAGCCCCCGAACAGTTGCTGAGCGGACGGCACCAGCCCCGCCCCAGCCAGCTCGACCCCTACAAAGCTCACCTGGACAAGCGCTGGGCCGAAGGGCACACCAACGCCATCCAGCTGCATACTGAGCTCCAAGCCCTCGGTTACCGCGGCAGCTACCAGATCATCAGCGACTATCTGCGGCCCAGGCGGCGGCGCCGCATACGCGTCGTCCCACCCGCACCACCGGGCATCCGGCAGGTCACCGGCTGGATGATGCGACACCCTGAGCGCCTGAGCGACGGGGAAGGTGAGCAGTTTGCCGCGATCCTTGCCCACTGCCCGGAGCTGAAGGCCCTTCACACGCACGTCCGCGGTTTCGCGGAGATCCTACAAACCCGATCCGGCCAGCACCTCAAGGACTGGATCACCGCCACCCGCACTGCGGACCTGCCCCGGCTGCACGCGTTCGCTACCGGTCTGGAGAAGGACTGGGACGCTGTCGTCCAGGGCCTGAGTACCCGCTGGAACTCCGGCCCTGTCGAGGGCCGCGTCAACCACATCAAGATGATCAAACGCCAGATGTTCGGCCGGGCCAAGCTCCCCCTGCTCCGCAAGCGTGTCCTCCTCACCGCGGCACAAGGCGACCGCCACCAGGCGGGCGTTGCTCTTGATAGAACTGCTTCATGAGTTCGAACGACGACCAGATCGCGCAGGTCGAGCACCACTTCGGAGTCCGCTTTCCCCAGGACTACCGGGACTTTCTGGGCACTACAGGGAGTCTGAGTCAGTTCGTTCTTCCAGCTGACGACTTCTTGGTGATCGACGCGCTGGCCGAGCTCATCGGCATCAATGAGGCTGGTGAGTTCCAGAAGCGCTTCCCCGGCGCCGTCGTCATCGGTGGGGACGGAAGCCGCGAGCTGCTTGTCTATGACTTTCGCCAGGACACCCCGCCTCTGGTGACACTCGATGTCTCCGCGGAGGACTGGTCATCCGCTATCCATCAGGCAACCTCCCTCTCCGCCTTCCTAGAGCAGTTCCCTCAAACTGGCTGGAAGTGGGACGACACCGATTCCCCGCCCTCCTGACCACTGCCCTCACGGAATGTGTGCCAGAACCCACAACTGCTCGATAAAGCCAGGGCGCGCCGCCCGGATGCTCGACCACCCCGGTCCAGAAGCGGCGGAGCTGTGCAGGCGAGTCGATGAGATGCGACCAGCCACGAGCAAGGCGCTGGCGCTGGTCCTGGTGGAGGGCCCCGAGGATGTGGCCCGTGCCGCTCACCAGGCGGTGCGCGCGATGACCGCCTGGGCATGCGCGACCGGCGTGTACCCACCGAGGCACCCCCTGGCGGTCTCTCGTTCCGTACAGTCCTTGCTCCGCGACGGCCCGACCGACGTCGCCGGGTTGTCCGACGTAACTTGGGAGCGGATTCGTGAGTTCGAGGCGTGTGCACGCGCGGCTTTGGACCATCCGTTGTCATCTGTTGCGTGACACCACACCCGCCAGAAGCCGGTTGGCACCGTGAGCGCCGTGGTTTGGGGCGCCCTCGGATGACCTCGACATGGATCACAGAGAACTTAGGCTTCGGCAGCCGCGGCAGGGGTTGGCTCACGGGAAGATCTTCCTCCGCTGAGCCGAGTGTCGGCACCACAGGGAAGCCGGACTTCGCCCTCTCTGCCTGCCCTGGGAACAATTGAGCACGTCTGTGCGGTCGCCCCGCGCTCTGGGCACCCCATCCCCGTCAAGCATCAAGTAATTCGGCTATGCCGAGACGGCGGGTCCCGCTGTGAACTGAGCTTCGTAGTTGGCCAGCCCAGGTGTCCCGTCTCAAACGATCTGGCACCGGCTCAGCTCTGTGACCTGCCGCGACCAGATCAGTTGAGACGTGGGGATGCTCGGAATCTCGGTTGATCTGGTCTTGGGTGAGAGGATCCCGGATGTTGTCTCAGTTGATCTGGTCCGGCTCTGCCGTTTCGAACTGATACCACGCCTGGTTCGTCAGCCACGACTGGTAGTCCCTGAAGATGTCGGCCAGGACGTAGGGCTGCTCTCGCGCGTCGAAGAACTCGCCCAGGAGCCGATGCCGCTGGGCGTCCATGAAGAATCACCGCCATCGCCTGCGTCTGGTGCTTCCGCCGCGACCTCACCGCCTCCGGCCGTGACCTGCTCGTCAAGGGCATGCTCCCGGGCATCGGCGGGCTGATGCTGAGTGCCGTTTTCCTCCAGAGCCTGAAGGGGACCCGGCCTACGGCAGCGGCAGCTCGGTCGCGGGCGTCGGCTCGGTCTTCGTCATCGCCGTGGGCCTGGCCTCGTGCTGATGCTGGTCATGCAGCGCTGCAGCCCGGCCCTCTTCCGCGGCGAGGTGCTGCACGCGTCCACGCCGACTCTGGTGGCCGAGGACTGAACCGCTCCCTCCGGCCCCCCGGCGCGGGTGCCGGACGCCGCCCGCTGGGTCATCATGGGAGCGTGATGGAGCTGTTCCCACCGATGCCGCTGATGGAGTGGCGGGATACCAAGGAGACGTTGCACCGCTTCGCGCAGATCGTCGGCAAGATCCGCCTGGCGGCGAGCGCCCGGTGCAACCACTGGTGGAACGTCCCGTTTCATGTCACGGGGCGCGGCATCACCACGCGTCCGATGGGTCAGATCGACGGGAATCCGATCTTCACGATCGACTTCGACTTCGTCGACCACCGGCTCGTCGTCGCGACGCTGGACGGCGAAGAGCGGTCCTTCCCGCTTCCGGGCCAGTCCGTCGCGTCCTTCCACGACGCGACCCTGGCCGCTCTGGCCGCGCTGGGGGTCCGGGTGGACATCGCCATTCCCAGGCCCTTCGACCTGCCCGACGCCGGCCGGCCGTTCGCCGAGGACACCGAGCACGCGACCTACGATCCCGTGGCCGCCAATCGCTACTGGAGGGTCCTGAGCCAGGTGGCGTCCGTGCTGGAGGAGTTCGCGGCGGGCTACTCGGGAAAGAACAGTCCGGTGCACCACTTCTGGCACACCTTCGACATCGCCCACAGCCGATTCTCCGGGCGACGGATCGACCAGCCCCGGCAGGCCGACCCCGTTACCCGTGAGGCGTACTCCCGGGAAGTGATCAGCTTCGGCTTCTGGTTCGGCGACGACACCTTCACCGAGCCCGCCTTCTACTCCTACACCGCCCCCGAGCCCGCTGGCCTGGCCGGGGAGCCGCTCAGCCCCGCCTCCGCGAGGTGGGTCGCGCACGGCGACAGCCACCTGGCCGTGCTGCGCTACGACGCGGCCCGCGTCGAGACCGATCCCGGTGCCGCCGTCCTCGCCTTCTACGAAAGCGCCTACCGGGCCGGGGCCGGACGCGCCGGATGGGACATCGCGGCGCTCGCGTGCCCCGGAGGCATCACGGACCCGGTCCGGCAGATCTGACTCCCGGACCGGAGAGTCCAACGATCGAGAGCGGTCAGTGGAGCTGTCGCTCCCAGTCCCCAGGGACCTTGTCCCAAGGGCCCGGAGTGGACTTCGAGGCCGGGTGCGCGGTGGGCGGGGCCAGCTCCGGCCCCTCGTAGTACTGATCGGTCTCGATGTTCCAGAACCAGTCCTCATCCGGTTCGAAGCTGGTCAGCAGGGGGTGTCCGGCCTCGCGCGCGTGTTTCGTGCCATGCTGCGCGGGCGAGGAGTCGCAGCATCCGATGTGCCCGCAGGCGGCGCAGCGCCGCAGGTGGAACCACCACCCCGGTCCGTCCCCCGCCATGCACTCCACGCACCCGGTTCCGCTGGGCGTCGCGGTCGGATCGAGACCTGGGATCTGCTGGTGTGCCATGAGGGATGCCTCTCTCGTGAGGCGCCGTTCAGCGGTCAGTTTCGGTGCCGGTGCGTGCCAGGATGCCCTTCAGCAGGCCCGTGGCCTGTCCGACCTCGATGAGGTAGCCGTCCGGATCGCGCATATAGCAGCGCAGCTCGGCGCGCCGGTCGATGGGCGGGGTGAGGAACTCGGCTCCCCTGGCGCGGGCCGCCGCATAGAACCCGTGGATGTTCGCCACCCGTACGTTCAGGAAGCTGGAGACGGTGTGGGGGTCCTCCGGGGTGCGCAGGACGACATCGGGTTTGTCGTCGGTGGGCCCGCCGCCGGGGTTCATGATGATCCAGCTGTTGGCGACCTTGATGATGCAGGGGTTCTCGTCCAGCACCACCTGCCCGCCCAGCACATCGGCGTAGAACGCCCGCGAGCGAGGGACGTCGCCGACCGTGAGGAAGTGCGTGAGCAGCAGGCCCTCGGTCGGTGCTGGAAGGTCCTCGGCTGACGCGCCTGCGGAGATGAAATCGGACATATGCCGAGCGTATGGCGCGGGCGGCCGCCCGGCATTCCCACCCGGCAGAGCCCGTCAACCGTCGTCCGGCCCGCGGCAGGGCCCTTTCTGCAGAGCCCGCCGCGGGCGGATGAGGACACCGGCCCAGTGTCCTGTGCGACGAGGCCAGGCCGGGCGTCCCCAAGAAGATCACCGACGCGAGAGCCCTTCGAGCTTCCACAGCAGGGCATCAGGGGCGGACTGCAAGTAAAAGTGAAGGTCAGCCTTGGGATCCGATGCGGTCATGGGGTCTGACGCACGCGCGATCTTTGTCCACCGCCTCTCCACTGCTCGCGGCGAACCAGATCATCTGACACGACGAGCGAATCGGACCAGATCACTTGAGACAGGGACCAGATCGACAGAGACGGGACAGAATCAGTCACAGCGTCTTCCAAGTCGCAGCTGTCCTGTCGCACCGAACCTTGAGTGAATCTCACCGAAGACTGGCGGATTGCAGTTCGTCTCATCGAAGGTTAAGTACGCAGGTCAGGGCTTTGCGGCAGCGGACCGTATGATCGCTACTGCACAGGTACGGGTTGGACGGCGGCCGGGAGCAGCAGATCCAAAGGGCAACCCCTCCGTCGCGACGGTTCAGCGAAGCAGTGCTGCACGCAGGGTGATGCCGTGCCGCGTACGCAGCCGCCGCAGCTCCCACATCGCCACGGCGGTGACGGTCAGCGGGGCTCCCAGGATGAAGGCCACCCACACTCCGAACGGCACACCGTCGTAGGCACCCCGGAATACGTCGAAGAGGGCGACTTCCCAAACGAGCAGCGTCGCGAGCAGCGGTGGAACCGTCTCGTGGAGGTCTGCTGTCCGGAAGACGTGCACGAGTGACTGCGCGATGCCGTAGAGACCAAAGGGGGCGAGCCACAACATGAAGGCGCCTAGGGCGAACAGCAGCGCCACCCGCCCTGCCGATGCCGTCCAGTTCGTTTCCTCGTCCACGTAACCCAGCCCCGTGATCAGTCTTGGCACAGCGAGCGTGACGACCAACGCGAGCAGCGCCCCGGCGGGCTTACCCACGCGGCGCAAGAACAGGCGCCGGTTGGGTGGGCGGGCCGCCGCGATGAAGGCGGCGACGGCGACCGGGAACGTCACCCCCAGCACAATGAGGGTGGTACGGATCTGGTCGAAGCGGTCGTCCACCACGGAGTCGGTGTCTGACGCCAGCCCGTAGGACAACAGCATCCACGTGACAGCGACCAGGCCGACGACCGTCCGCAAGACCTGCACCCTCTTCACTACCGGGTCGTTCACACGGTCCGGCCGGGACGGCGTGAACACCACACGCCCCACAGCGATCGGATTGAAGAGACGTCCGAAGGTCAGCGGGCGCGCTGGACCCGGCGGCCACGAGCCCGCTGGCGAACCAGGTTCCGGCGGTTGTCCTCCTCTGTATGGATTCCACGGCGCCCCGCCCCCGCTTCCGCTCATCCCCGCGTCCTTCCTGTCGTCGTTTCCAGAGGTCACGAGGAGAATCGCAGATCTCAGCGCGTGAAAACGCCTAGTTCCCGCTGCAGTTGCGCTGCAGTCGTGTGCCGAAGTGGAGCGCAGTAGTTGTCACCAGATCGGCACGGCACTCGGCACCGATCGTCGGGTCGGCACGGTTGTTGTCACTGATCACGCCGGCATTTCAGCCGGTCAGGTGAGCGTCCTCGATGTTCTGGCAGAACCGGCGGTCTCGCTCCGCCATCTGTGTCCGCGGACCAGCTGAGCGCAGGACGACGTCCAGGACCCGGTCAGAATCTGCGGCATAGCAACTGCTGAACCACGCCATGTTCGCCTCGACCACCGCCCACTGGTCGGCGGCGCCGTGCTCAGGTGTGGCCAGGAGCCCGATGTCCACCACCACCGCGCTGGGCAGGCCACCGCCGCACATGGCAAGGAGATCGTCCGCGAACTCCAGGACAGCGACTTCATGGCGGTGCCCGTCCAGCCGCTCGGCGTCGAGACGGCCGAAGGTGGCGTACTGCGAACCCGTACGGACCTCGCCGTCCAGGAGGTACAGGCGAAACTCCGCTGCCCAGGTCACCACGTCGCTGATCTGTACCGGCACGTCCAGTGACAGCTCCGTCCCTGTCGGGAGGCAACAACCGCTGGCGTAGACGGCGGCCGGGAAGCTTTTGTCACTCGGCGGCTTGACGAACGCCGGCCGGAACAGACGGCGCGCCTCGCCCAGGGTCGCCATGGCGATGCGCCGTCCGGTGTACTCGTAGGGCAATGTGGCCAGCCAGTCGTCAGATGGCTCCAAGAGCGCGACCTCAAGGGCATCCACGACCCGTGCCGCGAAAGCGGGCCCGCCATAGTAGTGGCCACCACGCCTCCCCATGGCGGTGCCCGCACCGCCATGGGCGGGAAGTACTTCTACATCCATCCCCCGCCGATGCGCCGACCTCGAGAGCAGCTCGGATGTCGTGGTGTATTGCGGCGCCAACGCCAGGAAACCATGCTCCGTCACGATCGCTGACGATGCCACCGATTCGGCCGAACAGTCCACAGCATTCGGGCCCACACCTCGAGGTCAACCAGCCGACCAAAGGACTCACTGGCGCTCGGTCGTACCCGAAGCGGTGATCATCGGCCGTTGGTGTCAGTCCCCTTCGATCCGGTGGCATCTATCGCGACTAATCGCAGCGATCGGAACTGAGTCGTCGATCTTGGTGACAGTAAGGCTGCCTTGGTGACAACTAACGCGCTTCGGCTC
This sequence comes from Streptomyces sp. NPDC057136, assembly GCF_042670885.1. NCBI lineage: Bacteria > Bacillati > Actinomycetota > Actinomycetes > Kitasatosporales > Streptomycetaceae > Streptomyces > Streptomyces sp. NPDC057136. Next base: position 305,258 of record NZ_JBHUUV010000004.1, read on the forward strand.
AGCTGCGGGCCATCTACTGTGGTCGGATAGCCGGATCACGTTGCCGTTGAGCTTGTTCCGCTTTGACGGACACCATTGGTGTGGTGGTCAGGCTGCGAGTGCGGTCTCGTACTCGGCGGGGCTGAGGTAGCCGAGGCTGCTGTGCAGTCGGTGCAAGTTGTACCAGCCCTCGATGAAATCGAAGATCGCGGTGCGGGCGGCTGCCCGGCTGGGCCAGGCGGAGGTGCCGAGCAGTTCGCGTTTGATGGTCGAGAAGAACGACTTGGCGAGCGCGTTGTCCCAGCACTGACCGGTACGGCCAACCGACAGTCGAACGCCGAACTCGCCTGCCAGAGAAGCGAATTGCTGGCTGGTGTATTGGCAGCAGCGATCCGAATGGAAGATCACAGCTTGGGTGGGTCGACGTTGCCGGCAGGCGGCTTTCAGTGCGTCTGCCACCAGCTCGGTTCGCAGGTGATCGGCGGTTGCCCAGCCGACCACGCGTCGGGAGGCGATGTCGATGACCGTGGCCAGATAGAGCCATCCCTCCTCGGTCGGGACACACGTGATGTCGCCGCACCAGCGGGCATCGAGCCCGGTGCGGTCGGGCTGGAAGTCCCGGACGATGAGGTCGGGACGGAGGGCAGCCCTGGGATCGGGGATCGTGGTCAGATGCCGTCGTCTGCGGTGCCGGCCCTGCAGTCCGGCGGCCTGCATCAGTCGTGCGACACGACGGCGGCCGCACCCGGCCGCCTCGCGCTTGAGCACGGCATGCACGCGCGGGGCCCCGTAAGTTCCGCGCGATCTCGCATGGACCTCGATAATCCGTTCGGTCAGCTCGGCGTCCCGCACTGCACGGGGGCCGGGCAGGCCGGTACGACGGGCATAGAAGGCGGTCCGGGAGACCTTCATCAGCTCACAGGCCCGTTTGACGCTGTGACCTGCCCGCTTCTCCGCCTCGATGAACGGGTGCACCGTCACCGGGTCTCCTTCGCGAAGAAAGCTGTGGCCCGCTTGAGGATATCGACATCCTTGCGCAGCCGGCGGTTCTCCCGCCGCAACGCAGCCAGTTCCTCACGCTCGCTGCTGGTCAGCCCGTTGCGCTCGCCCGCGTCGACCTCGGCCTGCTTCACCCAGTCCCGCACCGCGGTCTCGGTCAGTTCGAAGTCTTTGGCGACCTGCCCGACCGAGCGGTCACCCCGTCGGCACAGCCCTACGATCTCGGCCTTGAACTCCGGCGTGAACGAACGGCGAGGGCGGCGAGGCTTCTTCCCCATGCTCTCCATGATGGACATCCTCCCGGGGCTGAACCCCTGATCTCGAATGTCCGTCAAAGCGGATCAAGCCCAGTGGCTCTGACGTCCCGTTTCACGGACACTGAGTTGATGCAGCGCACTGCCCATCACCGGACCCGCCCCACGTCGCCGCATCACGTCGCGTGCAGAGCCACCGTCGGGTGGAGACGGGAGGCGCGGATCGCCGGATAGAGGCCCGCGACCACGCCGATCAGAAGGGTGGCGGCCAGTCCGCCGCCCAGGGACCAGAGCGGAACCACCGCCGTCCATCCCTGCACCCGCGCGAAGCCGTACGTCGCCGCCGTCCCCAGCGACGCGCCCGTCACCCCTCCCAGCGCCGACAGCAGTAGCGACTCGGTCAGGAACTGGAGCCGGATCGAGCCCCGGGTCGCACCCAGAGAGCGGCGCAGGCCGATCTCCTGGCGGCGTTCCAGGACGGAGATGACCATGGTGTTGGCGACGCCCACCCCGCCGACCAGCAGGGCCACGGCCCCGAGACCGAGCATGAGGGTCGTCAGTCCCTCGTCGGTGGCGGCCTTGGCGGCCAGCGCGTCGGAGGGACGGGAGACCTTGACGCCCGACGCGTTGCCGGGGCTGATGGTGCGGGCCAGGATCGCCTGTACGTCCTCCACCGAGGCATCCGTGGAACGCTCGAAGATGGTGGTGGGGTGCCCGTCGAAGCCGAAGTAGCGCTCCGCCGTGGGGAATCCGACCATAGCCACCCGGTCCAGGGTGGGGACCAGTTCGAGCGGTTCGAGGATGCCGACGACGACCACGCGCATCTCGTTCATCATGATCGTCTCGCCGGTGCGGGTGATCCCGAGGCGGTCCGCCGCCACCGCGCCGAGGACGGTCACCGGGAGGCGCTCGTTGGCACGGTTCAGCCAGATGCCCCGGTCGACCTCGCCGCCGAGCGCGTCCAGCAGGTCGGTGCCGGCCGCCTGGGTGGTGACACCGGCGGTGCGCTCCTCGGGGACCACATCGCTGCGGCGGATGCGGGCGTCGACGTCGGCGGTGGCCGTTGCGTGCTGGACCGGACCGATGCGCTCGACCATCGCGACGGCGCTTTTGGGCAGTTCGGAGGGTTTGCCCTCGGCGTCCTCGCCCGCCTCGGCGGTGAGGAGATTGGTGCCGAGGCGGTCGAGTCGGGCCATCAGGTCGGCGCGGCTCGACTCGGACAGACCGACCACCGCCACCATGGTCGCGATGCCGATGGCGATGCCGAGCGCCGAGAGCACCACGCGCGCGCGGCGGGCGCGAAGGCCGACCGCACCGACGCGGAGGACGTCGCCGGGGGAGAGAACAGAGGGCTTGAGATCGTGTTTCATGCAGTGCCCTCTCCTGTAGGGGAGTTGTCGCCCGAGTCCGAGACGATCTCGCCGTCCCTGAAGCGGACCCGGCGCGGCAGCGAGTCCGCGATCCCGATGTCGTGGGTGATCACGCAGATCGTGGTGCCGGACGCGTTCAGCTCGTGCAGCAGCTCCATGACGAGGTCGCCGGACATGGTGTCCAGCGCACCGGTAGGTTCGTCCGCCAGCAGCAGCCGGGGGTCTCCCACCAGGGCGCGGGCGATGGCCACACGCTGTTTCTCGCCGCCGGACAGTTCGTTCGGCGTGTGCGAGCAGCGATGGTCCAGACGGACCTTGGCGAGTGCTTCACGGGCGCGCCTGCGCCGTTCCCCGAGTGCGACGCCCGCGTACAGCAGCCCGTCGGCGACGTTGTCCACCGCGTCGCGCCCCGCCGACAGGTGGAAGTGCTGGAACACGAAGCCGATGTGGCGTGCGCGCAGCGCCGAGAGCCGGGAGTCGGAGAGCCCGGACACGTCGTATCCGGCGACCCGGACGGTGCCCGTGGTGGGCTTGTCGAGTGTGCCCATGATGTTGAGCATCGTGGACTTGCCGGAGCCGGACGGGCCGACGATAGCCATCAGTTCGCCTTCCTGCACCGTGAGGTCCACGCCTCGCAGGGCGTGGACGCCGCCGGGGTACGACTTGGTGGCACCCCGCAGTTCGATCACCGGAGCCGGTGTCATGACGCCGCCACTCCGACCCTCAGACCTTCGCGCACGTCCGGGCCCGACACCTCGATCTGCCCGTCGGCGGTCATGCCCGTCTCCACCCGCACCATCTTCGAGGTGGCGCCCCGGACGATCTGAAGGCCGTAGCCGCCGTTCTCGCCGCGCAAAGCGACGATCGCCTCGACGGGGACCGCGAGGACGCCCTTGCGCGCCTCGCTGACGAACTGCACGCTCGCCGACGCCTTCGCGTCCTCCCCGGACGCGGCGCCCGCCCCTCCGTCGAGTACGACTTCCACGATGATGCCGTCCTGCGCCGCATCGGCTCCCGAGGCGTCCGTCTCCGGGCGGACCGTTCCCACGACCCTGCCGGCCACCTTCCTGCCGCTCGGCAGAGTGACCTCCACCTTGGTGTTCTTCGAGGTGAGAGCCCCGTCGCTCTGGTCGAGCTGGGCCAGGACGACCGGCTTGGTGGACGCGATGGTGAGGACCGGGCCGTCGGGGCCCACCTGGTCGGCGAGCGCCGCGTCGGCCGAGACGACCTTGACCTGCCCCGGCTGGAAGACGACCTCGCCCCGCCCGACCGTGCCGGTGGGCTCACGGTTGAGGGACTTCTGCCATTGCCTGACGGCGGCCTCGGTGTCCTTGTCGTACCGGGTGTCGACGTACAGCGACGCCCCGTACCCCAAGTCGCGCAGGTTGCGCTCCAGTTGGAGGACGTCGCTGCCCTTGTCGCCGGTCCTCATGTCGCGGAACATCGGGACGGGCCCGTAGAGCAGGGTGACGGGCTTGTCGTTCAGCTCGTACAGCGCCTGGCCGCGGATGAGGGTCCGGCCCTCGGAGGCGGCCACCGTGATCGTGCCCTCGACGGCGGACTTCACCGCGCGGCGTTGCGCGAAGTCGATCCTGCCGTCGACGGTCCTGGACTGCACGAGGTCGGTGCGCACGACGGCCGCGGTGGCGGGCGGCAGGGCGTCGTCCCGACCGGAGGCGCCCGCGTCGCCGCCGCCGTCGAGGAACAGGACTCCTCCGGTGGCCGCGGTGGCGACGGTCACCGCGCCGAGCGTGAGGAAGGTGGTACGGCGCTTCACTGCATGCCGTCCACACTGTCGATCAGCTTCGACTTGCACGCCTTTTCGGCCTGCTTGTACGACGGCGATTGCGGGTCGATGGCCGGGGAGCCCGGGTTCGGGTCCCCGCCGGGGATCGCGTTGCCGCCGGACATCGTCGGATTCGTGAACCGGGAGACACCGTTGTCCCGCATGCACGTGGCGTGCGCGAGCATCGACTCGTACGCCTTCTGCTGGTCGCGCTCGGGTTCGACCGCCATCGCGGCCTGGAGCTCCGGGACACAGACATTGTTCCTTCCGGCCTTGATGCCGGCGTTGCGGCCGGGCTGGGACCCGATCTCGTTGATCTTCGTCCAGTCGAGGTAACCGCTCAGCTTGGGGTCGGGGAAGTCCTTGTATCCGCCCTTGGCGCGCATGCACCGGACGAACGCCACCTGGGCGTCGTAGAAGGCGCTCGTGCCGGTGGACGGGGCGCTCGGTCGGCTCGCGTCCTTCGTGGCGCTCGCCGACGGCGCGTCCGGTACGTCGGCGATCGCTTCGTTCTTCGTCGTTCCACCGGCGCTGTCGTCACCGCCGCCGCAGGCGACGGAGAAGGCGAGGACGGGCACGGCCACGAGAGCCGCCATGCGCAGACGGGCGGTGGGGCGGGGGTCGGTCCTGAGGAAGCTCATGCGCCTCACGCTCGCCGATGCGGATGATGGCCCGTCCATGGCTACATGATGGGAACGTAACAATGCCTCCGACCTGCGCGTCCACCCCCGTTCGGAGTAGGCGGAAACGGCCCGGGCATGCTCATAATCGGCCCCATGCCGCATGTACTGCTCATTGAGGACGACGCGTCCGTACGGGACGGAATGGAGCTCGTGCTGCGTCGGCACGGGTACGGCGTGGACACCGCCGCCACCGGCGAGCAGGCCCTCGCCCTGCTCGCCGGGGGACTGGGCGCACGGGTCGAACTGGCCGTACTGGACCTGATGCTGCCCGGCATGGACGGCTTCGAGGTGTGCCGCCGCATCCGCGCCCGCTCGGCGACCCTGCCGGTCATCATGCTCACCGCGCGCGGCGACGACCAGGACATCGTGACCGGCCTGGAGGCGGGCGCCGACGACTACGTCGTCAAACCGGTCACCGCACCCGTCCTGGAGGCCCGCATCCGGGCCGCCCTGCGCCGCGCCGAACCGTCCGCGCAGACGCGGGGGACGGACGCGGACCTCGCAGGACTGGTGATCGACCGCGCCGGACTGACCGTCACCAAGAACGGCACACCGGTCCCGCTGCCACCCATCGAACTGCGGCTGCTGCTGGAGCTTTCGGCCTCCCCGCGCCGGGTCTTCAGCCGGGAGCAGCTCCTCGAAACCGTCTGGGACCACACCTTCCTCGGCGACTCCCGGCTGGTGGACGCGGCGGTCGGACGCCTGCGGGCCAAACTCGAGGACATACCGGCGAAGCCGAGGTACGTACAGACGGTGCGGGGCTTCGGCTACCGCTTCGGGCCCCTGTGAACCGTACGGACCCCCGCGGCGCCGCCCCGAAGCGGGGCTCCCGGCGGCTCATCGGCGGACTGCGTCTCCGGCTCGTCGTCACCGTCGTCGTCGTCGCCCTCATCAGCGCCGTGACCGCGACCGCCCTCGCCTACCGGGACGCCCGGACCGCCGTCCTCCAGCGCGCACAGAACGCCGCCGTGAACGATTTCCGGGAGCGGGTCGGCGCGGAGGCCGCCGACTTCGACGTACCGCCCGACCAGCAGTCGCTGTCCCGCTTCGCGGCCCGTGTGTCGGACGGCATCGGGGGAAAGAGCGTGGTGGTCCGCTACCAGGACCTGTCCGCCGCCTCCGATCCCGCGGCCGACACGGAGGCCCGGATCACCGTCGAGATGCGCACCTCCGTCATGACGGGCAACGGCGCCATGTTCCAGCGGGTGCAGTGGAGGGGCGAGCCCTACCTGGTCCTCGGGACGCCGGTCAGGTTCGCCGACGGAGACCGCAGCGCCTCCGGCCTGGAGGTCTTCGCGATCGCGGACCTGCGGGCCGAGCGGGACGACACCGCCGCCCTGCTCGACTCCGTACGGACAGGCATCGCGCCGGTCGTCCTGCTGGCCGCCGTCCTGGCCTTGCTGGCCGCGCGGACGGTCCTTCGTCCGGTACGGAAGCTGGGCCGGGCAACCCTGCAACTCGCGGCCGGAGACCTCGGCAGCCGGGTCTCCGTCTCCGGTCACGACGAACTGGCAGACCTGGCAAGGACGTTCAACGAGACCGCTGACGCCCTCCAGGCATCGGACGCGGAACTGCGCGAGCAGGAGGCGAAGGCACGCCGCTTCGTCGCGGACGTGTCGCACGAACTGCGCACACCCCTCGCGGCGATGACGATGGTGGCGACCGTCCTGGAGGAGGACGCCGACCAACTGCCGGCGGACGCGGCTCGGGCGGCCCGTACCGTCGGCGCGGAGACGGCACGGCTGTCCCGGCTGGTCGAGGACCTGATGGAGATCTCCCGCTTCGACGCCAAGGCGGTACGGCTGAACGCCGCCGAGACGGACCTCGCCGACACCGTACGCGCGTCACTGGCGCTGCGCGGCTGGACGGACAGGGTGCGGACGCACCTCCCCGAGGGCCTGCGGGCGGTGGTCGACCGGCGCCGCATCGACGTGATCGTCGCCAACCTGGTGGGCAACGCGCTGAGACACGGAGCCCCACCTGTCACTGTGACCCTCGCGACGGGCGGCGAGTGGGTGACCCTCTCCGTCGCCGACCACGGCCCGGGCCTGCCGCCGGAGGCGAGGGGGCGGGTCTTCGACCGGTTCTACAAGGCGGACGCGGCCCGCACGCGCGGCGCCACCGACGACAGCGGCCAGGGCAGCGGCCTCGGCACGGCGATCGCGCTGGAGAACGCACGACTGCACGCCGGCACGATCGAGGCGGCCGACGGACCGCACGGCGGCGCCCTGTTCACCCTGCGACTGCCCCTGCGGCGTACGGAAGAAGGTGACCGGTGAAGGCCCGACAGGGGTGTGCGGCCGCCGCGCTGGTGATCGCTCTGGTGGGCTGCGGCGTCCAGCCGACCGGAGTGATAGGCGCGGGCGAGCCCGCATCCGGGCTGACACGCGGCATGCGGCTCTACTACGCGTCCGCCGGCGGGCTGCGCGCGGTGCCTCTGCTCGACAGGGAGATCAAGGACCTCAACGCGGTGGTCAAACTGCTGGCCCAGGAACCTCCGCCCGCCGAGCAGCGCGACGGGCTCACCTCTCTGGTCCACCTCGGCGCCTACTCGGTGACCGGAGAGGGCACCCGCGTCACGGTGCGCCTGGAGGGCCCCTACCCGGAGTCGGGGCGTGACCAGGGCACGGGGCAACTGGTGTGCACGCTGGCACGCGCCCAGTCCGTACTGGACCCGAAGGTCAGAACCGACGAGGTGGAGGTCACCCTGCGCCCGTCCGAAGGCGCCGCACTGGGGCCCTACAGGTGCGCGGAGTTCCTCAACGGGTAGGGCTGCTGGGCTTCACCCACCACTCGGACCCGGGCGTGGTTCCCACGGTGTATGGGGAGCATGCGGAACTCGCGCAGGGGCGGTACACGCCGACCGGCGCGGAGCACGGCCATGCCTCGGGCGTCGTGCGTTCGCGGGACGGCCGGAGACTCCCGGCGCCTGGGCAGGTCTCGACAGCCGACAGCGAGCGACCGGCCCGGCTGAACTGCGTCCGGGAGAGGGGCGCCGGCGCGTACTGCGTCACCGGCAGGCCGGTGCGGTCCTTCGATTCGCCAGGCTGGGGTGGACTCTCCGGTGAGTTCTCGGCTCATGTTGTTGACCATCACGCGCCTTGGCGCGGGGGGGGCGTGCTGGGTCACCTCGGCGTGAACGCGTTGGCTGCGGCCGTAAAGGCAGTTGTCCAGTCCGATGTGACGATGCTTGCGATGTATCCGTCGGGCCGGACGAGGACGAGCGTCTCACCGGTGATGCCGTAGATGCTGTTCATCTGGCCCGTGGTGTCGGTGAGAACGTCGGCGTCTTCGGTGTGGCGCCCGCTGCGGACGCCGTAACGGCGCAGTTCGGCTCCCGAGGTGGGCCACGTGAGCTCGGGCAGCGACTCGGTGGCGTCGGCGCCGAAGGCCAGGAGTGTGAAGTGTGGTCCTTTGTAGACATCGAAGAGGCGCCGGGCCCCCCGTCCGGAGCACGGCGCGTCCGGCGCCCGGTCGCCCACGCGCAGCGTTTTGGTGGTCGGTGAGTGGCCGGGGGCGAGCGGTCCGCAGTGGTAGGAAAGGCTGAGCTGACGTTCCTCGTCGCCGCGCTTGAGCCCGGAGACACGGTGCCGGCTGAGGTGTGCGTACAGTTCGCTGGACTTGCCGAGCACGCGTGCGGCGATCGGCTGCCGCTCGGCCTCGCAGGTGTCCAGGAGGCTGTCCGGTGCGCCGGCCATGACCTGGGCGAGTTTCCAGCCGAGGTTGTACGCGTCCTGTACGCCGGTGTTGAGGCCTTGCGCGCCGGCCGGAGTGGTGCACATGGGCGGCGTCACCTGCCAGAAGGGCCCGAGCCGCGCAATAGTGCTCCACGAGCCGGACGTTGGGCCGGAACACCGAGGTCCAGGTGATGTCACGCAGCCGCAGGCCGGTCAGCCGGTGGAACCGGCCGGCCAGCGCGGCTTCGTCGAGGTCCGGTGTGTCGTCCGGACTCAGCCTGATCATCACCTGGAACTGGTCGGAATGCGGCAGGGGACATGCTCCTGCGGAGGCGCGCGGCCAGATGTGCCACCGGTCGCGGGGCAGACCGTCGATCGTGCAGTCGATGATGAGCGTACGGTCGGAGGCGTCAGTCTCTCCTACGAAGCCGAGACCTGTGGCCTTGCGGACTGCGCTGGCGCCGCCGTCGGCACCGACAAGGTACTTGCTGCGCACCTTCTCGCCCGAGGCGAGCGTCGCCGTGACGCCGTCGGCGTCCAACCGCTCTGGCGTGCCGCTTGCCCGGTCCGTCCCATGATCTGGCCTGGGCCATCTCGGCCCTGGGACGGTGAGGAGCAACGGTATGGGCGTGAGTGACAGCTACCTGTCCAGGGCGGAAGTCCAGCAGATGCTGGGCGTCAACTCCTTCGGGCTGTGGCGGCTGGTACGGAAGTACGACGACTTCCCGCAGTCGACCGAACCGCCGCACAACAGCGCGGGCCTGGCCCAGGGTGACGGCAGGGCTGTGACGGAGCGGGCCAGCATCGGTTCGACCGGCGGTGAGAGGTGCACTCTTCCACTCCTACGCTCTTCGCGTCCCGCTCGCCCGCTCGCGGTGCCGCTCAGGAGGACCAGCAGCGTGGCTGGTGCAGGCGAGTGGGTGCCGTGCATGCCGGTCCGCCCCCAGCGGCACGCCCAGCGCGGCATGACCGTCCAAACACCATCCGCCGCTGACGCCCGGTCACGAGGCCTGCCCCGTGGCCCGGCCACTACCGAGTGTCCGGCAGCCGCTGGCCTGTCAGCCCTTGCGCCTAGATGATCGATTCCAAGGGATCGTGTGGGATCTCGGATTGGCTGGCCGAATCTCACGGCCGGTGGCCATTCCGTGGCCGATCGGCCACGGAACTGAGACTGGCTGGGCAGCCTGGTCACTCGTTGGAGTGAGCCACACGTGGGACAGGTCCTCCATGGACAGTGTCTTGGTGGCGCGGCCTTTCTGCCACTGGTCCGTGCTGGGGGTACGCATGAACCTTTCTGCTGTCACGGTCAGTGTTCGTCGTCGAGATGATGAAGCTGTTGAGGGCCGGGGGTGGTCAGCTGCTTCGCTTGACCTGTTGCGCTCAGCCGCTCCGTGGCAGACGCCCCGCTGGCTGCCAGCCGCTGTGTGATCCGGTCGAACAGGTCCGTCAGCGGCGCACCGACGTCCTGGCCGAACTCAGTCAGCCCGTAGGTGACTTGGGGTGGCGTCGTCGGCTCGACCTTCCGCCAGACCAGGTCGTCCTGGACCAGTGCGCGCAGTGTCTGAGTGAGCATCTTCTCGCTGATGCCCTGGATGCTGTCGCGCAGCTCGTAAAACCGAAGGTCGGTGCTCCGCAAGGAGATCAGCACCCAGATACCCCACTTGCTGGTCACGTGGTCGACCATGTCGCGCGCAGGGCAGTCGGTGTGAAACACCTCATACCGATTGCCCGCCTCGGCCTGCGTCAGCTGCGCACCTTCCCTCATGTCCGGAGCTTACCTCTGGGTATGTTCTTACGAAAAGTAAGCCTGCCTCCTAGCGTCAATTGCCGCAGTGCACAACGGACTAGGAGCTGAACATGATCGTGGTGACCGGGGCTACCGGGAATGTGGGCCAGCCTTTGACGCAGGCCCTGGCCAAGGCGGGCGAGCAGGTGACGGCGGTGTCACGGCACGCGGCGGCAATGCCGGACGGGGTCCGGCACGTGCCGGCTGACTTGGCCGAGCCGCAGAGCCTCACCCCCGCTTTGGACGGGGCGAAGGCGCTGTTCCTCCTGCTGTCCGGCGACCTGCACGCCCCCGAAGCCAGGCCGACCGACATTATCGACCTGGCTGCTGCCAGCGGGGTCCGCCGAGTCGTCCTGCTGTCTTCGCAGGGCGTGGCGACCCGGCCGCTCGGCCCGTCGCGGATCGCGATGCGCGCGGTGGAGGACGCGTTGAGAGAGTCCGGCCTGGACTGGGCCGTCCTACGACCGGGCGGCTTCGCCTCCAACGCCTTGGCGTGGGCGGAGTCCGTCCGCACGCAAGGGACGGTCGCCGCACCCTTCGGCGATGTCGGGGTTCCGATCGTCGACCCGGCGGACATCGCCGAGGTCGCGGCGGCCTGCCTGCTGGACGACCGGCACACCGGCGGAATCTTCGAGCTGACCGGGCCCGAGGTGATCACGCCCCGTCAGCAGTCGGAGGCCATCGCCGCCGCGCTCGGCTCGCCGGTGCGGTTCCACGAACTCACCCGCGAGGAGGCCAAAGCCGCGATGACCCAGTTCGTGCCGCCGGAGCTCGCCGACGACACCCTGGACATCATCTCCGCCCCGAACCCCGCCGAACTGCGGATCAGCTCGGACGTGGAACGAGTCCTCGGTCGCGCTCCGCGCCCCTTCAACAACTGGGTCGCCCGTAGCATCGCCGCTTTTCGCTGAGGCACAACTCAGCTGAAGCGCCCGGGCAGCCTCGTGCGACTACGGCCGCACGGGGCGGCCCCGTAGCGTCACCGCCCACCACCATCCAAAACTCAAGAGCCGGAGCGACCTGACAGGGTCCTACTGGTCTCCTGCGCCGGAGATCCGTTGGCAGGAGCGGGCGAGGGAGTCGAGGATCTCATCGGCTGTTTCGGTCCAGGTGAACGGGGTCGAGTTCTCGTTCCACTGGCTTTACCCAGGCTCGGACGTCAGATTCCAGGGAGAGGGGCGATGTCCGGTGGATGGCCTCCTGCGGGCCGGCCGCCTGCTCCTCGTGGCCGGTCCGGGGATTCGGACGCAACCGTGAGACTGGCTGGCTTGGACACGGCGTGAGACACCGGGGCCAGCCGCAGCTCACAGCCTCTGAATAGGACACGAACCGCGAGAACCTACAGATCGGCTGCGCGCATGAGGCGAGGGAGCCCAACGTCAGTGTGTGAAGACAGAGTTGGACTCCCTCGCGACCGCAATTTACGTGAAGACCGACGACCTGCTGAAGGACTCGCCGCATCTCGCACCCTGGCGTCCGGCGGTCGGGATTACTCCGCAGTTGGCCGATGCCGAGCTGGTCACGCTCGCGGTGATGCAGGCCATGCTGGGCTTCACCTCCGAGGCCAGGTGGCTCCGTCACGCCCGCTCCCACCTGCGGCATCTCTTCCCCTACCTGCCCAAACAGCCCGGCTACAACAAGCGTCTGCGCAAGGCCGCCGAGCTTCTTCGGCGGGTCACCCGACTACTGGCCACGGACACTCCGTCTGGAGCGACGACGTGTGGATCGTGGACTCCACGCCGGTGGAATGCGGACGCTCCCGCGAGACTGTCAAGCGCCGACGAACGCGAGACCCTGCTGGACCTGCTCGCCGACCTCGTCGCCGACCGGCCCGGACAGACGCTGATCGGCGACAAAAACTACTTCGGCCGCGAGTTCGAACACCAACTGGCCGAACAGAGTATCGGGCTGCTGCGGCCGGCCCGCAAAGGCGAGCCGGAACGACCCGGCGCACCGCTGTTCAAGCCACTGCGGCAGGTCATCGAGTCGGTCAACGAAACCTTCAAGGGCCAGCTCGACCTCGAGCAGCACCGAGGGCGCACACCAGGCGGTGTCATCGCCCGCGTCATGCAGCGAATCCTCGCGCTGACCGCCGCGATCTGGCACAACGACCACACCGGCCAGCCCCTGCGCTCACTGACCGCCTACGATCACTGACCCCTTGGAATCGATCATCTAGGCTGTCGTGGAGATTCGATCAAGGAGTTCGGCAGTGCGAATAGAGCGTCACCAGGTGGGCGGGGCCGTCGTGTCGGCGGCACGTGAGGACTTCACCAACCGCATCGGGGGCCAGGTGCGGTCCATGTCGAAGGCCGGACGTATCGCCACCTACGAGTGGCAGTCCATCGCCGAGGAGTTCCTCGACTACCTGGGGGCGCTCTCCGTCGAGGCACCCGACCTCGGTACGGCGGAGGCCCGGGCCGCGCTGAAGGACGCCTCGGAGGCCGCGGCCGGCGCAGTCGCCTACGCCGCGTACCACCCGCACTGCAGCTTCCAGGTCTTCCTGGACTACGTGAACTTCGGCATGAGGTATGACCCGGGTGAGGACGCCCCCGAGGAGAGCGTCACGCCCGGGGAGTGGATCGACGCGCTCTGCCTGACAGTCCTCAGGGACAAGGCGACGTTCCACGGCGAGGCCTTCCACTTCGCCCGAGAGAAGTTCGCCGTGCAGGCGCAGGGCACGCCCGCCGGGGAGCTCGCCACGGGACTGATGGCCGTGATCCTGGACGACACCGGCGACGACGAGGAGTACCCGCCGAGCGCGCAGGCCAAGCTCACGGCCGTCGACGCGTCCCTGGACCGCGTCCGTACCCGCGCCAACGAGAGCGGCGAGCCCCTCCTGGACCGCCCGGACAGCGCCGCGTTGCGCACGCTGCGCGCCCTGGCCTCCGAGGACCGGGAGGCCTTCGACGCCGCGCTGGCCGGCCTCCTGGCCGGGTACGCCGCCGCGCAAGGCCCGGCGGCCTCCCCCAAGACCCTTCTGCCACTCGTCCCCATCGCCCTTGCCGCGTTCGCCTACCGGACTCTGGGCTGGACGCCCGCCGTCCACACCGAGTACCTGCCGCACGCGCTGGTCACTGGCTTCGAGACGCGGGGCCCCCGGGTCGCGGGGTTCGGTCGGAAGAGGCGGCCGGACGCGGTCGCCGCGCTCGCCGCGGGCCCGCTGGTGGTGGACCGGCCTGCCTGCGAGCGGATCGTGGACGCGCGGGTCACGGCCATGTACGAGGAACACCTCCAGGAGGCGTTCACCCCGGTCGGCGGAGAAGCTCCCGCCGTCTGGCGGCTCGGCAGTGTCATGGGTGACCAGGAGCGCCTCTTCAAGTGGCGCGCGGGCGACCCCGGCGGTGTCACCGCGACACAGCTCGCGCCCCTCAGGCTGGCCTCCCAGATGGGGGCGGCACTGTTCCACATCGGCCTCGCGGAGCCGGGCACCCAGGCCGAGGTGAGCGTCGACGGCCGCACGCTCCGCTACCCGGCCGACCGGGGCGAGGAGATCGGCGCCGGCAACTGGCAGCGGGCCGTCGCCTTCGCCCTGATCACCGGCGCACGTGAGGACCTCGCCCCTCTCGTCCTGACCGGCCCCGTCTTCGCCCGCCCGGACGGCTCCGCCTTCAGCGCGTACCGCGAAGCCCTCCACGCCTACCTGAAGGGCGCCGATCCCGAAGCGGCCGCGCAGCGGGCGTTGGAGCAGGCCGAGAGGGCCAAGGACTGGGGCTTCGCCATGCCGCCGGCCGTGCTGCTGTCGCAACTGGTGGACGGCGACGAGGAGAGCTTCAACCTGGCTCTCGCCGACGCACTCGAAGCCCACCGCGACTACTACCGGGTCGCCGACCGTGCCGACGATCCGGACGCCTCCGTCAACCTCGACATCCTCGCCCTGGCCTGCCACGCCCGTCGCCGCGGTTGGGCGATCCGCGTCGAATCCCCCTACCTTCCGCACGACCTCCTGCGGTCCGCCGAACCCTTCTAGAAAGGCGTATCCGCCCGCACGAAAACGCCGGCCGTAGGTCCGTGCCACGCCTGGACTGGATGCATGGCGTCGGGCGGGCGAAGACCAGGGTGCGGTAACCATCGTTCTCCAGACTTCCTGATGTCTCATGAGACATCAGGCGCCGACGCATCGGTCACCCCGCCGCCGCGATGTCGCCAGGGGTGAGGTCATCCCGAATACGCAGGTAGCGCACTGGGTGCCGTGCCGGCCGCGGTCTACCGCTGTGTCAGCGCGTACCTCGGCGACGAGGTTCGGCTGGACGGTGACGTACCGGAGCTTGTTCCCAGAGCCCCATCCAGCGCTGATCTGCATTCCCGTCCACGGATGCTCGGGCCCGCCGGGGGGAGGCGCAATGCTCAAGCGCGCACGCTGCGAATCGTCGAGGGAGCATTGAAAAGCGGGGACGGCACGCTGCGGCTGATCGTCTTCATGGGAGCGGCCACCTGCGCCGCACTCACCCTCGGTGGTGGCGCCTGGCTCGCGGGTCTGCTGTAGCGGTGCTGAGGCGCGATCCAGATTTTTCGGAGTTCGGCGGTCTGAGGATGTCGAGAACGTGCCACCGGCTCCGTCCCAGGGACATCAGCGGCCACCACCGGCCGCACGAGGAAGAAGGAGAAACCAGCATGGCGATTCAGCGGATGGACAACGTCGGCATCGTCGTCGAGGACATGGATGCCGCCATCGCGTTCTTCGTGGAACTCGGTATGGAGCTGGAGGGCAGGGCGGAGGTCGAGGGCCTCTTCGCCGACCAGTGCACCGGACTCGACGGCGTCCGCTGTGACATCGCGATGGTCCGGACCCCGGACGGTCACAGCCGGCTCGAGCTGGCGAAGTACCGCAGCCCCGCGGTGATCAGCGCCGGGCCGCGCAACCGGCCGCACAACATTCTGGGCACGCACCGCGTCATGTTCGCCGTCGACGACATCGAGGACAGCGTTGCCCGCCTGCGCCCTCACGGCGCCGAACTCGTCGGCGAGATCGCCCGGTTCGAGGACAGCTATCTGCTCTGCTACCTCCGCGGCCCGGAGGGCATCATCGTCGGACTGGCCGAGCAACTGCGCTGAGAAGGAGAAACCGAACCATGCAGCCGAACGAGATCATCGAGGTTCTGAACCGCCCGATCAGCCAGGAGCTGCTGGCCCGTGACGTGACCCGCCTGGCCTACGTCGCCAAGGACGGAACCCCGCGCAACGTACCGATCGCCTTCACCTGGAACGGGTTGCATATCGTCATGTGTACGACGAAGAACGCGCCCAAACTTCCGTGGCCACCCTCGCGCACAGGCTCCTGAAACGACGGCACCAGTAGGTGAGACACATCTGAGTGTCTGGAGAACCGCCCGCTTTCTGCTCGAACAGCGGCGGCCTCGATCCGGCGCGCGGCAGCGCGGTCACGGAGCGGGCCAGCATCGGCTCGACGGGTGCGAGAGGTGCCCCTTCTCACTCCTACGGCGATCCGCCCCACGTTCGCCCTTCGGCCGGACGCCGGGACTCGGCGCCGGAGCGGGCGGATGCGCTCACGCCTGCTCCCGGCAGCATCATGCGTGGCTGAGGATGACCACCAGCGCGGTGGCCTCCGCGAGAACCTGGACAGCGAGCGCCGCCTGGCGCACCCGCACGGCCGGCGCCGCCAGTGCGACGAGGAGCGCCACCGCCCCGAGGCCGGCGCTCCACTCGAACAGCCAGCCGGGCAGCCCCGGGGCGCACTGCTCGCCGTAGGTCACACACCGGGAGGCCTGCTCCGAGGCCAGCGTCAGGATTCCGGTGACTACGGCCGCCGGAACGAACAGGAGGGCGGCGACGGCGGCCCACAGCCGTGTTCGGTCGGTCGGCGACTCGGACTGGACCGGGAGAGGCGGGGCGGAAGTGGATACGTCGTTCATGCCCTCATCCAACCCAGACGGTCGGCGCCGCACAGCCGCCCAGCTACTCAGATCTCGGGTGCCACGTACTCAGACGTGGTTGGCCCACCTGCCGAGACGCTGTGGCTGAGCGTCCTGTCGGGCAGCGATCGACGGATAGGACGCTCAGAGCTCATCCGATTCCAAGCAGGCGACGCGCACGCGTTGCCCGGTCGCAACGGAAACTCGTCCATGCTCGGAGGGGCCTCGACCACGCGGTACGGCCCTACTTCGGGCTGTTCTTATCGGTCGGCGGGAGATCGAAAGTGTCCGTGTAGTCGGTCCAGTTGTAGAGCCACTCCTTGCGGACCGTCACCTTGTTGGACCAGGGGAACAGGCTTTCGGCCAACCCGATGATGCGGTCAGCCATCGTATTCAGTGCCTTGTCAACGTCGGCACCGCGGATGTTGACGCCCTTCAACGTACGCGGTACGTGGAACTCGAAGCTGATGCGAAGTACGCGAGGTGTTCCTTCGGTTTCCGACATGGCCCCTCCGTCGTGAGAAGTTCTATTTCTCACAGGATTGGGCCCGTCTCGTGAGAAGTCAACTCCCTTGTGAGAACTGCTAGTTAGGGAACGCAGCCGGTCAGGGAGCGAATCGGCGACCCCGGAAGGCGAGGAGGCGAAACGGCCTGGCCGCACCGTGCCAGTGACGGCAGGGCGGGGCTCGTCGTACCGCCTATCCAGCCTTGCCTGGCCAAGATGGCGCCGCCTCGGTCGCGGGCAGGGGCTACCCAAGAGGCCAGGGCGGCCGCAGATGCCCGCGGCGACTGACAGCCAGGGTGCTCAGAAGTGAAGGACCCCGCCGATTCGCCAGGCGGGGAGCTCAGTCCCAGACGTCTGTGACTGAGCACGCTAGTGCCGCATCAGGCAACGTTCGCCTCCTCGGAGGTCGACTGGTAGTCGGCCAGACGCCCGCATCCGGTCGTGGGAACGGAACTGTGGCGGCCGGTACTCACGTAGGGTGCTTGGGTGTTCAATCGGCTTGAGGTCAGTGTGTTGCCACCGGGCTCCCGATGGGCTGCCCAGTTGTCTTTCCGGATCGATGGCGAGGAAGTGGTGGCAGCGGCGATCGGAGAGGGAGGCCGCGGCCCGTTTGCGGAGGAGGCACTGCCCGCTGATGGCCCGGGTCCTCTCTGGGCGACCGGCGAGGGACGACGTGTAGTGCTGGGTGAGCCCAAGTGCACGGGTGGATGCTGTGGCTACCTGTCCGTGTTCGTGCAGCGTCACGGCGGGATCGTGGAGTGGTCCGACTGGCAGGTGCCGGTTGATGTGGCGCGCCCTCCGGCCTTTCACTTCGACGCCGATCAGTACGACGCCGAACTGACCCGAGCGCTGACAACGTTTGCCTCGTGACAGTCCGCCGTGTGGGTGGTTCCCTGCGCGGCGGGCCGGGCCAGAATGATCACGTGGCTGGACGTGTACAGGTTCGTGAGATCGATGACGACGAGGGTCAGCGGCTGCTGCGGATCATCCGCAGGGGCACCGGGTCGGTGGTGACGTGGCGGCGGGCCCAGATGGTGCTGCTGTCCGCGCAGGGCATGCCGGTGGCGAGGATCGCCGAGGTGCCGTTCACCAGTGACGACCGGGTCAGAGACGTGATCCACAACTTCAACACGGACGGCTTCGACTCGCTGTATCCGAAGTACTCCGGCGGCCGCCCGAAGACATTCACGCTGCCCGAGCGCCGCGAGATCAAGAAGATCGCCAAGTCCAAGCCGACCGAGCACGACCTGCCGTTCTCGACCTGGAGTCTGACCAAGCTGGCGGACTTCCTGGTCGCCGAGGGGGTGGTCGACGACATCAGCCACGAGGGCCTGCGCATCCTGCTCCGCGAGGAAGGCGTCTCCTTTCAACGCCTGAAGACGTGGAAGACCTCCCGCGATCCGGACTACGCGGCCAAGAAGGCCCGCGTCGAGCACCTCTACGCGATCGCCGACGGCGAGGTCATACCCGAGGACGGCGAACCCGAAGTCGTCTTCTGCATGGACGAGTTCGGACCCCTACACCCCCGCCCATCACTTCCCCAAGGGCAAGAGCGACCCCGGTTTCCGCACGAAGCTGCAGATCGCCGCCGAACTGGCCCGCACAGCCAAGGCCACCGGAGCGACCTTCCGAGCCGTGGCCGCCGACTGCGCCTACGGCGACCAGGACGGCTTCCGCAGACAACTCGCCGCGGCGTGACTGCCGTTCGTCATGGCCCTCGAGCCGAGCCACGGCACCTGGGCCTACGGCAAGGACGCCTACACCCCCGCCGACGCCGCCCGTGCCCTGACCTGGACGGATACCGAGCACCCAGGCGACTGGGCCGCCGTCGAGCGGACCTTCCGCGACGGGCACACCGAGACCTGGTGGGCCGCCGAGGCCCACCTCGGCTGGTGGGGACCCGACGGAAACGTCCGCCTGGTCGTGGCCACAGCGGACCCGGACACACTGCCCGCGCAGGCCACCTGGTACCTGGCCACCGACCTGCTCCGCCCCGGCAGCCCCCGCGAGGCCGACAGCCCCGAACCCGCCGCCGACCTGCACGAAGTCGTACGGATCTATGGCATCCGACACTGGATCGAACAGAGCTACAAGCAGGTCAAGGACGAACTGGGGTGGGCTGACTTCCAGGTCCGTTCCGACACCGCGATCCGCCGCCACCAGACCCTGGTCACCTGCGCGTTCTCGTTCTGCTGGGACACCTGGTTCGCCCAAGCGAAACCCACCAGCCCCATCCAGCCAGCTGGCCCAAGGCGATCCGCGCCGTCCGGGCCTGGCTCGACCCCTGGACCACCCTCCAACGCTGCTGGCGAGCCTGGACCAACGCACCCCCGCCACCCGAACTCCAAGCACTGATCGACGCCGTCGGCGCAGGACACCCACTTGATCTCTACTCCCCGGTCTAACAAACCACCGCTAGGCGCCCCCCTGCTGGCGGCGGACCCGGACGGTCCGCGGCGCGGGCACGCCGCCTGGCACCGCGGGCAGCGGCTCGCCGCCGCCGGGGGCAGCGGGATGCTGGCCGGGCTGGCCGAGGCGGTCGGCCCGGCGGTGGCCGACGCCGCCGACGGTCCCGTGCGCCGACTCGCCGAACTGACCGCCCGCGAACGGGAGATCGCCGACCTCGTCGCCGATGGCCTCACCAGCCCGGCGATCGCCGACCGGCTCTGCCTGAGCCGCCGCACGGTCGAGACCCCCATCTCCCGGGTCGACCGCAAGACGGGGGTCTCGTCGCGGGCAGCTCTGGCGGGCCTGATGGTGGGGCGGACGCCCGGGCCTTCCTTCAGCGGTTGAGCCACGCACCGGATGCCGCGCGGTACGGGCCACCTGGCCCAGGTCGTGCCGCCCCGTAGGCGATCTCCGGGATCAACAACTTCCGGCGCTCTGACAACCCGGAGCGCTGGTCGATGCGTTCAGGGCGGGACGGGCCGCCCGGCGCACTTGGCCAGGCGCAGTTGAACGGCCCACCCGATTCCGAGCATCAGGGGAGCGCAGTTGCATATGCGTGGAAGACGAAGGCGTGTGTTCGCGGCGGTGGGAGTGGTGTCCGCCGCGGTTCTGTTGGGTGGACTGCCGGGCGGGGTGGCCGGCGCCGCGTCCCTCGACGGAGCGTTGGGCGGGACCTTCGGGGCCGTGGCGCAGGGGGCGGGCGGTGCCGAGGCGGGGAAGGCCGTGAAGACGGTGACGCTGGTCACCGGCGACCGGGTTCTGGTGGACGCCGTCGGCGCGGTCACGCGAATAGAGCGGGCCGAGGGGCGCGAGGGCATGACGTTCTCGGTCCGGAAGATCGACGGGCATACGCATGTGGTGCCCGGTGACGCGCAGTTGCTGTTGGCGCGGGGCAAGCTGGACGCGCGGCTGTTCGACGTGACCCAGCTGGTGGAGTACGGCTATGACGACGCGGGCCGGTCCGACCTGCCGCTGATCGTCACGTTCCAGGGCCAAAAGGCTCCCGCGATGAGCGCGTTCTCCGGGGCCGGGACACGGCTCGGCCGGGCGCTGCCCACCGTCAACGGCAAGGCGATGCGCATCCGCAAGAACAGCGGCACCGCGTTCTGGGACACCGTCACCGGCTCCGGCGGCGCCCGGAGTACGGCGGACTCGGCCGCCGCGCAGGCGGTGGAGAAGGTGTGGCTGGACGGCAGGCGCACGGCGAGCCTCGACCAGAGCGTCAAGCAGATCGGCGCGCCGACCGCCTGGCAGACCGGGTTCGACGGGAAGGGCGTCAAGGTCGCCGTGCTGGACACCGGCGTCGACCAGACCCACCCCGACCTCGCGGGCCAGGAGATCGCGGAGAAGAACTTCTCCGCGTCCGCCGACAACGTCGACCGGGTCGGCCACGGCACCCATGTGGCGTCGACGGTGGCCGGCACGGGGGCCAAGTCCGGCGGCAAGTACAAGGGGGTCGCGCCCGGCGCGAGGATCCTGGACGGCAAGGTCCTGGACGACAGTGGCAGCGGCAGCGACTCCGAGATCATGGCGGGCATGGAGTGGGCGGTGGCGCAGGGCGCCGACATCGTCAACCTCAGCCTCGGCGGCTTCGACAATCCAGGCGTCGACCCGCTGGAGGAAACCGTCAACCGGCTCTCCGCCGAGTCGGACACCCTGTTCGTCATCGCCTCCGGGAACGAGGGCGAGTACGGGGAGAAGACGGTCGGCTCGCCGGGCAGCGCCGAATCCGCGCTGACCGTCGGCGCGGTGGACAAGTCCGACCAGCTCGCCAAGTTCTCCAGCCGCGGCCCGCGTTCCGGCGACGGCGGGGTCAAGCCCGACCTGACCGCGCCGGGCGTCGCCATCACGGCCGCCGCGGCAGCGGACAGTACGCTGGTGAGGGACTTCCCCTCCGGCATACCCGGCTACCTCACCATCAGCGGCACGTCCATGGCGACCCCGCATGTCGCCGGGGCCGCCGCCATCCTGGCCCAACAGCACCCGGGCTGGGACGGGGAGCGGATCAAGGCGGTGCTGACCGGCTCCACGAAGCCGGGCGCGTACAGCTCGTACCAGCAGGGCACCGGCCGCACCGACGTGGCGCGGGCGATCGGGCAGAGCGTCATCACGGAGCAGGGCCCGATCGGCTTCGGTCTGCAGCAGTGGCCGCACGCCGACGACAAGCCGGTGACGAAGAAGCTGACGTACCGCAACCTCGGGACGCAGCCCGTCACCCTGAAGCTGTCTGTGGACGCCCTGGCGGTGGACGGGAAACCGGCCCCCCAGGGCATGTTCGGCCTCTCGACCGATCAGCTCACCGTCCCCGCGGGCGGCACAGCGACGGCCGACGTCACGGCGGACACCCGCGTCGGTACGGCCGACGGCTCGTTCGGCGGTGCGGTGACCGCCACGTCGGCGGACGGCAAGGTCAAGGTGCGCACCGCCGTCGGCGTGGAGCGCGAGATCGAGTCGTACGACCTGACGCTCACCCACCTCGACGAGGACGGCAAGCCGACCGGCGACGCGGCCACCCAGGTCACGGGCTTCGACAACGACTTCGCCGGCGAGTTCTCCGACGCGGAGGACGGCACGGTCACGGTGCGGCTACCCAAGGGCGACTACTCGATCAGCGGCGTCATCCACCCCGCCTACACCTCCGCCAGGCACGCCGTGCTGATGCAGCCCAAGCTGCGCCTGGACCGGGACACGAAGGTCAGCATCGACGCGCGCAAGGCCAAGCCGGTGAAGGTCACCCTGCCGGACACCGCCGCCGTGAACACCAGCGCGACGGTCGTGGTCGGCTTCGACCGGGCCGCCGGGCTTCCCGGTGCCTCCCTGCAGTACCTGGTTCCGAACTTCGCGAGCCTGCGCGTCGGGCAGCTCGGCGCGCAACTGCCCGCGGACCAGGCGTTCGCCCAGTACTCGGGCACCTGGAGGCGGGAGACCAAGGGCCGGCCGGCCGTGAACTACCGGCTGGCCTGGGACCGCACGGGTTCGCTGGGCGGCTTCACGACCAAGGTCAAGAAGGAACAGCTCGCCAAGGTCGCCTTCGAGGCCGGGGCACCCGTCAAGGGCAGGGTCGCGGAGGCCGACGCCGTGCCTGCCACCCGTGACGGCGGGACGGCCCCGAGCTTCAGCGTCCCGGAGACGAAACTGCCGCTGCGCACCACCGACTACGTCCTCGCCAACGGCATCAAGTGGACGTACACCATGTTCCAGCTGGCCACGGCCGAGGACGGCTCCAAGTCCTGGGACACCCTGCTGGTCGCAAGGCCCCGAACCTATGGGGCGGGCAAGAACTACAGCGAGCGGTTCAACACCGGCGTCTTCGGTCCGATGCTGTGGGCGAGCGACGCGCTGCCGAGCAAGGGCAACCCCGGCGCCGAGCGGCACGGCAACGTCATCGAGGCCTTCCTGCCGCTGTTCGGCGACGGCTCCGGGCACTGGGGTGTGAGCGACCACACCGTGCTGGAGAGCTTGCTGCGGGCCGACGGCAAGGAGATCCCCAGCGACTTCTCGCCGACCGATGGCACCGCCTCGTACGCCGTTCCGGCGGGGGACAGCGCGTACGAGCTGACCCTGGACGCCTCGCGTGCCGCCTCCGTCTCGCCGCTCAGCTCCCGCGTCACGGCGAAGTGGACCTTCCGTTCCGCTCAGACCTCCGAGAACAAGTCGACCGCGCTCCCGCTGTCGACGGTCCGTTTCTCCCCCGAGCTGAGCCTGTCCGGCAGGGCGAAGGCGGCGGCGGGCCGGACGTTCGACGTGCCCTTCACCGTCGAAGGCGCCGCCCACGGCCGGCAGCTCAAGAAGCTCGCCTTCCAGGTGTCGTACGACGAGGGCAGGACCTGGAAGACGGTCAAGGCCGTCGACGGCAAGCGGCTGTCGCTGAAGCACCCGGCGGGTGCCCGCAGTGTCTCGCTCCGGGCCAAGCTGACGGACCGGGCCGGAAACACGCTGGTCCAGACGATCCAACGCGCCTACCTCATCGGCCGGTAGCCGGGCAGACAGGCAGGCGGGCATGCGGTGGGGCCGCCCGAAAAAGTTTTTCGGATCTCTGACAACCTGACGGGCGGCCCGTCCCGTTCAGAATGCATGACGCACTTCTCACCGCTCGGCTCCGGGCCCGTGACTGCCGGATTCCCCATGATCCCGGCGTGCTGCGTTCCCACGACCGGTGGAGGTGGACTGTGAGCCTGTTCGAGCCAAGACCGGCGCCGCACCCGTCGGACGACGAGAACATCACGTTCGACGAGTTCGCGCGCAGCCGCCAGGCGCAGCTTCGCAGGGCGGCCTACCTGCTGTGCGGCGACTGGCACTTGGCCGAGGACCTCACGCAGACCTCGCTGGCGAAGCTGTACGCGGTGTGGCGCCGGGTGCGGCGGACGGATTCCCCGGACGCCTACGCCCGCAAGGTGCTGTACCGGACCTTCGTGGACGAGACGCGACGGCGCCGCTGGTGGGAGCGGCCGGGGGCGTACGAGTACGACGTGGTCGCCCCCGCGCAGGACCCGGAGCTGCGGCTGACGCTGCTGGACGCGCTGCGGCAGGTGCCCGCGCGCAGCCGGGCCGTCCTGGTCCTGCGGTTCTGGGAGGACCAGAGCGTGGAGGAGACCGCGGCGGCGCTGGGATGCAGCACCGGCACGGTGAAGTCCCAGACCTCGCGGGGACTGGCGGCACTGCGCCGCATCCTGGGCGACACGCCCCTGGCGGCGGCGGCGTCGCACCGTAGTGGCTATCTGACGGCGGAGTGGTGAGCATGACGGACGAGAGCAACGTGGGCGGAGGCGTCGGCGGCCACGGCGGAAGCCGCGGCGGTCACGGCGGTCGTGGAAGCCGCGATGGCCAAGGCGGCGGCATCGGCGCCGAGGCAGGATTCGCCGAGGCGCTGGGCGGGCTGAGCGTCGGGGCGGAGCCGCCGATGCCGGATCTGGTGCCGGGCGCGATCAGGAAGGGCGTCCGGATCCGCCGCCGTCGCAGGATCGCCGTGGCGGCGGGCTCCGCCGCGATGGTGGCGACGCTGATGGGCGGAGGGGTCGCTGTCACCCAGGCGTTCCTGGCCGACGGCCGCGCTGCGCCGCCGGCCGCGACGGTGCCGGCGGTCCGGTATCCGTCCCTGAAGCTGTTGCGTTCGATCGTCCCGGCCGAGACCGGCACGGTCCAGTCGTCGAATCCGGCCGCGCCGCGCGTTCAGGGCCGCTACTTCCGGCTGACCTCGGACAAGGGCGCGGCCGACCTGTATGTGGCCATCAGGCGGACGGTGACACAGACGCCGGTGCTCTCGCCCACTGAGGGGGCGACATGCGCCAACAGCGGCAGGCGCACGGTCGTCTCAGTGTGGATGCTTTTCAGCACCTTCTGCGAGACGGTGCCCGCGGCTTCGGGGGGCCACCTCATGTCGTACCAGGTGATGGGCTCCGACGGATCGTCGTCGGCACCGACCGGAACCCCAAGGCCCTCGGACGCCCTCGGTGTGTCGTATCTGACGCCTGAAGGCTGGACGGTCGAGGTGATCGCGGGCGATCTGAACAAGGACGGCTTGTCGGTACCTGAAGCGGTGCCGTCAAAGGCCGAGTTGTCTGCGATCGCCACCGACTCCCGGCTGTTCGGCGCGGTCACGGCGTCCGGCTCGTAGGAGGGCCGGGGCGGCAGGCCCTGCGAAAACATCCCTGACCCACTTCATCATTTCCTTCTGAAAGCAGAGAGATGGCATGACCATGCCCAAAATGCTCCGTAACTCGCTGACCGCCACCTTGGCGGTGGGACTGCTGCCCCTGCTCGCCGCCTGCGGCGGCTCGAGTGACACAGGCGGCTCGGGAGCGTCGGCGAAGGCCTCGGCGACGTCCGGTGGCGAGAAGGCGAAGCGCCAGGCGAACGGCGACCTCGCCGTTCCGGCGGACGCGGACCCGGAGACCAAAAAGGAGTACCTCATGCAGAACGCCATCGCCGCCTGCATGAAGAAGAAGGGCTTCACGTACACGCCGCACGTCGACAGCGCGGGCTCCGGCGAGCAGGACGAGGCAATCAGCGGAGCCGACTACGCGCTGGCCAAGGAGTACCGGAAGAAGTACGGATTCGGTCTGTACGCGGGCGCCGTCTACCCCGACGACCCGAAGGCACCGAACAGCAAGGCGAGCCAGAAGGACCAGGAGAGCCCCAACAGCCGGTACGTCGCCCAGCTCACCCCCGCCCAGCAGAAGGCCTACACGCAGGCGATGGGCCAGTACGCGATCGACGGTGCGAACTCCGGGCTGACCGCCGGCTGTATGAAGGACGCCCAGGCCAAGGTGTACGGCTCCGCCAAGAGCGCCGCCGAGCAGCAGAAGGAGGACGCCGCCGAGGCGGAGAAGAACCGCCAGGCGGGACTGGCGCTCAACGGTGACGCGGAGCTGGTGCGGCTTGCCCAGTCGTACGCCTCCTGCCTCCGCAAGGAGGGCATCACGGTGACCACGACCCAGCCCACCGGCATCGCGGACGACGTCCTGTTCGGCCAGAGCAGCAAGATGCCCCAGCAGGGCACGGCGGACATGACCAAAAGCAAGGCCCTGCCGCTGCTCACCAACGAGATCAGCGTCGCGTTGAAGGACCTGGAGTGCGGAAAGGACTTCCGGGCGGCGTACTTTCCCAAGCTCATGGAGCACCCCTACGCCGGCGGCAAGGGATGAGGCTCGTCCGCGGCAGCAACCGCAACAAGCTGGGAGCGCTGGTCTGCACGGTCGTCCTGGTCGGTGCGGGCGGCTGGTTCGCCGGCACGCACGTGAAGTCTCCGGCCGATGTCGCCGCTGAACACCAGGCTCCGGACGCCGGGCCGGTGACCGTGGCGGTCGAGCGGCGCACCCTCACCGCGACCGTGGTGGCGACGGGCTCGCTGGAGTTCGGCTCGCCCCAGGCGCTCTCCCTGGCGGGCTCGGTCGGTTCCGGGACGACGGGAAGCGCGGACGGCACCGCGGGGGAGACGGCTGAGCAACGGGTCACCAAGGCGCCGACCGCCGGGGCGAAGCTGAAGGAGGGCGACGTACTGATGACGGTGAGCGGCCGTCCGGTGCTGGTGCTCAGCGGATCGGTGCCGATGTACCGCACGATCGCGCCGGGCACCTCCGGGGACGACGTGACGCAGCTTCAGCAGGCCCTGCGGCGGCTCGGCTTCGACCCCGGCTCGATCAGCGGCACCTTCCGCCAGGGAACCGCGTCGGCCGTCACCCGCTGGTACAAGAGCAAGGGGTACGAGGCGCAGCAGCCGAGCACGGCGGACCAGCAGCGGCTGGGGGAGCTTCAGCAGGCGGTGTTCGCCGCGCAGGAGGCACTCCTGACCGCGAAGGGCGGGAGCGGTGGCACCGACGCCGACGCCGAGGCCACGTCCTCGTCGGACGACGGCACGCAGACCACCGAAGTCCAGAAGCTGCGGCTCAAGGCCGCGCAGCAGGGGCTGGACACGGCGAACGCCGCGCTCAGCGCGTTCCAGACCACGTACGGGACGAGGGTCCCGGTCGGCGAGACCCTGTTCCTTCCGAAACTGCCCGTACGGCTGGACAAGGTGACGGTGCGGGCGGGAGACACGCCGTCCGGCCAGATCGGTACGGTGACCAGCTCCGACCTCGTCGTCCAGGCGGTCGTTCCGGGTGCGGACGCCACGCTGCTGCGGCAGGGCATGACGGTGGAGGTGCAGGCGCCGGACGGCAAGAAGGCGAAGGGCACGGTGGCCGCGCTCGGCGACGACGCGGCGCAGGCGTCGACGGGCGACGGCGAAAAGGGCGGCGAGCAGGGCTCGGACTCCGGCGGCGACACCTCCGGCTCCGGCTCGTCCAGCGCCGATTCGTCCGACGCCGATTCCTCCGGCTCCGGCTCGGAGACCTCGGGAGCGGGCGATCCGTCCGCCCCGGTGCAGCTGCGCATCGCGGTGCCGGATCCGGGAGCGCTGGCCGGGCAGGCCGGTGCCTCGGTGACGGTGACCATCAAGGTCGGCGCCTCGGACGGCGCCGTACTGGCCGTACCGATCGCCGCGATCCACACCGCCGCGGACGGCAAGGCCCGGGTGCGGGTGCAGCGCGACGGCAAAACGGTGGACGTGCCCATAACGGTCGGGCTGTCGGCGGCCGGCCTCGTCGAGGTGAAGCCGGCCGGTGGCAGGCTGGCCAAGGGCGACCAGGTCGTGGTGGGCGAATGACCGTCATCGAACTGGCCGACGTGACGCGGATCTTCGACTCCGATCCGCCGGTGCACGCCCTGCGCGGAGTGAACCTGACGGTACGGCGCGGCGAGCACCTGTCGATCGTCGGACCGTCCGGCTCCGGGAAGTCGACCCTGCTCAACACGCTCGGCCTGCTGGACCGGCCGAGCTCCGGGTCGTACCGGCTGGACGGAGTGGAGACCACCGGCCTCGGCGATCTCGAACGCACCTCGCTGCGCGGCAGCCGCATCGGTTTCGTCTTCCAGTCCTTCCACCTCCTCCCGTACCGGACGGTGGACGAGAACGTGATGCTGGCCGAGACGTACCGCAGGCCCCGCCGCGGGCGCGGACGCGGCAGTCGGCTCGCCCGCGCCCGGGAGGCGCTGGACCGGGTGGGACTCGGGCACCGCTCCGGCTTCCGGCCCGACCGGCTCTCCGGCGGCGAGCGCCAGCGGGTGGCCATCGCCCGTGCGCTGATGAGCGACCCCGCGCTGCTGCTCTGCGACGAGCCCACCGGCAACCTGGACAGCGAGAACACCCTCTCCGTGCTGGAACTCTTCGACGAACTGTGCGCGCAGGGCATGACCCTGGTGGTGATCACCCACGACGAGTCCGTCAGCCGCCGGGCCAACAGGCGCGTAAGGATCACCGACGGCCGGCTCACCCAGGAGACCGTATGAGAGCGGCAACGGCGAAGGGGATCGACCGTCCCTGGATGGACCCCCGGGACCTGTGGACGGAGGCGCTGGCCGGCGTACTGGCCCGCCCGGTCCGTTCGGCCCTGACCACCCTCGGCACGGTGCTGGGCATCACCACGCTGGTCATCACCATCGGCGTCGCGTCCACCGCGGGCAACCAGATCGTCGGCCGGTTCGACGCGCTCACCGCCACCTCGGTCAGCGTGGTGGTACCGGCGGCGCCGCCCGGCGCGGACACCGGCCCGCTGGTCGGCTGGTCCGGGCCCGACGCCGTAGCACGGCTGGCCGGAGTGACCTCGGTGGCCGCCGTCGCCGACTCCGAGGCGACCGCCAACGTCCAGGTGAGGGCGAACGACGTGGTGTCCCCGGGGGACACCTCCGCCCAGAGCCTCGCGGTGGTCGCCGCTTCCCCGAGCCTCCCGGCCGCCGTACGGGGGAAGATGACCGCCGGCCGCTTCTACGACACCGGCAACATCGCCCGCCACGACCGGGTGGCGGTGCTCGGCGACCAGGCGGCCCGGCTGCTCGGCATCCGCCGGGTGGACGACGGTCCGGCGGTCTTCCTCTCCGGACAGTCCTACACCGTGATCGGAATCCTCGGTGGCATCCAGCGCGAGCAGCGCCTGTCCACGGCGGTGATCCTGCCGCCCACCACGGCGGCGGACCGGCTGGATCTGAGCCAGGTGACCCGGGTCCTGGTGAACACCTCCCTCGGCGCTGCCCAGCAGGTGGCCAGGCAGGCCCCGATCGCCCTGGCCCCAAGCCATCCGGACGCCTTGACGGTCCTGGCCCCGCCCGACCTCTCCAAGGCGCGCCACGGCGTGCAGAGCGACGTCAACGGGCTCTTCCTCGTCCTCGGCCTGGTCTCGCTGGTGGTGGGTGCCATAGGTATCGCCAACGTGACCCTGGTGACGGTGATGGAACGCGTCGGTGAGATCGGCCTGCGCCGCGCGCTGGGGGCCTCCCGCCGGCAGGTGGCCGGACAGTTCCTGCTGGAGTCCACGACCATCGGTCTGCTCGGCGGCGTCATAGGCGCGGCCCTGGGAATCACCGTCGTGGTCTGTGTGGCGGTCGCCAAGGAGTGGACCCCGGTCCTGGATCTGAACCTGGCCCTGGGCGCCCCGGTCGCCGGAGCCGTCGTAGGCCTCCTGGCCGGCCTATATCCGTCACTCCGCGCTGCCCGCCTGGAACCGGTGGACGCGCTGCGCGCACCGTCCTGACGAGTGGCAGCCTCCGTATCAGTCGAGGTCAAGCAGGGCGAGGCCGTCGAAGGTGCGGGCGCGACGCATGTGGGGAGCGGTGCCACTGGCGTCGGAGACTTCGCAGATGAGGTTTCGGTCGTGGATCAGACGCAGACGTATGGGTGGGTCGCCGTATCGGATGGCGTTGGTGACGAGTTCGCTGACGACCAGCTCGGTGACGAAGCTGGCGTCGACCAGTCCCCAGGTCTCCAGTTGGACGACGGCATCCTTTCGGGCTTGGGCGACGGCGACGGGTTCCGCGGGTATCTCCCAGGTGGCGACGCGGTCGGTGTCCAATGCCTTGGTGCGGGCGATGAGTAGGGCGATGTCGTCGGCCGGGCGGCCGGGCAGCAGGCCGGCGAGAACGTCTGTGGATCATTGTCGCGGGCATGGCGGCGGGCGTTCGTCTCAGCACTATCGGGTGAGCATCAACTGGCCCTTTCAAAGAAACGACCGGGCACGGGGCATCGACGACCGCGCCGTGGTTCCCCAGGCGCCAGCCAAGTCGATCAGCGCGAGTCACCGCTTCGACCGCGACGAACTTGATACCGACCAGCACCACCGCACCGTCCTCGCGCTCACCGAGCAGATCGGCGCCCAGCTCAGGGACACCAAGGAAGTCACCCGAGCACTCACTCTGACCGTCACCCATGCCGACCGGAGCCAGACCACCCGCACCCGCAAGCTGGCCGAACCCACCGCACACACCCTCGACCTCGCCGCGACCGGACGCGAACTCCTCACACTCCTTGCCCTGGAGCGAGCGCGCGTGCGCGCCATCTCCCTCCGCGCCGAGCAACTCACGCCGGCCGAGACCGCCACCCACCAGCTCACCTTCGACACCCGGGACGACAGAGCCCGCGACCTCGAAGCCGCCCTCGACCGCGCCCGCACCCGATACGGCTCCGGCATCGCCGGAGCCGCGGCTGCCTACCGCCGCGCCGACTGAACCCACACGGTCACCGCCAACCAGTAGGCACCGCCAGAACCGGCCCGCCGCTCACAGCCGGTCACCAGACAGAAGAGGAGCCGCCCCCGAGAGGCGACTCCTCCTTCAACCCGTGGGGCGCTTGACCCCAACCGTGCGCCTAGGGAGCGACCTCGTCCTTCACGACGCTGTCGCCGTCCGCGGTGAGCCTCCAGCGGAGCTTGGTGGCGACCAGTCGGAGGCATGGACACACTGAGCGGACGCGGCCGGCGGCAGCCACTGCGCCGGGTCCTTGTCACTCTTGCTGCGATTGGACTATGCCCGAACTGAGAAAACACCTCGGCCAGCCGACAGTTGACGATCACGGACGCCTCAACACCCCAACCGAAACAGCGAGATTAGCGCACGATCTGACACGGATGTTCCTCAGACCCCGTTGCGGAGCGGACTGACACGACGGGCGCGATCCGGGCGGTCCCGACACGGTCGGCGTACACGCGGTGCGCCGTGCAGCCGCCGGGGCTCGCGCCCGGCGAGGTCGGCGCACTGCTCCAGCACGGGCGTCAGGGGCCGATGACCTTGTGCAAAGCGAGGGCGCTGGATCCGAATCCGATCAGTCCGGCGAGCAGTGCGCCCGCTGCGTTTCCGCTGATGAAGTAGGTGAGCACCCCTGGGATGGCTCCGATGATCGCGGCCATCACGAAGACAACGGCGGCGTGGGTACTCAGTAACGGCTCATCGGCCGGCGGGCGCGGCGTAGGCACGGGGTCCGGAGAGACGGTGGTCATGCCGGCTCCTTCTCGCGGCCGGTGCGCACGGTGCACGCATATCGGGGCATCCCGCGCAGCGCCGAGAGGAACATCGGAACGAAGATCGGCGCTGTTGAAGCCGGATAAGCTCCCGCTCCCCATAACCGGGATCAAGAAAAGGGCCCATCAGCGGCGTACGGAGCGAACGTGGCAGAGCACCAGACAGCAGTCAATCCGGTCGTCACCCCGGCGGCGCCGGTCCGGCCGGACGCGTACGACGCCGCGACCCGAGCCGCCCTGGACCACATCGACGACCAGGCCCTGAAAGTCGTTGCGGACAAACGGCCGGCCAACACCCGCCGCGGCTACGCCCAGGACTGGGCGAGCTGGACGCAGTTCTGCGCCGAGAGCGGCGTACCGCTGCTCGCCGTCACCCCGGGCACACTGGTGATGTTCACCGAGTGGCTGTGGAACCGGCCCGGATGGAAGAAGGGGACGTACACCGCGCCCTCCACCATCGACCGGCGGATCACCGGCACAGTCGTCACCGCCCGCAGCGAGCACGGCGTGAAGCCGGAGGACGGCGTCGCACGCCTCGCCCGCAACCGGCTCAAGCAGCTGGTCAAGGAGATGGAGACCAACGGCGAGCAGCGAGGCCGAGGCCAGGCCCCACCGCTGCTCGTCGACCACCTCACCGCCATCAGCCCGCCTGCCCCGACAACCTCATGGGCATCCGCGACCGGGCCATGGTCCTCATGCACTTCGCCGTGCCTGGCGAACGTAGGTCTCGGCGGCCTCGTCGTTCGGGACCGGCGGAGGATCAAGGTAGCCGATGCTTGCTGCGGCGGTGCCACGCCGCGCGGATGGCCAGTGCCGCACCGGCCAGACTGACCGGGAACTCATTAACCATCACTCGGGCTCGCCCCGGCCGGATGCGGTGATGACCGGCCTACCTGGGCGAGGACGATCACTGTGTCGTCAGTGGGCGCGGACGGCAGCATGTTCGCCAGGATGTCCTCCGCTGTCGCTTCCAGTCCCCCTGCGGCACGGGCGAGTTGGGATCGGAGCGCCTCGATGCCCTCGCTGATGTCCCCACCCGCTTCGACGAGACCGTCGGTGTACAGGGCCAGCGTCGCGCTCTCCTGGAGTTCGATCTCGGTCGTGCGGAACGGGAAGCCGCCGACGCCGAGGGGAACCCCGAGGACCTCGTCGATGATCTCGACCGTGCCGTCGGGCTGCCGGACCAGAGGTGGGGGGTGGCCCGCGTTCGCGATGCGGGCTTCGCCGGTCGCCGGGTCGTAGCGGATGTAGAGGCAGGTCGCCAGCTCGATCCCGGCTTCCTGTGCGCACACGTCGAGTTCCTTGAGAACGGCGTTCGGTTCCAGGTTCTGGCGGGCCAGGGCCTTGGCGGTGATGCGCAGTCTGCCCATCGCCGCGGCCGCCGGCACGCCGTGTCCCACCACGTCGCCCACGACGAGCGCCACCCGGCCGTTTGGCAGCTCGATTGCGTCGTACCAGTCGCCTCCGACCTCGCTGATGTGGCTGCCGGGCAGGTACCTGTGGGCGATCCGCACACATGGGCCGGCCGTCAGGGCGGTGGGGAGCAGGGCGCGTTGGAGGGTGAGTGCGATGTCCTGGACGCGGCTGTAGAGGCGGGCGTTGTCCAGACAGAGCGCGGCGCGGGAGGCGAGTTCGCCGGCCAGGCTGAGGTCTTGTTCGGTGAAGATGGGGCGGGCGGCGGAGCGGCCGAACATGGCGATGCCCTGCACCGTGCCCCGCGCGATGAGGGGGGCGAGGAGCAGACTGGTCAGGCCGCTCTCGAGAAGCAGTCGGGCGCGGGCCTGGTGGATGACGGTGCGTGTCATGAACTCGTCGTTGACCGGGACGCACACGGGGCCGCCCGTGCGGATCATCTCGTGGATCGTGGAGCCCGGCGGGTAGGTGATCCTCGCCAGGCCGCTCACGAGCTCGGTGGCGGGAGGGGGCAGGCTGGTTCCGGAGGCGATCCGGCGGGTGATCAGCGGAGCAGCCGGGTCGAACACCTCACGCTCGTCCGCCCACTCCACGACCTCGACGACCGACGCGTCGGAGAAGTCCGGAACGGCCGCGTCGACCAGCTCACGGGCGGTGACGTTCACGTCCAGGGTGGTGCCGATCCGGGCGGAGGCCCGGTCGAGGAGAGCCAGGCGTTGCCGCGCGGCGGTTGCTTCCACGATCGCCTGCTCGCGATCGGTGACGTCCACGAGCAGCCCGCCCAGTCCCGGCCGCGTGTCGCCGGCCTGGCTCAGGGGGAAGAAGCTCACGGAACGTACCTGGTCACGGTCGGGGTGTCCGGGGGTGCGGAGGCCGACCAGGGCGCTCACGACGGGCCGGCCCTCGTCGGCGACGGCGCGCAGCAGTCGCCGGTACTCGCCGCCGTCCGAGGTGATCATGATGTCGGTCATAGGCCGCCCGATGTGGTCCTGGATCGGGATGCCGTCCATGTCGGCGAGGGCCTGGTTGAGGTGGACGTAACGCAGGTCCTTGTCGAGCATGACGAGGCCGATGGGGCACGTCTCGAAGAGCGCGTCGAGGAAGGCGAGGTTGGTCTTCACCCGGTCGAGTTCGTCGCCCCTGCTGGCCAGGCCCACGATGACGGAACGGCCGTGCTCGCCCGTCACGGGAAAGACCCGGAAGCCACAGTCGAAGACGGTTCCGTCCCGGTGCAGGGCCGGCATCCTCACCCGCCAGTAGCCCAGGGTCCGGCCGCGCTCCGCGAGTCGCTCGGCCGCGCTCGTACCGTCCTGCGGGGCTGCGGGAAAGAGGGCGGCGGCGGGCCTGGACAGGACGTCCGCGGCCGCGTACCCGAAGAGTCGCTGCGCGCCCGGCCCCCAGTAGCAGATCCGATCGTGGTCATCGATGCCCAGCACGGCCACGGCCACATGCTCCAGCAGGGTGCCCGGCTCCGACCACAGCGGACCAGGAGCATGCTCTTCCCCCGGCCGGTCGGATGACACCAGGCCCCCTTTTCAGGCGCGCACGAACCGACCGCGCGCACTCAGTCGCCGGTGGACGGGGCTCTCAAGGCAATTCTGCCCGCCCCGCGCCGTTCGTACATGTCGGCCACCCGGGTGCCTAACGGCCGAAGCACCGCTGTATGGCCAGCCAGCACCACTTCGCGCCACACCGGGCAGAGGCGGTTCTCTCGGACAGGAACTGGACGTGAGGCGAGCTGATGGATCTTTGTGCAGCTCAGCGCCGGTTTCGTCGACGCTACAACAGATGCGGCGGTATCGCTGGTTCAGGTGAAGCGCCGGCGGCAGCCGGGCCGCCGGAGCCGCCGTTTGGTCGGCCACAGAAGGAGCCGGCGCCGCGGGCGCCGCTGGTGCGGGTCATGCCGGTTGCGGGCTTGGCGGACAGGACGCTGGTCCCTTTTGCGAGCCCCCGCACTGTCGCCCCGAGCCCACCGAGGTCAGCTCTGGCCGGCCTTCAAAGTGAGCGCGTGGGCGGCGTCGATTGATCAGCGGCTGGCCTTTACGGCAAGGCGTCGCAGTGCGGTGTGGGCAGGTGGGCTCGCCTCGCCGGGGCGCCCGCGGGCGCCAGCCTCTCAGGCTGCAGTGTTATCGCAGTACAACCGCCGCACTGTCAGTTCGATCAGCACCGGCTGGCCACCGACCGGAGAATCAGCCAGCCGACGCATAGTTCCATCCGCCATGGAATACATGCCGGGTCAGCCGCAGTGCCGCCATCTCCGCATCACCAATACGAACCCCGGTGGGATAGGTGTTGGTGTCGAGGGCGCCCTCACGCGCAACCCGGTGCGGGTAGTGGTCGCGGCGATGGACTGGACGATGACTTCGTGGCTCGTCAGCGGGCGACCGCGCCAGTTCATGGTGATGTGGGAGAAGAGCGGGTGCTCGATCTTGTTCCACTTCGACGTTCCCGGAGGCAGGTGGAACACGGTGATTGTGAGACCGGTTTCTGCGGCAAGCCCGGCGGGGGCGATCCGATGTCGCCGCTGCGGTGGACGACCAGGTCGCTGCGGTCTCTGGCCGGGGAGCTGGCGCGGCAGGGGCACGCCGCTTCAGCGCCGACCGTGGGGAGGCTGCTGCGGGAGAACGGTTTCAGTCTGCAGGCCAACGCCAAGACCCTTGAGGGCGCTTAGCACCCCGACCGGGACGCGCAGTTCCGGTACATCAACGACCAGGTCAAGGATCATCGGGCGGACGGCGAGCCGGTGGTCAGTGTGGACACGAAAAAGAAGGAGATCGTCGGGGAGTTCAAGAACGCGGGACGTCAATGGAGGCCGGCCGGTGAACCCGTGCGGGTCGACGTCCATGACTTCCCCGGTGACGCGCTGGGCAAGGCCCTGCCCTAAGGCATCTACGACCTGGCGGCGGGCACCGGCTGGGTGAACGTCGGCACCGATCACGACACCGCCACCTTCGCGGTCGAGTCGATCCGCCGTTGGTGGCAGGCGCGTGGGTGCCTCGACTACCCGCAGGCCACCCGGCTGCTGATCACCGCGGACGCGGGCGGCTCCAACGGATACCGCACCCGGGCCTTCAAGACCGAACTGGCTACGTTCGCAGCCCGGACCGGCCTGGCCGTCACGGTCTGCCACATGCCGCCGGGCACATCGAAGTGGAACAAGGTGGAACACCGGCTGTTCTCCGCGATCACGATGAACTGGCGCGGCAGACCGCTGAACAGTCACGAGGTCGTCGTGCAGTCCATCGCGGCGACCACCACCCGCACCGGCCTCACCGTCCACGCCGAACTCGACACCGGCACCTACCCCACCGGCGTGAAGATCAGCGACACCGAGCTAAACGCAGTGCCGGTCACCGGCCACGCCTTCCACGGCGAATGGAACTACACCATCCACCCCCGCCCCGCCGCCCCGGCGGACCCCACCGGGCCAACCCCCGGGCCGGTGCTGGCCTTCGACCACGATGTTCTGGCACATCCCGCCCTGACTGGCATGACCCGCATCGCACTGAGCGAGCTGACCGAGACCCTGACCGCCGGCTGGCAAGCGCTGCAGAAACCGGACGCCACCAAACGACGCGACGGCGGTGAACGGCGCCGGGCCCCAGGCGGCGGCCGTAAAGCCAAACTGGACCTGGCCGACCGGGTCCTGGCCACCGTGCTGCAACAAAACCTCGCCCTGCCGCCCACCGTGCTGGCCCACCTCTTCGCCGTCAGCAAGGACACCATCCGCCACACCACCAGCGAGATCCGACGGCTGATGGACCAGCACGCACACACGCCCCGGCCACCAGCAGCACACCTCAACACCCTGGCAGGACTCCTCGTCCACGCCACCGCACACGGCGCGATCCTCAAGACAGAGAGCAAACCAACGTGTTGATTCTTTACGGACCCTTAGCTCGCCGACGGCTCGGTCGTCTTGCTTGTCGGATACGTTCATTTATCGGTCATGCCGCGGGAGTACCCCCGCGAGGCGGGCAGTAACGGCCGCGTGCAGAACACTTGCCGTCATTCGCCCGGCGGCAGCAGGGGCCCCGGGCCAAGATCCAGGTCCGTCGCTGACTTTGATCTGTGCGGGTTGCAACCGCGAGTCCGCGTCAGGAGTCCTAGCCTGCGATGCAAAGAAATAGACGTCAACATCGTGCTCTCGGTGCCCTGGGGATCGTCATGGGTACCGCGTTCGGTGCTCTGCTCGGACCGGTGGCGGTACCGGCCGCGGCGGACGAGGAGCGGGGCGCGGTCACCCTCGACGGCCCGCAGCACACCCGCTTCCTGGCGGAACGGCACAGCGCGGAAGAAAAGTGGTCGGGCGATCAGGCATTCGGCTTCGCGGTGGGGATCCGCCGTGCGGCCTTGGCCGGTCACGGTCGGGTCAGGGTGCGGATCGATATCGGGCGGCTGGCCGGCGTAGCTGCCGTCGGTCACCTCAGTAAGGCCTGTCACCGCGAGAAGACGCAGGTCAACTGCTTGTACGAGGTGGGTGAGCGGGGGAGCGCGGGCGGCGCGACGAAGTCGGTGACACCGTTCCATTTGCGTGCGGCCAAGGGCAGCGAGAGCGGCGACCGGGGGCGAGTGACCATCGCCGCGGACGCTGGCAAGTCCGGGCCGGCGTCCGGTTCCACCGTCGCCCGCCGTACGACCGACGTAGTCGTCGGAGTCCCCCGACTCACGGTGCGTAAGCAGGACATCAGGCAGGGCGCCGGTGAGCAGCGACCGAAGCCCGGCGGCACGATGCCCTTTAATCTCGCCGTACGGAACGACGGGAACGTACGGGCCGAAAACGGCTTCGGTATAAGCGTCGAATCGGGCGAGGGCGTCAAGATGAGCCGCACCCGAACGTACCGGAACTGCGGCAGCTACGAAGACCTCTACCCCTCGTCCGTGCAATGCGAATTCGGGCGCGAATTGCGCCCGCAGGAAACTGTTTCCCTGGACCACCCGCTCCTTTTCCGGATACCGAAGCGGGTGCTCTACAGCAACTTCTCCTATTCGGCGTTTGCAATCGGCGGACCGGATGACCCCGACCTGAACCCCGGCAGTTCACAGAAGAAGCACTGGGCGCACTATGAGGATTGGCGAGCCGGGCACGACACGGACCCGGCCCTCGGGGTGCGGGAGACGGGCGTAACCGGCCGTTTCCAGGAGCACCCCGACGACATGGTCGCGGTCGACACCCACCTCGACCTCGCGGCCGTCGGCGCAGCCGTCCACGGAGCGGAGGGCGAGACCGTGGATGTCGGGATCGGCGTCCGGAAGCGCTGGCCGGACGGCACCAAGGCGGATGTCACCAACCACGTGGAGTACGGTCTGCGGTTCACCGCCCCCGAGGGCACGACGGTGGTCGGCGTCCCGATGGACGAGGGCGAAGCACTCTGCTCGACGAATGGCCGGCAGGTCTCCTGCCCCTGGGGGGTGGAGGACGAGGACATCAGGCTGCGGATCGACCGGAAGGTGCCGGGCGCTGCGGGCCGCCTGGAAGTCATCCACGGCGACGCCTACTCCGCGCAC
Source organism: Streptomyces sp. NPDC057136 (assembly GCF_042670885.1). Classification (NCBI taxonomy): domain Bacteria; kingdom Bacillati; phylum Actinomycetota; class Actinomycetes; order Kitasatosporales; family Streptomycetaceae; genus Streptomyces; species Streptomyces sp. NPDC057136. Next base: position 343,361 of record NZ_JBHUUV010000004.1, read on the forward strand.
GACAGGGTGCGGGCGAACGACAGCCTCGCCATACCCCTCCGGGTCGCGGGCATCACGCCCGCCCTGCGCGCCCAACGCCTCGCCTCGGCCGCCTTCCCCTACGCCATCCCCGCGGCCCTTCTCCTCATCGTGACCGTGGCCCACCACATCATCCGCCGCCGGAAGCGGACCTAAGAGCTCGCAGATCATCAAGGTGTTGCTTCTCGTCCTTGGCTTCGTTGGTGTGGTATGCGCATCCCGGACGAGACTCGTGCCCACCTTGCTGTGAAGTTCGCGGTGTTGTTTCCGCATCTGGACGAGCGGCAGCGGCGGCTTTTGATGGCCGCGGAGGCACGTGGGCTCGGGCACGGAGGCATTCGGGCCGTTGCGCGGGCGGCCGCGGCGAGCGAGACGACGGTCCGTAAGGGTGTGTCCGAACTCGAGGCCGGAGAAGATCCGTTGGGGCGGGTGGGGCGACAGGGCGGGGGCCCTGAGCGAGTCGCCGATGTCGACCGCGGGCTGCGGCCTGCGCTGCTGGCTCGTGATGATCCTCATCGCAGGTTCGACGACCTGTTCACGGTAGGCACCACGCGCTACCGCTACCGGGGCGCAGCAATCCCGACTCCCTGGCCGACCGAGGGATGAGGGCAAGCCACCACGAAGCCTTCGGGGCTTGTGGAGAGCCGGGTGCGGTGCCAAGTCGCATGCCCGGTTCGGGAAGCGGCTCCGGGGAAACGGGCCGGTCGAAAGACCGGAACCGCGCCCCGGGCCGACTTCACCAGTGCACCGCGTCCATGTACGACAACTCGACTGTCCGTTGACAGCGAAGTCAATCGGCCGGACGGCGCTGACCTGCATCGACTGGATTGGGGGTGGCAAAGCAACGCAGGGGTCGAGGTCTCCGGGCGTCGCCGACTGCCGCAGGGACAACTGGACATGGAGTCCCCGTTCCTGACGCACCGTGATGCGCGCGGTCGTCTCCGTCTGTGGGCGTTGACCGCGTACGTCGTGTCCTGGGGTGTTGCCGTGCTCGTTCAGCTTCTGACGCCTCAGGTATCGGAGGGCGCCCTGGGCATGGAGGTCCGCAACCGGGATGATGAGCGAGCTGGACACGGCGATCGCCCATGGGGAGTGACAGTTGATGAGAGCGTGTGTGGTCGGGGCCGGCCCCGGGGGAATCGTCACCGCCAAGGTGCTGCTGGAGAACGGCTTCGACGTCACGGTCTTCGACAAGTACCAGCAGGTCGGCGGGATCTGGTCATCAGAGGGTTGCTACGACGGGCTGGCCAACCAGTCCGCGCTCCGCCTCTTCGAGTTCGCGGACCTGCCCAACCGCTTGCACTTCGCCAGCGCGGTGGACACGCAACGCTACCTGGAGAACTACGCCGAGACCTTCGGTGTACTGGACCGCGTCCGGCCCGGTACCGAGGTGATCTCCATCCGGCCGGTGGAGGGGCCCGGGCGGGTAGGCGCCTCCGGCTGGTCGGTCGACTCCCGGCCCGCCGGGGACAAGGCGGCGGACGTTCATCGCGAGACATTCGACTATGTCGTTGTCGCCAGTGGGGCTCATCATCATGCCCAACTGCCCGAGCTGCCCGGGCGTGAGTTGTTCCCTGGGACCGTGCTGCACTCCAACGAGGTGCGGGCCGGGACATTCGCCGGGCGGCGCGTGGTCGTCGTGGGCGGCGGCAAGTCCGCATTGGACCTGATCACCCGCGCCGCACGCGAGGCGGCCTCGGCCACGATCGTGCAGCGCAAGGTGAACTGGATGATCCCCGAGCGGTTTCTGCTCGGTCTTGTCGGCTACAAGTGGATCCTGTTCACCCGGCTCGGTGAGGCGCTCCTGCCCCGCTACCACGATCCGGCCTGCGTCCCTCCGATCGACCGCATCGACGAGCGGGTCAAGCGGGCTCTGTGGTGGCTCATCACCCGCGACATGCTGCTTTCCACCGGGCTGTACCGGCTGCCGAGGCAGCTGCGGCCCGCTCACGCGCTCCCCTTCCATCTGGCCCACGCGGGAGTGATGCCACGCGGCTACGCGCGGGCCGTCCGCCGCGGCCTGATCGCCCCCAAGGTCAGTGCCGTCGAGGCGTATACCGACAGGGGGCTGCGACTGGCGACCGGCGAGGAAGTGGCGGCGGATGTCATCGTGTTCGCCACGGGGCACCACAAAGTCTTCCCGTTCCTGGACCCGAGCGTGCGCGTGCACGATGCCGACGGGCGGCTGCGGCTCTACCGAGGCATCGTGCCACCCAGCGCCGACCAGCTGGGGTTCGTCGGTTTCCGGCAGGTCTTCAACAACATCATGGGCGTGGAACTCACCGCGCACTGGCTGACCAGCCATTTCCGGGCGACGCTGCGCACCACCCCGGACGAGCAGGAGATGCGGGAGGACACCGACGCTCGCCTGGCCTGGCAGGAGCAGGTACTGCCAGGCTCCGGCGGCTACGACTTCGGCCCCTACGACATCCACTGCGCGGACGAACTGCTGCACGACATGGGGTTGCCATCTCGCCGCGCCGGCAACCTGCTGGCCGAATACCTGCTTCCCGGCGGAGTGGCACACCGCTACGCGGGCCTGACTCGATCGAGTTCGGCGAAATGACTGCAGAGCATGAGCGGCCCGACGCTCGGCGAGCCCGGCTGACCTGCCGAGGAACGCCCACAAGTGTGGGATAACGGCGCCTGCGTCGGCTGAGTCGACTGGATTCGTTGTCAAATGCCTGGGTTGGATGGCAGAGGACATCGACGTGGTGAACCGTTCCGGGTTCAATGGAGACTCGATTCTTTGAGAGGATCGAGTCATGGCACGTCCCTCCCCATATCCCGCTGAGCTGCGACGTCGTGCGGTGCGCATGGTCGCCGAGGTGCGCCCCGACTACGCGAACGAGTGGGCCGCGATGAAGGCCGTCGCGAGCAAACTCGGTGTTGGTACAGCAGAGACGGTGCGCCAGTGGGTCCGCCGGGAGCAGATCGACTCCGGGACCCGGCTCGGGACGACAACGGAGGAATCCGCCCAGGTCAAGGCGCTGAAGAAGGAAGTCGCTGAGCTCAGGCGGGCGAACGGGATCCTCAAGGCGGCCTCGGCTTTCTTCGCGGCCGAGCTCGACCGGCCACATCTTCGCTCGTGACATTCGTTGACGAGTACCTGGACGCTTCGGCGGCGTCGAGCCGATCTGCTCCGTGCTGACCAGGCACGGCACCAGCATCGCCCCGTCCACCTACTAAGCGGCCAAGGCCCGCCCGCCCTCCGCGCGAACCGTTGTCGGCGTTCACCTGAAAATGCTCAGCCCGGTACGCGCGAACGTGCACAGCTCGCCATGTCGAAGCGCAGCCGGGGCGGCGGCCACAAGGTCCTGGTTCCAAAGTCGCTGTCGAGGCAGGCCTATCGGCCGATGATCACCCCGGCCACCGAGGTGATCATGAGGGCTAGCCGATCGAGTTGAGGAGAAACATGCATGTCGAGCAGGTGGACTGGGTTGAAGTCCCGTCCGGGTTGCTGCGTCGAGGTACGCCGATTGACGAGGTGGCGGAGGTGGCCCACCGCTATGCCGACACCGGGGTGCCGGTGGAGTGGTACCAAAAGGAAGCCCCGCGAGCAGAGATCCATCTCCCGGCATTTCGGATCGCCCGTACCCAGGTCACGGTCGGCCAGTGGGCACTCTTCGCGGCAGCCACCGGCCGGCCGATCCCGCAGGCACTGGCGGACCATCCGCTCATCGGGGTCACCTGGGATGCGGCGACGGCCTACTGCCAGTGGCTTGGGGAACAGCTCGGCGGCCTTGAGGTGCGGCTGCCCACGGAGGACGAATGGGAGCGCGCTGCCCGTGGCGACGACGGCCGGGAGTTCCCGTGGGGCGCGCAGTACCGCACCGGCCTGGCCAATCTGGTGGACCTGGGCATCGGCACCACGATGCCGGTCGGCTCGTTCCCAGAAGGCGCGAGCCCTTTCGGGGTGTTGGACATGGCCGGCAATGCCGACGAGTGGACCTCCACCCTCTACGCCCCCTATCCGGGTGCTCCCACCGAGGTGCCGGACACCGAGGACTGGGCATTCGATCCACACGTCACTCGAGGCGGGGCGTTCCGCCACGACCGGGATCTGGCCCGATGCGCCCGTCGACACGGCGCTTACGAGCAAGATCTGGCGGCGATCGGTGTGGGCTTTCGCCTGGCGGCACCGACCGAGCAGAACGGCACGCCGTAACGCGAGCACCGTATGACACGCGGCATCTCCTCAAACCTGTGCACGTTCGTCTGTACCGGCCGGTGCACATTCCGGTGTACGCCGACAACCGTGCGCGACGCGGAACTGAAGGCCCTGGTCCAAGAGGTGTTCGACGCCAATTACCGCGTCTACGGGGCCCGCAAGATCTGGCACCACCTGCGCCGGCACGGCCACCAGGTCGCCCGCTGCACCGTCGAACGGCTGATGCGCGAACTCGGCATCACCGGCGCCGTCCGCGGAAAGAGAGTCGTCACCACAGTCCAGGACCGGGCAGCCGATCGGGCCCCGGACCTGGTCGAGCACGACTTCGTCGCCGACGCCCCGAACCGGACCTGGGTCGCAGACTTCACCCACGTCGCAGCCTGGGCCGGCACCGTCTACGTCGCCTTCGTCGTCGACACGTTCTCCGGCCGCATCGTCGGCTGGTCCGCGGCCACCACCAAACACACCGAACTCGTCCTGGCCGCTGTCGAGATGGGACTGTGGCAGCGCGACCGCGAAGGCAACCGCCACCAGCCCGGCGAGCTGGTTCACCACAGCGATGCCGGCTCTCAATACACCTCGTTCGCCCTCGCCGAGCACCTGCACCAGGAGGGCATCGCGGCCTCCATCGGATCGGTCGGCGACGCCTACGGCAACGCACTGATGGAATCCACGATCGGCCTGTTCAAGACCGAACTGATCAGGCCCCGCAGGCCCTGGAGAACCCTGTCCGACGTCGAACTGGCCACCGCCGAGTGGGTCGACTGGTACAACCATCAACGCCTGCACGGTGAGATAGGCCACCTCCCACCCGCAGAATACGAAGCCAACTACCACCTGACCGACAAGAAACCCCAGGTCACAGTCAAGACCTAGAGTCTCCACCAGACCCGGAACGGTTCAGGGCGACGTGCGGCAAGGACCGCATCGGCACGGGCGGCGCGCTAGAGGAAGGCAGCTACCTCCAGGCCGGGAGCTACCGGCTCACCCTCACCAGCGGTGCGCTCACCCTCACCAAGAACGGCCAAACGGTATGGGCCAACGCTCTCCGCGGCGGCACACAACTCAGACTGCAGACCGACGCAACCTCGTCGTCTACGCCAAGGACGGCCACGCGAACTGGGCAGCCGGCACCAACAACAAGAACCCCGGCTGGCTCGTCCTCGGCACCGACGGATCCCTCCGCCTCTACCACGCCACAGGACAGCAGATCTGGGCCGCCTGACGACAACCCCCGCAGGACTCGCCGCTGTCGGTCACCTCGACAGGTCGGGTAGTCCGGGGCGTCTCAGCCCCGGGCTCCGGCGCCGATTCTGGAGCACACGCCGGAGCCGCGGCGCACGGCGCTGCTGACGTCGGTGGTGCGATGGTGCTGCCGACCTGCGAGCGGCGATCGCGGACAGTCGCACTCGACCTTGTTAAGTGGACTGGCAGTCCGTATGCTTCAGGTCATGCGGACTGTCAGTCCGTTTTCATTCGAGTGCCCTGCCGTGACGAGCCGCCATCACCGGAGATCGCTTTCTCGTGACGAGCGGCCCTACCCGACGGACCGGGGTCGCTGTGACTTCGAGCAGAACGGAAGCCTTGATCATGATTATCCCCATGACTGCTGCGGAGCTGTACCGCCACGGTCTGCAGCTGCTGCTGGAGAAGGACATCCCCACCTGGGTGGAACTGTGGGACGACAATGGCGTCCTGGAGTTCCCCTTCGCTCCCGAGGGCTGGCCCGTGCGCCTCGAAGGCAAGGCCGCGGTCGGCGACTACATGCGCCACTACCCCGACCACGTCGACGTGCACGACTTCCCTGACGTGAAGATCCACCAGTCCACCGTCCCCGAGACGGTCGTGGTGGAGATGCGCGGGGTCGGCCGCCTGGTGGAGACCGGCAGCCCCTTCGACATGACCTACATCGCCGTGGTCACGGTCAAGGACGGGCTCATTACCTCCTACCGCGACTACTGGAACCCCCTCGCCGTGTCCCGGCCCGGCGCCGACTTCGTAGGAGCGAACTGATGACTACCTCCAACGCCGCCCTGGTCATCGGGGCCACCGGCACCACCGGCCGCCGCGTCACCGCCGGCCTGATCGCCGTGGGCCACCGCGTCAAGGCCGCCGGCCGAACCGCGACCCCGGTGGAGGGTGCGGAGGCTGTCCGCTTCGACTGGAACGAGCCCGCGACCTGGGATGAGGCCCTGGACGGCGTCGATCGCGCCTACCTCATCCCGCCCATCGGCTCCTCCGACCCAGCCGCGGTCATGCTGCCCTTCCTCCGCCAGGCCCGTGCGGCAGACATGCGCCGCGTGGTGCTGCTCAGCTCTTCGGCGATCCCCGCGGGCGGTCCGGCGGTGGGCCGGGTGCACGCGGAACTGCCCGGCCTGTTCGAGCAGTGGGCGGTGCTGCGGCCTTCCTGGTTCATGCAGAACTTCACCGGCCTCACCCCCCACGCACGCAGCATCCGCGAGGACGGCGCCATCCTCACGGCCTCGGGAGACGGCCGCGTCGGGTTCATCGACGCGGAGGACATCGCCGCCGTCGCCGTACGCGCGCTGACCGATGAGAAGGCCCCCAACACCGACTTGGTCCTCACCGGGCCGCAGTCGCTGAGCTACGACGACGTCGCCGCGGTCATCACCGAGGTCACCGGCCGCCCCGTCGTCCACCAGCACCTGACTTTCGAGCAGCTGCGCGACCGCTGGGCGGCCGAGATACCGCTGGAGTTCGCCACCATGCTGGCCGGCATGGACCGCGCCATCGCCGGCGGCGCCGAGGACCGTACCTCGGACACCGTCGAGCGCCTCACCGGGTGCCCGCCGGGCACGTTCCGCGCCTTCGTCGAACGGGAGGTGTCGTGGAGCAGTTGATGTTCCGTGACGATCCGCCGTTCTGGTTCGAGACGCTGCGCAACCTCGGCCTCGCCGCGTACGGGGGCTCGGACGTCGGCGAGTCATCGCTACCGCCTCCCGGGTCACTTCCGGCGACTACGACGGCTGGCACGACGCCTGGCTGTCCACCGCCGAGCGTCTGGAGACGGAGGCGCGCGCGGGCCGTCCCGTCAGCGCACGCGACGGACTGCTGCGCGCCTTCAGCTACTACCGGGTGGCCGAGTTCTTCCTCCACGGAAGCCCCGACGACCCGCGTATCGACCACGCCTACGAGCGCGGCGTCGCCTGCTTCCGCGACGCCATCGCCCACCTTCCCGACGTCACGTGGAGATCCCGTACGAGGGCACCGTGCTGCGCGGCGATTTCTACCGGGCGGCGGGCGAAGGCCCGAGGCCGGCACTGGTGATGCGCAACGGATTCGACGGCGCCGCCGAGGAACTGCACTTTTTCGGCGCGCTCGGCGGACAGGAACGCGGCTACCACGTCCTGACGTTCGACGGCCCCGGGCGGCCTGCCGCCATCCACCGGGCCGAGCCGGCTTTCCGGCCGGATTGGGGGAACGCGGTCGGTCCCGTCCTGGACTTCCTCACCCAGGACCCGGGCGTCGATCCGGCCCGCGTCGCGCTGCTCGGCGTCAGTCTCGGCGGCTACCTCGCGCGCCGCGCGGCCGCCTACGAGCCGCGCCTGGCAGCCGTCGTCGCGCTCGACGGCGTCTTCGGCGCCGCATCCGCCCTGACCGCGCACCTCCCGCTGCCACACGAGGACGCCGTACGGCGCGCGGCAGCCGAACACGACGAGGAACTGGACCGCATGCTTGGCGACGCCTGCGCGCGGAGCCTGATCCTGCGCTGGGCCTTCGACCACGGCCGCTACGTCACCAAGTCCTCGACAGACCGCGAGTTCCTCGCGGAGTACGCCCGCTACAGCTTCAAGGACGGCAGCGCGAAGAAGATCACCTGCCCTGTGCTGGTCTGCGAGGCGACCGACGACCTGTTCTGCGCCGCCACCGAGGAATCCGATCCGCGCAAAGCTCTACCGGCACCTCACCGCACCCAAGACCCTTCTGAGCTTCACCGAGGAGGAAGGCGGCGACGCCCACCGCCACCCGGGCGCCATCCGCCTGGCGGTAGCACGTATCTTCGACTGGCTCGAGGACACGATCTGACGCGTTGTGCGTCACGCGGACCGGGCGGCTGCCGCCCCTACGCGGCGCAGCCGGGTGCGAGCCGCCACTCGCGCGAACCAGCCGAATATCATTCCCGGGGGCCGGGACCGGCCGAAGACCAAGGAGGACCTGTGGCCCAGCGCACGGAGCGCGCGGATGCCCTGCGCAACCGAGAAGCCGTCCTGGCTGCGGCCGACGCCCTTTTCGCTGCCAGCAGCAGCCCCCACAGTGTGTCGATGGACGACATCGCCGCGGCCGCGGGCGTGGGCAAGGGCACCCTCTTCCGCCGTTTCGGGGACCGCGCCGGCCTGATCGGCGCCGTGATCGCCTCCCGCTTCGAACCCCTGCAGCAAGCCGTGCGGGAGGCACAGGACACGGCCGGGTCTTCACCGCGGCAGCGGGTGCTGGACCTACTCGACGCCGCACTGCGATTCAAGATCGAGAACCGCAACCTCATGTCGGCCGCGGAGGACGCCGGGCTCAGCAGCCCCTACCGGGCCGGGCACTACGGCTGGTGGCACGAAACGCTGTGTGCGGCACTGGATCAGGTACCCGGCGTCCACGACGCGGCTTTCACCGCCCACGCCTTGCTGGCCGCCATCCGCGCCGACCTCGTTGCACACCTGATCGACGACCAGAAGATGACACCCGAGGGCCTGCGGTCCTCGCTCGCGGCCTACATCGACAACGTCCTCGGCTCCAGTTCCACTCCGCCCGGCACACTTAAGGAGGCATGAGAGACCACTCGACAGTGCCCGCCGGTCGACCTCGGTGAGCCTGTCCGCCCACTTCGGGTCGGCGAGGACCTGCTGCGTCAGCAGCGTGTTCTCTTCGTCAGCAGCGGCCCCGCTCTCGGGAACCGCTCCCCGTAGTCGCTTTTGGCGCCCATCGGGTACAGCGTGATCTTGCCCAGGTCGCGGATACGGGGCGAGAGCTGCTTGCCGACCAGGTCGGTCGACAGGCCGAAGTTGACGAGGGTGACGCCGTGCGTGCCCGTGGCGTGTTCGGTGATCGGCAGGTCGGTGGCGTTGCCCAGGATCTCGTCCAGCACGTATTGCGCCTCGCGGTGCGTGGCCACGATGACGGTCGTGCCGAACGTGGAGTGCTGGTCGGAGACGTGGGTGCAGGTGGAGATGCCCTCGGACACGAAGTACTTGTTCAGGTGCCGGGCGGTGATCGACTTGCCCCGGGCGGGGAACCGCTGGCGGCCGTCGGAGGAGGACAGGGTGCCGGAGCCGAACATCGCGGTCACCGGCAGCTTATGGTGGTAGTTGACCAGGCAGCTGTTCGCCCCCGCCGAGCCGTTTCCGGCTCCGCATCCGACCGTGCCGCCCGGCAACCGGCCCGCCGCAAGCCGAGCACCGAACTCGCGCCCTTCAGCACGACGGTCTGCTGAATCACCCACCAGCCGAACCCCCGGCCGCATGCCCGAAAGCCAAAAGCCGAAACACCGTTGGAGCTTGGGGCCGGGCGGTTCCCCTCGTGGACGGTGATGCGGAAGGTCGGAAAGCCCGCTGCCACCTGGCTGGCCGTGAGGGGACAGCCATTCACGGGTGTCATGGTTAGCGCGGTTGCCGTAGTCCTGCGATGAGGAGTTCGACCAGTAGGCGTGCGTCGTAGCGGGGGTCGCTGTCGGCGCCTACGCAGAGGTTTCCGACGCCGCGCATGAGTTGGTAGGCGTTGATGTCGGGCTGGATCTCCCCGTCCGCGGCGGCAGCGTCGAGGAGCTGGGTGCACACCGGCAGGAGACGGTCGAGGAAGTAGTCGTGCAGCGTTTCGAAGCCCGTGCTGTCCGTCTGCAGCGCGGCAGCGAGGCCGTGCTTGGTGACCAGGAAGTCGACGAAGAGGTCGACCCACCGCCCGAGGGCGGCGTGCGGGGTCGGGCTGGTTGCCAGCAGGGCCGGGCCGGCCTCGGCGCATGCGTCGACCTGGTGGCGGTAGACGGCGATGACGAGGTCTGCCCGGGTGGGGAAGTGGCGGTAGATCGTGCCCATGCCGACGCCGGCCTTGGCCGCGATCTCGCGTACCGGCGCTTCGACGCCCGAGGTGACGAAGACCGCGGCTGCCGCGTCCAGCAGGGTCTGCTGGTTTCGCCGGGCGTCCTTGCGCCTGGATCCGGCTGCGCTTCCCGCGCCCTGCCCGTTGTCGTTCACCGCGGCACTCCGTCCGTAACTTGACCTTGCAAAGCGGAACGCTGTTCCGTATTGTAAGCGGAGCGATGTTCCGCTTACGTCATGATGCCAGTACAGCCGCCCGGCGACCAGACACGCATGCCCTCAAGTACCTAGCCCAGCATGCGGCGCCGCCACCGCGGGACCACCTCGCCAACCCGTGAAGAAAGCTGAACGGAGCACTCCCATGCCCGACTCGAACATCGCCGACACGACTGCGGGTGCACCCACTGCGGTCGTGTCCGTAAAGCCGGTCGTCCTGGCCGCCCCTGGCCGTGGTGAGGACCTACAGGTCCGCGTGTCCGAGCCCGCGACCGGCAGCGACCTGCCCGTGATCGTCTTCTCGCACGGCTTCGGCTGGTCGATGGACGGCTACGCCCCTCTGGCGGACTTCTGGGCTGCCCGCGGCTTCGTGGTCATGCAGCCCACCCATCTCGACTCAAGGACGCTCACCCTCCCCGCCGACGACCCCCGCACGCCGCACATCTGGCGCTTGCGAGTCGAGGACGTCCAGCGCGTCCTCGACGAGCTCGAGGTTCTGGAATCCTGCGTGCTGGGCCTCAGCGGGCGCCTCGACCGCAGTCGCATCGCTGTGGCCGGTCACTCCTGGGGGGGGCCAGACGGTGAGCATGCTGCTGGGCGCGAGAGTCCTCGACTCCGACGGCGTTCCCGGCGAGGACCTGTCCGACCCGCGTGTCATAGCGGGTGTGCTGCTCGCCCTGCCCGGCCGGGGCGGCGACGACCTGACCGCATTCGCGGCCGAGAACCTCCCCTTCATGAACCCGTCCTTCGACGGCATGACCACGCCGGCGCTCATCGTCGCCGGGGACCATGACCGGTCCGCACTGTCCACCAGGGGGCCGGACTGGTTCACCGACCCCTACTTCCACAGCCCGGGAAGTAAGAGCCTGCTCACGCTGTTCGGGGCAGAGCACTCGCTCGGCGGCGTCCCCGGGTACGACGTCGCGGAAACGACGGACGAGAGCCCCGAACGAGTCGCTATGATCCAGCAGCTCAGCCGGGCCTACCTGCGCAGCGCCCTCTACTCCGAGGACGCAAGCTGGCAGGCGGCGCCCTCCGCGCTGGAGGAAGACCCTCACCCGATGGGGAAGCTGCAGAGCAAGTAGGCGGGTCTCGCTGCCGCACACCGCCTCCCGCAGCGCAGGAGGCGGCGTGCGGCACAGCGAGGAGCCGCACAAGGCGCCGCGCATCGGCGGGAGCCGCCGGACACCGGCCAGGCAGCCAAGCGCCCGACAGCCCCCTCAGCCCTCCTCGACTCGGCCCCGCAAGGCGGACGAGTCGACGAAGTGCATGGGGGCTAACCCCCGGTGCGAACTGGGTGGTTACCTCATGGCTGTCCTGATGCGCGGGCGACAGAGTTCTTCTTGTCAGGCAGCGGCCGGTGAGAACCGGGCGGCTGTTCATCGGCGGGTTCCGTTCGGACCGCCTTGTTTCGGGAGTTCACATCATGGGTGCGCACACGCTGTCGCGGCGTCGGGCTCTTCGAGCGTTACTGGCTTGGACGCTGTCCGCTGCCGTGACGGGGACGGTCGCGGCCACGGCTTCCGCCGCCCCGGCCGGGGCGGTGAACACCGTTCGGGGCACTGAGACGAAGCCGGGGGCGAAGGAGCTGGCCGAGCTGGCTCAGCGGGCCGCGGACACCGGGTCCCTGGGTGTGATCGTGCGGGTCGACCGGAGCAGGGGACCGGCCGTGGAGATCGCGCGGCAGGCCGCCTGGACCAGGGCCGACCACATACTCAAGGCGAACGACCAGTTCCGGGTGGGTTCCAATACCAAGACCCTGACGGCCACCCTGGTACTGCAGCTGGTCGCCGAGGGCAGCGTCGATCTTGCCGACCCGGTCGAGAAGTGGCTGCCCGGCCTCGTCCCGGGCGGTCAGGCGATCACCGTCAAGATGCTCCTGAACCACACCAGCGGCCTCAACGACTTCCTCCTGCACCCCGACTTCCTGCCCTCCCTCCTCGGGCACGAGCAGCGCGAGTGGACGCCCGAGCGCCTGCTGGCCCTGATCAGCGCGCAGAACGCACCCGGGCAGCAGTTCTCCTACAGCAACGCCAACTACACGGCCCTCGGCCTGGTGTTGGAGAAGGCCACCGGGAAGCGTCTCGCCGACCTGATCGAGCAGCGGATCACCCGGCCGCTGGGCATGAAGTACACCTACCTGTCCACCGGCGCGGGCTGGCGCGCCGGCCGGAACCATGTGACCGGCTACGAACCCGATGCCGAGCACCTCGCCCCGCTCCTGCCCCCGGCACGCCCGAGGGCATCGGGTTCGCCGGGCCGGAGCGAAACGACCACGTCAACACCACCGGCATCGATGTGAGCTCATGGACCGGGGCTGCCGGCGGCATGGTCTCCACCGCTCAGGAGTGGCACCGCTTCCTGACCGCCCTGATGTCGGGCCAGCTGCTGGCCCCCGCCCAGATGAAGCAGATGCGCACCACCGTCACGCAGGACCCCGCGGACCCGCAGGGCGACCGGTACGGGCTGGGCCTGATGGAGGTACGCACGCCGTGCGGGACCGTATGGGGCCATACCGGCGGGCTCCCCGGCTACTCCAGCGAGATCTACAGCGACCCCACCGGCCGCCAGAGCGTCACAGTCCTGAACTCCACCAACTTCGGAATCAAGCTGCCCACAGCCGCCACCGCGAACAAGGCCCTGGTCAACGCCGCAGCCTGCACCATGTTCGGCAAGCCCCTCCCCACCCATGCCACCCCGACACGCTGAGCCGAAGCCCCCTGCGGTCGGGGAAGGCGACCTCGCCGCTCAGGTCGAGCAGTGCTACCTCAACGTCGCCGCCCCGGCCGAGGTCGGTGCCTCCTTCGACGACGTGGCGAAACTGACCGTCTACGTCGTCGACTGGACCCCCGACAAGATGCCCCAGGCCAGGTCATCCAGGTCTTGGCACCCTCGCCGCCCTTGCCGACCCACATGCCCAGCACGTCCCGCTCGCCCTCCAGGTTGATCCCGACCGCCACGTAGACAGGCCGGTTGGCGACCGCACCATCCCTGATCTTCACAACGATGGCGTCGATCATGACGACGGCGTAGACGCGGTCCAGCGGCCGCTGTCGCCAGGCCTCCAGTTCCGCGCTGACCTGGTGAGTGGCCCGCGAGATCAGGTCGCGGGAGACTTTCATGTCGTAGATCTCGGACAGATGGGCCTGGATCTCGCCGGTCGTGAGCCCTTTGGCATGCAGCGACAAGATCGCCGCGTCGAAGCCCTGGACCCGTAGGGTGTGTTTGGGCACGATCTGCGGCGCAAAGTCGCCGGCCCGGTCCCGGGGCACCTCCAGCTCCACCGGCCCCACGTCGGTGAGGACCGTCTTCCGCGAGGTCCCGTTACGGGAGTTACCCGACCCGGCACCGGCCGAATCCCCCTTCTCATAGCCGAGATGCTCACTCATCTCGGCCTCCAGCGCACCCTCCAGGACCAGCTTCACCAGCCCCTTGAGCAGCCCGTTCTCCCCGACCAGGTTCAGCCCCTCGGCCCGCGCCCGGGCCACCAACTGCTCCGCCAACTCCCGGTCCAGCTCGGCCAGTCTTGCCAACTCGGCCCCGTACGTACGATGTTCGCGCGGGCGCTCGTCCTTGATGCCCATCAGTGATCCTTCCCGGCAGAGGCCACACCTCATGCCAGACGGGTCACACCGAGGCATACGCAATCTTTAGGACAGTCCCCACGCCGGGAACGCCAGGTCGCCCTCACCTTGCAGGGGGCCATGCTGCACTCGCCCGACCTGGAACGGCACAGGAACGTCGCGGTGCGCTACCTGCCCGCGGTCGGGTCGCTGAACGTTTGCGGCGACTGGTACGACGTCGTGGATCTGCCCGACGGCTCGTTCGGCGTCGCGGTCGGCGACGTCGTCGGCCACGGCCTGGAGGCCGCCACCGTCATGGGCATGCTCCGCAGCGCGCTGAGCGCCGCCGTCCGGGCCCTGGCCGAGCCGGCCAAGTCGTTGGAGGTCCTCGGCCTGTACGCCCGCTCGGTCGAGGGCGCGCTGGCCACCACCGCCGTCCAGGCCGTGATCGACACCCACCACCAGCGGATCGCCTAAAGCAGTGCCGGTCACCCTCCGCCCGTCCTGGTGCACCCCGACGGCACCTGCGACCTGCTGGACCAGGCCACCGACCCGCCGCTGGGCGCCCGCCCCGCACACGTCCCCCGCCCCCAGGCCACCCTGCCCTATACCCCCGGTGACGTACTCGTCCTGTACACGGACGGGCTCATCGAACGCCGCGACGAGGACATCAACGTCGGCCTGCAACGGCTCACCGACGCCCTCGCCGGTCATGTCCGCCTGAGTCCCGACCGCCTCGCCGACGCCCTGCTGGGCCGCCTTGGCGTGGCCGGCGGCGCCCGGGACGACATCGCCCTGATCGTCGTGCGCCTATGACAGCGCGCCGAGGCCGCCAGGTCACTCCTCCAGGTCCTGGTGCAACCGCTGCCGCAGAACGAACACCGCCGGCACCCGCACGCGAGCGAAGCGCCCGATGGTGTTCGTCGTCTGGGTGCGCTGCGATGAGGATGGCCAGCAGGCCGGGCCAGTCATGTGCTCGATGGCCAGCGGTGGCAGGATGCAGGAATGTCGATGAACGGTGAGGTCTCTTCGGAGCTTGGCGCAGGTGATCCTGGGCCTTGGCTGAGTGTGGCTGGGATTCCCGGTGATCTGTTGGTGACAAAGGAACTGGTGTATGACCCGAGTGGGTTCACATGCTCACAGCCGGTGCCTGAAGCCGAGAGTGCTGAGTATGGGGCATGCGAGTTCACGCTGGATGACTTCTCGGTCAGGTTCCGCGTGGCCAAGACAACCCCGACGAAAGTCGGTCAGTTCGTCACTGTGTGGAAGAGGTCCGCGAGCGGGCCGATCCAGCCCTTCGACGCTGAAGATCCCGTTGACCTCTTCGTCATCAGCACTCGCGAGGGCCAACGGTTCGGACAGTTCGTGTTTCCGCGAGACGTGCTCTGCGAACGGGACATCGTGGCAATGAACGGATCCGGCGGGAAGCGGGCATTCCGCGTCTATCCGCCGTGGGTGACGACCACCAGTGGGCAAGCCCGCAACACGCAGACGTGGCAGTTGAACCACTTTCTGCGTCTGCCTGAACACGAGCCCATCGACACTGCCCGGGCTCGCGCTCTGTATCACCCCGGTGGCTGCCTGTGACACCACATCTGTAGTCAGCAGCTGGACGACGAAGCCCCGCCCTCCACGAGGTCAGCGAGCGTTGGCAGGCTCCTCGGCTCGTGCCCGGGTGCTGGCGAGGCGGTAGGAGTCGGTGCCGGTCGTGCCCCGGCCGCCGCCCGCGACATCCTCGACCTGGACGAATTTCCACCCCCGCTGATGGGGATCTTTGAAAACGGCCGGGGCCGCTCCTCGCCCCACCTGCTCAGCCCTTGAACTATGTGAGGAGGGTGGAGAACGAAGAGCGGTCCTTGATTTACCGGCGTGTAGGTTCTGGCCATGACTGATGATTGGCGGCTGGACCGGATCCGGACTGCTCTGCGGGGTGAGAACCCCACCGTCTTGCGGCGGTTGACGTCGGGGTTCGCAGTGATCGGGGACGTTCAGTTCCTGCCGGGATACTCGGTTCTTCTCGTTGATGAACCGGATGTGCAGCGGCTGTCCGACCTACCGAAGGCAAAGCGGCTGTCGTTCCTGTCGGACATGGACCAGCTCGGTGAAGCGGTTGAGCGGGCCTGTCGGCGGCTGGACCCGGCTTTCCGGCGGGTGAATCTGGAGATCCTGGGGAACACGGACCCGTTCTTGCATGCGCATGTGTGGCCGCGGTTCGAGTGGGAGCCGGCCGCTGTGGTGGGTGCTCCGGTGTGGCTCTATCCGCGTGAACGATGGAGTGACGAGCAGTTCAGGCTCGGTCCGCAGCATGACGTGCTACGGGAAGCGATCGGCAGCGAATTGGACCAGTTGCGATCGAGGGCCTGACGGTGGTGGGCCCGCCGACCGTCAGGTCGGCGGGCCCGGTGGTTGGTGACCGTCAGCAGAATTTCACTGAAGTCGCCGTAGCGGGGCGACCTCCGTGACACGGTTGGCGATGGTGGGGCGGGCGGCTTCGGGGGTGGCCAGCAAGGCGACGATGGTGATCGGCTGATCGCAGTGCGGGCAGTTGCGCAGGGCAGCTGGTACGAGAGGGTCCTGTCGGGTCATGGCGGGCGGTGCGGGAAGCTTGCGAGGCTGTTCGCTCAAGCGTCGGGCACGTTGTTCATCTCGTTGGTGGTTGCGTTGCTTCTCCGCATCGCTGCGGCATGTTGGCGAGCAATACACCTGCCGCAGACGGGGGTTGGCCATGAGCTCCCCGTCGCAGACGGGACAGAGATGAAGTTCCGGGGCGGCCGGGCCCGGGCCGTGGGCCCGGGCCTTGCAGCGGGGAGAGCAATAGATTTTCCGAGGGCTTGGGGTGAACTGCCGCTCACAGACTGGGCAGTTGACCGGGACAGGGGATTCGATTTCGTGAGACACGGGCTTTGACTCCCTTGCTCAGGTTCTCTTCCTGGTTCTGGTGGCCGCGGAGCCGATAGGTTTGGCCGTCGATGCCCGCGACGGCGGCCCGGTGCAGGAGCCGGTCGAGCATCGCGGCCGCGACGGTGGCAGCCCCGAAGGCGCCGGCCCAGTCGGCGATACCGACATTGTTCGTCAAGATCGTGGACGACTTCAGATACCGCTGGTTGATCACCTGGAACAGCGCGGACGCACCGTCCTCGGGCAGCGGCAGATAGCCGAGCTCGTCAATGATCAGCAGCTTCGGGCCGGCGAAGAACCGCATGCACGTCTTTCAGCGACCCTCGAGCGCGGCCTTGTGACACCCGGCCGCGAGCTCGGCAGCGGTGGTGGATTAGACCCGGTGCCCAGCATCGACCGCGGCCCGCCCCAGCGCGACGGACAGCATGGTCTTGCCGACGCCCGGCGGCCCGACGAACAGCACGTTGGAGGCGTCGTCGAGGAACCGCAGGGTGGCCAGATCGCGGATGAGTTTCTCATCGACACCCGGCTGGGCGACGAAGTCGAAGTCATTCAGCGTCCATGGCTCGGGCAGGCAGGCGAACCGTTCCTGAGCCGCAAGCCGGCGACCCTCGGTGGCCTCGACCTCGATCTCCAGCAGCCGCTCCAGCGCGGCGGTCAGGGACATCCGCTCGGTGCGGGCCTGGTCCAGCACCCGGTTCAGGGCCTCGGCGGCGTCGTTGAGTTTGAGATAGGACAGATGACCTCGCAGCCGCTGGAAACGGCGTGCTTCGCTCATCTGCATCGGTGACGTACTCACTCCGGACTCTCCTCCTTCGATGAGGGGGCACTCCGCAACCGGTCGGCCACGGCGGCATAGGTGGACAGATCGACCACGACCCGTTCTGCCGGATTCCCGGCGGCCGGCTGGCCGCGCAGGTGCTCGGCCTCGGCAAGGGCAGCGGCCGACGGCGGCCTGCGGACCTTGGTCTTGCAAGGGGCCCGGTCGGTGAACGAGGCCAGCGCCGCCCGCTCCAGTGCGATGACATGCCCGTCGTCACGGACGGTCTGGCCGGACCCGCGCGGAGCACGCCGGTGCTGAGCGATCACCGCCCGGCCCGTGGTCGCGATGCGCAAGGAGTCCTCCCCAAGCCGGTGGCGGACATGGACCTGGACGCCGGGAAGCCCGGGCGGTTGCCTGCTGGCGGCGCTGCGTGCCGGGGCTCGCTGTTACCTCGTCAAGGGCGTCGGGCGGGAAGCGGTGCTCAACGCCGTACGCACGGTCGCGCTCGGCGGTGCGGTCTTCGGCCCCGAGATCGCCGGCCGCATCGGGGCGCTGCTCGTCGGCGACCGGGGGCCGGCGTCGGCCCGGCCCTTCCCGGACCTGACGGAGCGTGAGCGTGAAGTGCTCGACATGGTCGCCCGGGGCCTCGACAACCGGCGCATCGCACGCGAGTTGGTGCTCTCGGAGAACACGGTCCGCAACCACGTGAGCCGTATCTTCACCAAGCTCCAGGTGGCCCACCGGGCGGCTGCCGTCTCCCAGGCCCGCGACGCGGGTCTGGGCCGCACCTGACGCGATCCGTCTCAACCGCTTCGGCCTGTGCGCGGTCTTAGTACCCACACGGCCCTCCCGCGACGAGTCGTACGGGCGCGGCCGCACACGACAGCGCACAGGACTGCAAGGAGCACGGAATGGCTTTGCGCAAGAGCACGAAGGCCTTCGGAGCGGGCATCGCGGCGGCCGCGATGGCGGCGACCGCCTTTGTAGCACCCGCCCAGGCGGTATCGGACACGGCCTCCGCGGCGGGGACGGGGCACCGGGCCACGCAGCGCGCGATGGACGATGCCGTGGCGTCGGGCATCCCCGGCATCACGGCGCAGGCGCGTGACGGCCACGGCGTCTGGAAGGCGGCGTCGGGCGTGGGCGACTTGACGACGGGTGCGCCGCGCGGCAAGAACGACAAGTTCCGCGTCGGCAGCATCACCAAGTCGTTCGTGGCGACCGTCCTGCTCCAGATGGAGGCGGAGGGAAGAATCGACCTCGACGACACCGTGGAGCGGCGACTGCCCGGTGTCGTACGGGGCAACGGCAACGACGGCCGCAAGATCCGCGTCCGGCAGCTGCTCAACCACACCAGCGGCCTGTTCGACTACCTGGCCGACGAGGAGTACCTCAAGAAGTACACGTTCGAGGGCTACCTCAAACACCGCTACGACACCGTGTCGCCCATGAAGCACGTGCGGTTGGCGCTCTCCCACAAGCCCATGTTCGAGCCCGGCGAGAAGCACTCGTACTCCAATACCAATTACGTCCTGGCCGGGTTGATCATCGAGAAGGTCGGCGGGCGGACGTATGAGGAAGAGGTCCGCGACCGCATCATCGGGCCGCTGGGGCTGAAGAACACCTCGAACCCCGGCAACAGCGTCCACCTGCCCCGGCCCAGCAGCCGCGGCTACGCGAAGCTGTTCGAGTCGGCGCCCGACAGGATCGACGACATCACCGAGATGAACGGATCGCAGGGCTGGGCCGACGGCGACATCATCTCCACCGCGGGCGATCTGAACCGCTTCTACAGCGCCCTGCTGCGCGGCAAGCTGCTGCCGCCGAAGCAGCTGAAGGCGATGAAGACCACCGTGTCCGCCCCGGAATCCCCGGGCATGTCATACGGCCTGGGGCTCACCCGGCTCAAGACGAGCTGCGGCACGACGCTCTGGGGCCACGGCGGAGGCATGGTCGGGTGGCTCTCCATGGCGCTGAGCACCGCGGACGGCCGCCACCAGCTCGCCTTCAACTACAACGCGGGCTGGGGCCAGGAGTCCATACTCAAGATCGTCGACGCCGAGTTCTGCGACACGCCCTAACTTGATCTTTAACCTCGGGGTCCGAATGGCTCTTCGCACTTGATCACTCGGAGTGGTAACTGCCGTACACACAGGCGGTCTTCGGCTGAGCATGTGATCCGACCAAGGAACACACAACGCTCAGCACGAAGGCCGTGAGGATGAGTCTGTTTCATCATGTTGTCCGGCAGGATCCGTTTGCGGAACTGTCACGCTTCCCTACGTTGTTCTGCGGGACGTGGTGAGCCCTTCGTATGGTTGACCCGCCCAGGGGCGTCGGGTGTGGCTTTCACGCTTCTGCCGCTTGTGGCTTCCCCGGATTGGCCGCCCGACGCCCCACGACGACTCGGCTGCCAATTAGGAATTGCGAATGATCGCTCCGTAGGGAATCGACAGCGAAGTCGTCCGTCGGGAGGCATCAGTACACCGCACCGCAGGGAGGCACCATGGCCGCGATGTGGGCGGGCATCGACGCAGGCAAGACTCACCACCACTGCGCCGCGATCGACGAGAGCGGCCGTCGGCTGCTGTCACGACGCGTCGCCAACGACGAACCCGAACTGTTCGAACTCCTCGCCGACGTCCTGGCCTTGGGCGACGAGGTGACCTTGGGCATCGACCTGGTCGACGGCGGAGCCGCCCTGGCCATCGCGATCCTCCTCAACCACGAGCAGCCGTTGCAGTACATCTCCGGCCGGGCCATCCACCGCGCCTCCGAGGGCTACACTCCGACCCCCGAGCAGAAGCGGCTCTCCTGCCCCACGCCGGCCACCATGACACCCAAGTCCGGCGCGCGGTGGCGCGCGGATCAGTTCCTGGCCCTCGCCACCTGCCTTCTCCGATGCCGTTCGCAAGGCGCTGCGAGAGCCGATACGCGACCCGGAATCAGGGGTGCGGCAGGACGCCTGCCTCACGTTTGCTGATGGCAAGGACCACGATCCCGTCCTCACCGATGCCATGGCTGCTCTGCTGGACGACGAGGACCGCCGCGTCCAGGTCATCGCGGTGTACGGGCTCGCCCTCCACGACGACGAACGGTGCGTGCAAGGGGCCCGCCGACTTGGCCCGCCGCAGCCCGCCTACCCGGATGAGGAGCACTACCTCGGTGCGGCATGGAGTTACGCGCGGCGACGAGACGGCCGCTGACTCCCCTCCACCAAGGCCGGTCAGGCGCACCGGAGCGGAAGGAATACCGCAGGGTTCGAATGAGCTCCCCGTCAGCTGGCGCCTCGGAGTGGGCACCTGTACGGAGGGAGGCATGCGCGAACGACCAGGGCGCCGCAACATCATTGGTTGCGGTGACAGCACGCACGAACCGTCAGAAGCCGGATCAGGACCCGTCGTCCTGGTTGCCGCCAGCCCCCCGACGCGCAGTGCCGTTACGTGGGGGAGTGGGTAGCGACGAAGCTGCGATGGCAGCTCGCCGCGGACGAAATGGAACTCCAGGCGCTGAGCGTTTTCGCCGACGGCCCATGCGCGGACGCGATCGTGTCCTACAACCCGGCCCCGTAGCCCAGCCAGATCCCAGCGGGCGCGCTCGTCTCTTTCGTGACGTACCGGGACCAAGACTCCGCCGAACACGATCGAGCGACGCATCACGGGGACGACCTCGCGGCTCGTCGCCGGGGCTACACGGTGTCTAACTAAGAGGCCGCGCAGATAGGCGCGGTGGGGAGCCGCGTCGCGAAACAGGCACAGGCTGGGTGATCACAGAGCTGCCACGCTCTGTGATCACCCGGGGTCTGCCTCGAACGGAGTGGCTGTACGCCTGGCCGAGAAGGTGCAGAGGATCTGGGGCTTGCTCAGATCGCCGGTGCAGCCATCGGGGAGCGAGTTACGGCGGAGATGAGAATTTCGTGGGGTACCCGCCCTACTGCGGCGAGGGCGCGGCCCACTGGGTAGGCGTGGGCGCCTGTTGGGAGGTTTCCGCGGCGACCGCTGAGTATCACGTCGATGGAGCCCATGGTGCTGTGCGATTCCCTGGTTCGGTCCAATCGCCGCAGTGTTTGGCGAGCGACTGCCTCCGCGCTGTCGTACAGGGTGCTCGGGCGCCGTCGGGGTCCAGAAGCAGAAGCAGGACCCTTCTCGCGGTCGAGGCCCGCCGCGATACGCTGCGTGGAGGGCGCCTACCTGGCGGATCGTGGAGGGCGCCTACCTGGCGGATTCCACGATCGCACGCAGACCCACAGCGACCTGGAGCTGCTGGCCACCGGATGGCGATGCTCGCCCGGCCGCTCGGCGTGAACGTCTGGGAGGCAATCGACGCCGCCGCGTCCAAGCCCTTCGGCTACATGCGGTTCACCCCCGGCCCCGGCGTCGGCGGACATTGCCTGCCGATCGACCCGTCATTCCTGTCGTGGAAGGTGGAACGCACGGCCGGCGTCCCGTTCCGGTTTGTGGAACTCGCCAACGACGTGAACAACCACATGCCTGACTACGTGGTCCGGCGGCTCATGGAGGGCTTCAATATGCGGCGCATGGCCGTCAGCGGATCTCGTGTCCTGCTGCTCGGTCTGGCCTACAAAGCCAACACCTCCGACGCCCGCGAGTCGCCGTCTGCGCGTGTCGCTGAGCTACTGCTCGACCTCGGTGCCGAGGTGCGCGGGGCGGACCCGCATGTCATAGACGGCATCCGCTGCTGACGGACCATGCGGAATTCGACTATGAGACGGTCCTTGAGCACGCGCCGTATGTGCTCGACTGCCGGAACCGGCTCTCTGGCGCGAACGTCGATGTGCTGTAAGAGCGCCCGCCAGTAGGTCTTCGCGTGTCCCGGGCTGCCTCCGTGGCGTGCGGGAGCCCTGGGTTCAAGGTGTGTGCTGCGACTCGGCGCGGCTCCTCAGTGCGGCGAGGGTCTCCTCGACCAGTACCCGTGCCTCCGCCACTGTTGCCGCCAGCATCTCGGCAGTCTGGCCGAACGCCCCGAGCAAGCTGCGGACTCGCGGGCCGAAGTCGGTTGGCGCGGCTGGCAGTGTCTCGGCGACTGCCAGCGCGCCCTTCTCATTGAGGCACCAACGCCGATCCTCGGCGAACATCGCCTGCACCAGCATGCCGACGGCCCGGGACAGGCAAAGCGAGACGTAGAGCGTGTCCGCCCGCGCCGCACCCTTTACTGCGCCGCTGACCAGGAACTCCGCCTCCCAGGCTCCCGCCGTCAACGCCTCTCGCAACCGCTCGGGGTAGGTCGTGGTCCGCCGTCGAAGGTCCGTCAGCTCGCCGGTCGAGTCGGCCAGTACCTGACCGAGCACTACCTCGCCCACATAGCAGGGTGACCAGAATCCGAGCGGATGCCCCGCCTGCACGCCCACTTCATATCGGCCCTCGCGGCAGTCCGCCCACACCTGCTCGACCCGGTCCAGGTCCCGCAGGATCCAGTCCACCGCCACGCCGTCGGCCTGCAGCCACGCACCACCGTTGACCCAAGGTCCCCAGCCGCCTGGGCCGGCTACCTCCACATCGGGGCCGGCCAGCGCGCGCAACGCGGCGAGGTCGAGCCCGCCACGGTAGTAGACGCCGAGGTCCCAGTCTGATTCCGGCCGGTGCTCTCCGCGTGCCCGGCTGCCGCCGAGCATTACTCCGACTACGCCCGGCACCTCGGCCAGGCGGTTGGCCATGTCCTCGATGATCATCCGCACGGAGCGAGTCTGGCAGTCGCGAACGCGTCGGGCTAGCCATTTCCGCCGGTGGTCATCGGCTGCGGGGGCTTCGAGGGCGGGTGTCCCAGCGATAGACGATCCACGCGCGTCTGATCAGGCATCGGACGGTGATGATGGCACTGGCCATGGCGATGAAGAACTCGACTGGTGCCTTTCGCCGTTCGGTACAGCGGCGGAGCTTGCCGAAGTCGTTCATCCAGGAGTTCGTGCGCTCCACCACCCAGCGTCCGTCGGCCTGGATCGAGGTCCTGGCGCCGCGCTTGGCGACCAGGCCGACGATCCCTCTGGCGTCGAGGTCGAGGTGGACCATGCTGTCGCTCGCGCGGAGAGCACCCTTCACGACCTGGCCCTATCTGACCGCTTTGCCGTTTCTTTGCCGAGCCTCGTCGTGCATTGCATCTCAATTCGTTGTCGTCGCGCAGCGAGTGTAAGGCGCGCCTCTCAAATCGGCGCCGAGTTGGGCTATTTGGGGCTGTTGTCAGTGGGGGGTGCTATCTCTGTGCTCATGATTAAGCGCGACGAGGCGGGGGCCTCGGGGGACTGCCTTCTGGATGTTCGGCTGTGGGGTAAGGAGAGCGGGCTGTCGCGGCCGTATCCCGTGATGTGCCATCTCCTGGACACTGGTGCAGTGTTCCGGGAGCTGTGGGACGTCGTTCTGGGGGACGAGACGAAGGCTGCCATTGCGGATGCACTCGGCCTGAGTGTGGCAGAGGCGCGCATGGTGGTCTCGTTCTGGGCCGGGCTGCATGACATCGGCAAGATCACTCCCCCGTTCCAGGCCCAGGTACCTGTCTGCTATAAGCCGGTTCGCGACGACCCGGCCTACGTCTGCGCACCGGGAGCCGAGGGCGAGAAGAGTTTCCGCCACGAGATCGCTTCCCACTGGGCCCTCTACCAACTCTTCGAGGAGGCCGGGTATCCGGGCGGCGAGCGCCTGGTGCACAAGTCGGTGAGCCATCAGGTCGCGCTGCTGGGCGGCCATCACGGCCTCTTCGGCGGGGTGCTGAAGGCGAAGGAGGCGGCGCGGGCCAGCGACTACAACCCCGGTCTCGGTAAGCATGGTCGGGATGGTCAGCGGCGGGTGCATTTCGAGGAACTGCGTCGGGCGATGGGTGCGTACGCCGTTCCTCGGGGTGGGTTACCGGCGGCCCTGGGCGTGGTGGTGTCCGGGCTGGTGGTGGTGGCGGACTGGCTGGCGAGTCAGGCGTCCGCGATCGAGCCGCGGCTGCCTGGTCCTGGCTGGTCGGGCACGGCGGCGGAGGTCGATGCCCACTGGCATGCTGCGATGAAGGCTGCTCCGGGGCTGGTGCGGGCGGCGCGGGTGGGCCGGGCCCGGTTCTCCATCGTTGAGTTCGGTGAAATGTTCCCGTTCGCTGCGAACAGCTTGCAGCGGGATCTCGCGGAGCATCTTCCCGCGATGGTCGGAGAGCACGGGCCTGGGCTGGTGCTGGTAACGGCCCCCACAGGTGACGGAAAGACGGAGGCGGCGTTGTTCGCGGCCTCCTTGCTGGGGCGGGCAGCGGGGGCCCGGGGACTGTACTTCGCACCGGGCGGCATGCTGGAACTGTGGTCGGCGGCCACCGGGCAACGGCCGAGCAAAGTGGTCGGCCCGCTCGGGCCGCTGGGCGGGAGCGACAGCTTCACCGGCGACGGATTCTCCTTCAGCTTCACAGGGAACGACGGCGAGTTCTACCTGGCCACCGGAAACACCGTGCGCTTCCAGCAACTGCCGGATCCCAGCCACTTCGAGACGTACAGCTTCGCCGCGGACCAGTACTTCCTGGCGGCCACGAAGGACGGCAGGACGCTGCTGCGGACCCGGTCCGAAAGCGGCTTCGGGGGAAACAGCGGCCGAGGCCGCCTGGACCTGATCCATCTGGATCCCGAACTATGGAAACGCCACCTGTGTGATGTCGTCGGCCACGACCTCACCCGGGAGGAGCGCCGCGGTCTGCCCTCGGGACTGCCAGAGGCGATCTGCCCGGCCTGATGACGCGTTTGCGGCGCTGCCGGTGGCCGAGAAAAACGCGTGGACCGCCCGGACGCCGTCGCGGGAGACTTCGGTTCCTGGGCCCCCGACTCGCGCGGACACGTCACCGCGAGTCGAGTGGGGGCTCCGCCGCCATGCCCTGTCCGTCGGAACGCGATCCGGCCGAGGGCATGCGGCCGAACCGAATCGCCCCGCGGCCGGTACCGCACCGACGCCTTTCCGAAGACGCGTGGAGCGGGCTCGTCGCACGACGTACAGGGTGGGAATGGGATTGACCGAAGCACACGAGGAATCGCCGGGCAAGGGTTCGGTGCTCCTGGCGCTGCGCTACTACGGAAGGGAGCTGACCCGGCACCGATGGCTCACGGCACCCGCGATGCTGTCGCCGGCACTGGGCAACATCGGCATCAACTACATCGCGCCGCTGATCGTCGCGAAGCTCGTGGGCCATCTCGCCGACGGCGGTGACACCACCCTCGGTTCGCTGATGCCCTACGTGCTCGGCTTCGCCGGCGTCCTGCTGCTCGCCGAGGCGTTCTGGCGCATCGGCCTGCACTTCCTGAACCGCCTCGACGCCCGGGGCATCGAGCACCTGTACGTGATCGGCATGGACGAGCTGTTCGCCAAGGACGCGACGTTCTTCCACGACAACTTCGCCGGGTCGTTGACCAAGCGGGTGCTGAGCTTCGCCTCCCGCTTCGAGGAGTTCATCGACACACTGACCTTCTCGGTCGTGGGCAGCTTCGTGCCGCTGATCTTCGGGTCGGTCGTGCTCTGGAGCTACGAACCGCTGCTCGTCGTAGGCCTCCTGGCGATGATCGCCCTGACCGCGCTGTGCGTGATGCCCCTCATCCGCCGCCGTCAGAGACTCGTCGACCAGCGCGAGGAGGCGATCGCCCAGGTGTCCGGTCACGTCGCCGACAGCCTGATGAACATGGACACGGTCCGGGCCTTCGGCGCCGAGGAACGCGAGGCCGCCGAGCACCGGTCCCGTGTCGCGGAGTCGCGCCGGCTCACCTTGCGGTCCTGGGACTACGGCAACCTGCGCATCGACACGCTGGTCGCTCCGATGTCCGTGCTGACCAACGCCATGGGGCTGCTGCTCGCGGTCACCCTCGGCGGGGGCGGACACGGCGTGGAGGCGGTCGTGGTCGCCTTCACGTACTACACCAACGCAACGCGGATCATGTTCGAGTTCAACCAGATCTACCGTCGCCTGGAGAGCTCGATGACGGAGGCCGGGCAGTTCACCGAACTGCTGCTGTCGCAGCCCACCGTGCTCGACCCGCCGTCGCCGGAGCCGCTGCTGTCCAAGGCCGCCGATGTCCGCTTCGAGAAGGTGACCTTCGCCCACGCGGGCGGGAAGCCGCTCTTCGATCGTCTCGATCTCGAGGTGAGCAGTGGCGCGAGGATCGGGCTCGTCGGCCGGTCCGGTGGTGGCAAGACCACGCTCAGCCGGCTGCTGCTGCGGATGACGGACATCGACGACGGCAGGATCCTGATCGGCGGGCAGGACATCAGCAAACTGCGCCAGGCGGATCTGCGCAGCCAGATCGCCTATGTGCCGCAGGACCCGGCGATGTTCCACCGCACACTGCGGGACAACATCGCGTTCGCCCGGCCGGACGCCACCGACGCCGAGATCCGGCGCGCGGCCGAGGCGGCTCATGTCACGGAGTTCGCGGACGCCCTGCCGGACGGCTTCGATACCATGGTGGGCGAGCGGGGCGTCAAGCTGTCCGGCGGACAGCGGCAGCGGGTCGCCCTCGCCCGGGCGATTCTGCGCGACGCGCCGATCCTGCTGCTCGACGAGGCAACCAGTGCCCTGGACTCGGAGAGCGAAGTCCTCGTCCAGAAGGCGCTGTGGACCCTCATGGAGGGGCGGACGGCCCTGGTGGTGGCGCACCGGCTCAGCACGGTCGCCGGCATGGACCGGCTGGTCGTCCTGGACCGCGGGCGGATCGTCGAGCAGGGCACGCACGAGCAGCTGCTCGCGACCGAGGGCGCGTACGCGAAGCTGTGGCAGCACCAGTCGGGCGGCTTCCTGGACGGAGCCCAGGAGCAGGCCGACATGATCTGAACCGTGTGGCCGAGGGGCGGGCACCGGCGTACGGACGAGGTCCGGAGCGCCCGCCCCTGCCGCCGACAGGCCGCGCACGGCTGCCTGCGACGTGCGGCGACGTCCGGCGCTGTCCTCCGGGCCAGGCCCGAGAGCGGGCCGGTCAGGCGTCACCCCGGTGTTGGAGACTCCGATGCGCGCCAGGCCGTCGCGAGTCCCTCCAGCCATGCCGGGGGCAGCTCCGCGTGCTCCCACTCCGTCCGGAGCGCCGACGGTGCGGCGATGAGGCGTTCGAGTACGGCGATGCTCGTGGGGGAGTGGAGGAGGGAGTAGCGGCCGTGGACGGCGATGCGGCTCCGGGGTCCGTAACGTGCGTACAGCTGAGCCAGCCGATCCCTATGGGACTCGGTGAACCGTTCCAGGCGGCCCGCGTACCCGATCCGTCCCACGACGCTCATCGTGCCGAGCACGGCGGTGAGGACCTCGTCCGACACCTCGGGGTCGAGGTCCGAGGCATCGCTGAAGGCGAGTGAGAGCGGCGTCACGGCGACCTTCGCACGTTCCACGTCCACCCGCCCGACGGGGTGATGACCTCGTGCCGCGTCCCCCGCGGAGCCGGGTTCCGTCGGTCCGACGGAACGCTCAAGGGCTCGCCCGGCGATGCGGGCGAGCTCGTCGCCGACGGCTCGGGCACCGTCGTACCGGCCGACGGCGTACGGCTCCTCCTCGTCGGGGAAGTCCTCCACCTTCGCGACCTCGCTGTGCGCGTCCGCGATCGCGCCCGCCTCGACGAGCGCGATCAGCGTTTCGGCCTCGTCACGGAAGACTCCGGAGCGGCCCAGGAGTTCGAAGAGGGTCTCCCTCGCGTTCACGACGCCGGCAGGGTCCAGCGGGTCCATCCCGGGGGTGCTGATCGGGTCCTCCTCGTCGGCATCGGTCCGGTGCTGCAGCAGGAGAGGGCACTCGGGCCGTGCTCCGCGTATCCCGGCTGCGAGGCTCCCCACCGGGAGCGGCCGCCGTCCAGCCTCTCAAGTCTCCACGACACGACCGGTCGCCGCCGCACCCTGAGCCGCCCCGGAACGTCCCGTGTCGGGTTCCGGCCGGCTGCGCGAGGTCCTGCCCCCTGCACGAGTCCGTGACGGGCCGCCAGGTTTTACGAAATGAATATTGCGCAATTTTAATTTCACACTTACGTTGAGTGCCATGCACCGAAGCGTGAGCCCGATCAGATCACCGACCTGTCCCGGCTGAAGGCATTCACCAACCCACTGTGGATGCAGCTCTACCGACTGCTGTACGTCGCCGGGACGGCGACCGCCTCCCAACTCGCCGAGCAGGTCGACAAGGCTCCGTCGCTGGTCAGTTACCACCTGCGCAAGCTGGCCGAGCACGGCTTCGTGGCGGAGGCGGCCGGGCAGGGCACCGACGGCCGGGAGCGGTGGTGGCAGGTGGCGTCCGAGGAGGGCTGGGGCTTCCGTGACTCGGACTTCGCGGACACACCCGAGGGGGCCGTGGCTGTCGGCGCGGTGGCCCGCAGCATGTTCGACACCCGCGTCGCGTGGTACCCGCACCTATCTGGACGAGTAGGCCGCCTGGGGCAAGGAGTGGACCGACGCGGCCTTCAGCGCCGAGTGGATGGTCGACCTGACCGCCGCCGAACTCAGCGAGATGAGCGAGGAGTTCGCGGCGATGTCCCGACGCTGGCGGGAGCGCGGACAGGCCTCCGCGGAGGCCGGCGGCACCGAGGCAGCGAGCACGTGGCTGTGCACGTCTACGGCTTCCCCTTCCGCACCTGACGCCGTCCACTCCCGACCTGCCGGAGCCCGCAATGACCACCGCAGAGACAGACCTGCCCGAAAGCGCCACCACGCCGGCCTATCGCGACGGCAACGTGCTGCGCTGGCTCACCGCCTACACCGCATCCCTCGTGGGCGACAGCGTGTACTTCGTCGCACTCGCCTGGTCGGCCCAGAAGGCGGCCGGCCCCACCGAGGTCGGCCTGGTCCTGGCCGCCGGGGCGCTGCCCCGGGCGATACTCATGCTCGGCGGGGGCGTGCTGGCCGACCGGGTCGACCCCCGCCGGGTGATCCTCGGCCGTGACGCACTGCGCTGCGTCCTCATCCTCTCGGTGGCCGCCGCCGTCGCACTGACCGCTCCGGCCCTGTGGCTCCTGGTCGCGGTGGCGCTCGTCTTCGGTGTCGTGGACGCACTGTTCGTACCCGCGATCGGAGCCCTTCCGCCGAGGATCACCGGCCCCGACCAGCTTGCCCGCGTCACCGGGATGCGTTCCCTGTCCATGCGCCTCAGCCAGATCGCGGGACCGCCCATCGGCGGCCTGGCCATGGGACTCGGAGGTGAGGCGGCCACCTTCGCCGTCGCCGGCCTCCTCTTCGCGGTGTCCCTGCCGCTCCTGCTGACGACACGGCTGCGCCCCCTCGGGGCACGCGCCGGCCTCGGGGCACGCGCCGAGAAGCAACCGGAACCCGGCACAGCACGCGAGGACCTCCTCGACGGCCTGCGCTACATCCGCCGCCACCGGCTCATCGGCCCGCTCGTCGCCGCGGGTGCCGTATGCGAGCTCGGCCTCATCGGTACTCTCAACGTCGGCATGGTGCTGCTCAACGCGGAACGCGGCTGGGGGCCTTCGGGCTACGGCTTCATCGTCAGCGGCTTCGGCGCGGGAGCGGCGGCGAGCGCCGCGCTGCTCACCGTCGCGGGCTGGCTGCCGCGCGCCGGACTCATGCTGTCCGGGACCCTGCTCGTCTGCTGCGCGGGAGCGGCCACCGTCGCGCTGGTTCCCACCCTGTCGATCGCCGTGGTGCTGGCCGTGGTCATCGGATTGAGCGCGGGCCTCTTCGGCAGCCTGAACAACACCCTCGTACAGACCGCGGCGGACCCCGCCTATCTCGGCCGGGTCACCTCCGTGGTCATGCTCACCATGGTCGGGCTCGCGCCCCTCAGCTATCCGCTGGTGGGTGCCGCGATCGGAGCCTGGGGCGCCGCCCCGGTGTTCGTCGGCTGCGGCGCCTTCGCCGTCCTCGGTGTGGCCGTCACCCTGTCATCCGGCGCGGTACGGCGCGCCCAACTGCCCCGGCCGGGCGCGACAGCCCAGGAGCGTGGGCCACAGGGCGGCACCCGGGACAGCCCTCAGGCGCCGATGTGCAGGAAGGGCACCCAGGCCATCGGATCGTCCAGGTGCTGATCACGCAGGTGACGAGTGGTGCAATGGACGGCTTCGGCGGCATTCCGCGGGTTCTCGCAGACCGCGAGAGCGACCGTCGGGGCCGTGCGGTCGTTCACCGACCAAAGGGTCGCGACGACCTGGCGGTACCCGATCACATGGAAGGCGGCGCCGAGATGGACCGCCTCGTCGGGCAGTACGTAGCCACCGAGAGCGGTCTCGCAGGCCGAGAGCACCGCGAGCCTGGCCGGTTCGAGATCGAGGGTGATCAGGTCGGTGAGGCGCAGCGGGCCGTCGTACAGATAGAGGGCGTTGCTGCTCGGGTCGGACAGGTCCTGCCCGCCGTGGCAGGCGAAGTGGACGTACGGGTGGGTACGCATGGCCCGGACGACCGACGACCGAGTGGCCTCCGCACCGATCAGCGTGGTGCACGGGCCGGAGAAGTGGGCCTTGAGTAGATCGGCCTCGGCAGCCGCGGTGGGCAGCGGACTCACTGCCGGGGCGTAGGGCGGTGCGGTCGGGACCGCGGTGACGAGCAGCCCTTCGGCACCGGGCGTCACCGGGTCGGGGCGCAGGGCGTGGGCCAGGGCGCGCAGGTTCGGTGTGTACGACGACATGACCCGGTCCAGCACGGTGTCGCCGCGCCGTTCGTCGTCGGGGTCGTGATAGCCGGCGGCGTGCAGCGGCAGGTAGGTGAGCATCCCCGTCGCCGACCACCAGATCCGCGGCCGGTCACCCTCGAGGAGGGGCGGCGGCGACGTGTGTCCGAGTGCGTCGAGTACCTCGCTCGCACAGACGTCCCACAGCCACTCGAGGCAGGCGAATATCGTCTGCCGTGCGGCCCGGTGGCCCTCACGGGTCAGCCGCTCGGCCGCCGCCAGACACTGGGACGCACGGCGGGTCACGTCCTCGGAGGTCAAGGCGGGCAAGGGGATCACCCGGACTCCGTCGACACCGACCACGAGGGCGTCACATCGGAACCGGCTGACGTTCACGATCACCACGGGGCCGCGTGCCGCTGCCCGTGACAGGTGCTCGAACGGTGTCGGGAGAAGGAAGAGACTGAATCCGTCGAGGGTCCGGATGCGGTCGAGGAGGACGTCCCAGGCGTCGGCCACACGCCGGCGGTCGTCGGGGTCCTCGCTCGGCGTGTCGAGTTGGGCCGCCAGCCGGCCGAGCCGGGCGGCGATGTCGGGATGCGCTTCGCGCAGTGCGGTGAGATCGGTCCGGGTGTCCAGCAGTTGCCCCCAGAGGACCGAACGCCCCTGTTCCAGCAGCTCCACCGCACGCTCGGGTTCCCCCGCCGCGATCGCGGACGCGGCAGCCTCCGGCCCGAGGCCCGCGGACTGCGCGAGCAGGTTCTCACGGGTGGGGCGGTCGAGGCCGCGCCAGGCGAGCAGGGGCAACAGCCCGACCGCGGTCGCGTAGTCCTCCACCGCCTCGGCCGGCCGGCCGTGCTCACTCAGATTCGTCGCGGCGAGTGCGGCGGCGATGAAGCGCATCCTCGCTTGGCCGGGTGTCGCGGCCGCGGTCCGCCACGTCGCGATCGCCTCGTCCAGATCCCGCGCGGAACCGGTGGCCCGAGCCCTGATGCCGAGACAGTTCCCCAGACCGGTGAGGGCGTCCGCCGAACGATGAGCCAACTGTCGTCGGGTGACCAGCCGATAGGAGTGGATCGCCCGGTCGAGGTCGGCCGGATCCCCCCGGGCCGTGAAGCGATCACGCCAGGCCTCGGCCAGTTTGGCGAGGAGCACGACATGGTCGAGCGTGTCAGGGGGCAAGGGCTCGATCGCCTGCCGCAGCAGGGCGATGGCGGCTTCGAGATCGTCGATGTCGTCGACGTCCGCCCGGAGCCTGTACCGGCTCAGCCGCGCCGTACCGAGGTTGCCCAGTGCCGCGTGGCGGTACCCGGCCCCGGGCGGAGCGAAGTCGACCGCGCGCTCACCCGTGTCGATGGCCTCGTCGAGGTCGGCCGGGTCCGAGGTGCGCCGGTAGTGGTCGTGGAGCAGGATGCACAAGTTGGTGAGCAGCAACGCGTCATGGGGCTGGGTGACCAGCGCCTCCTTGATCGCGTCGACCGCACGCAGGAGATCGGCGGGCTCGGTGAGGAAGCCGTACCGGTCCGCCAGAGCGGAGGCGAGGTTGACCAGAGCGGCCCTGCGGTCCACGTCCCCCCGGGGCAGCACCCGCGTCAGCTCGCCCAACCGGACGATCGCGTCGTTGAGCACGGCAAGGTCTGCGGTCGTCTTGAAGACGTACGTCTCCACCGTCGCCAGGGACAAGCGGCACCACACACCGTCCGGATGCTCCAACGGCGTTGCGGCGAGCGCCTGACGCAGGACGGAGAGCGCCTGGGCCAGATCGTTCGGATCGCCCGAGCCCAGCGCTTGGTCGTACGCGTGCTCGGCGCGCCCGATCCACCAGGCTTGATCGCACCCGGTCACTTACGCCTCCACCACCCCTTCTGCCGGCCGTCCTGCTGCTACGGCAGCTTCGCCAGTTCGTCGCGGGCCGCCCGCAGATAGGCCTGTGCCCGTTGCCTCAGTCCCTCGTCGCGCGACGTGACGGCCACTGCGAACAGCTCGGCCGCCGCCTCCAGATCCGTACGGTCACCTGTCTGTTCGAAGCGAACCCAGTGGAAGTAGGCGAGGTCACCCAGGAATCCCGGTCGCTCCCGCCGATGCGGACCGAGGGCGTCGCCCGCCTGCCGGAGAGCGGTGACCGCCAGGTCGAGATCCCGGCGGCGACCGGAGTGGTTGAACCGCGTCCCCAGCGCGATTCCGAGGTTGTTGTGCCGGACGGCGAGATCGACATGGTCCGGAGGTGTGCACGAAAGCCCCTCGTCCAGCAGCTCGATCGCCCTGTCCAGATCGGCAGGGTCGCCGTCGCGGTCGAAACGCAGACGCAGCGCGATACCGAGGTTGGTCGCCGGCTCGGCCCGGGTCGGACGCCGCAACCCCGCGAACGACTCCTCGCCCGTACGCACGGCATGATCGACGGCGGACGGATCGCCGGTCAGCTGGTACACCGTGAGCCAGCCCGAGCAGGCCCCCGTCAGCATGGCGTCACGATCGGGATGGTCGAGGGGCGAGGCGGCCACGGCGTCCAGGAAGAGATTGATCGCACCGGCCACCGACGGCACGTCATTTTCGGCGATGCCGTGGTTCATCAGGTTGATCGCCTTCGCCGCCAACTGCTCCGGC
Source organism: Streptomyces sp. NPDC057136 (assembly GCF_042670885.1). Classification (NCBI taxonomy): domain Bacteria; kingdom Bacillati; phylum Actinomycetota; class Actinomycetes; order Kitasatosporales; family Streptomycetaceae; genus Streptomyces; species Streptomyces sp. NPDC057136. The sequence goes on from NZ_JBHUUV010000004.1 coordinate 377,183, forward strand.
TTGCGGTACGGCGGCAGTTCGGCGATCAGCTCGACGGTCACCAGCAGGAGCACCGGGAGGGTGTGCGGGGCGGAGCGGAAGACGGGCACCAGCATTCTGGCCGTCTCCGGGAGGACGGGCAGCTCCGCCCCCGGCCGCAGAATGCCGTTGCTGCACAGGTGGACCAGCCCGAGGAGCTGTACCACCTCACCGAATTCGGCCGACCCGGCCGAGGTGTGCGCGGCCAGTCGGTAGGCGAGTACGTCCGCCTCGGGATCGAACACGGCTTCCGGTCTCTCGCCTGCCATGTACCGATCGATCCGGCTGCGTAACTCCCTTTCCGCTGCACCCCGTTGGAAGGTCATCCCATTCATGTTACGCGCGCCGGACAGCCCGTTAGGGCAAAATGAGAGACCGGTCCGGCGTTGGTGAGCACAGACTCGGGGGGCTTGATGGAAGGGTCGGAACCGACCGAGGACGAGGCGTTCGCGGCATGGTGCGCGCACCTTCCCGCGATCAGCGAGGAAGCTGAAGAGGCCGGTGCGAGCGCCCGTCTCGAACGCGATGTCGCCAGGGTCCGCGCAGGCGGATCCGCGCTGACGGCGTACCGGAAGTGGCGGGGCACGGACGGACTCGGCACGTGGCGCTCCTGGTCGGAGCCCGCCGGAGCCGGCATGGCCGGGCTCCCCGGCCCGTCCCCGGTCAGGCCGACCGGAGCCGGGACATACCGCTGTCCGGAGGCCAGGTGCGACCGCAGGGCGAGCCGTGACGAGCAGGGACATCCGCCCACCTGTGCCGCGCTCGACATCCCGATGACCCCGGCCCGGTGATGTTCGGCCTTCTCACCGAGGTGGGCAAACGCATCGCCACCCGGTGGTTCACCGAGGTGCTGCTCCCCGGTCTGCTGCTGGTCGGGGTCGTCGGCTGTGCGGCGGCACTCGGCCATGGCCAGGCGCTGGACTCCGACGCCCTGGTTGCCGCAGCCGAACGGACGTGGGCCCGGCTGCGGGGCCACCCCGTGCGCTGGGTGGTGGAGGCGTCCCTCGCCGTCGCCGCGGCCGGACTCGCGGGCGTCGCCGCCCGGGGCACCGGACGTCTGGTCCAACGCTTCTGGCTGCGCAAACGGCACCTCCTGCCCCCGTCGGTGCAGTCGCGCCGGGGCCGGTGGGCCAGGCACCACCGGGCAACGGCTGCGGCGAGCCGGCACGGAATCGAACCCGTGCGGGCGTACCTGCCGCAGCGGCCGACCTGGATGAGCGACCGCCTTCGGCTGGTCGAGGCCAGGGTCCACGGGCAGTACCGATTCAGCGCGTCGCTCGTATGGCCCCGGATCTGGCTGCTCGTCCCCGAAGAGGGACACGCCCCTGTCCGCCACGCCCGTGCGCGCTTCGACGAGGCATGCGTCCTGGCGGGCTGGACGGTCCCGTATCTCCTCGTCGGTCTGTACTGGTGGCCCGCGTTGCTGATCGGCTCGGCCACCGCGCCGGTCGCCTGGCGCAGGGCCCGGCTCGCCCTCGACGAGTTCGCGACCCTGGTCGAGGCCACGATCGACATCCACTGGCGGACACTGGCCACGGCGCTGGGGGTCACGATCACCGGCGACGCGCTGACCTCCGGAGAGGCCGCACTGATCGAGGACCGCCTGCACAAGGGCGGATGAGGGCGGCTGCGGGGTGGTCGTCGCCCCGGCGACGAGGGCTTCTTGAACAGCAACCTCCGCGTGAACCTCGGCACCAATGTGCGCAGCGGCTCGCACTACGACTCGTTCCAGGTGTACGACTACGACGGCGACGGCACGGCCGAGATGTCCGTGCGTACGTCCGACGGGTCGAAGGACTCCGCGGGCACGGTCATCGGCAGCGCGACCGCCTCACACTCGCCGAGAACTGCGCCGTGCTCAGCGGCCCCGAGTTCCTGTCGGTCTTCAACGGCAGGACCGGCCGGGTCATGGACTCCGTGCCCTTCGAACCGGCCCGCGGAACCGTTGCCGACTGGGGAGACACCTGGGGCCACCGCGAGGGCTGGCTGTCCGCCACCGCGTACGTCAACGGATCCACACCCAGCATGATCTTCAGCCGTGGGATCTACGAGCGGATCGTGATAGCCGCGTGGGACTGGAACGGGACCGACCTGGTCCGCCGCTGGAAGTTCGACAGCAACTCGTCGACCAACGCGGGCAAGAGCTACGACCAGCAGGGCAACCAATGGCCGTCGCCGACGTCGACGCGGACGGCCGCGACGAGATGGTCTACGGCGCGATGGCCGTGGACGACAACGGCAGCGGCCTGTGGACCACGAAGCTCGGGCACGGTGACGCGCTGCATGTCGGGGACCTGGACCCGGCACGCCCGGGCCTGGAGTCGTTCAACGTGCACGAGCACACGGACCCGCCGTACGGGTTCGAGATGCACGACGCGCGGACCGGACAGATCCTGTGGGGCACGCGGACCGGCACCGACGTCGGCCGGGGCATCTGCGCCGACCTCACGAACGCGCACCCGGGCACCGAGTGCTGGTCCAGCGGCGGCGGTCTGTACACCGCCGCCGGTACGAAGATCAGCGACGCCGTGCCGTCGTTCGGCGGCGCGGCCTCGTACAACTCGGGGATCTGGTGGGACGGCGACGCCAACCGGGAACCGCTGGACCACCGTTGGTCGGGTACCGCGGGCTCCGGCTACGGACAGATCCTCAAGTACACCGGATCCACCGAGCTGAGCCGCATCTGGTACGACCAGGGCGCCCGCTCCGACAACTGGACCAAGGGCAACCCGTCGCTCTCCGCCGATCTCCTGGGCGACTGGCGTGAGGAGATGATCTGGCGCAACGACGACTCCACCGCGCTGCGGCTCCACACCACTCCGCACCCCACCGAGTTCCGGCTGCCGACCCTGATGCACGACCCGGTGTACCGGCTCGGCGTAGCCCTCCAGAACACCGGGTACAACCAGCCGCCGCAGGTCAGCTACTACCTCGGCACGAAGTAGGCAGGCCGCTCCCCGGCCGTGCCGTCGGTGCGGTGAGCCGGCACTACTGCTTCCCGGGTACGGACGCGCCCGCCCGTGTCGCGTCCGTACCCCAGCTGGCGAGCAGCCGCAGCGCCTGCGCCGAAGCCGAACCGGGCTCCGCGTGATACACGACCACCGACTGCTCGGCGTCGTCGGGCAGGGCGAACGTCTCGAAGGAGAGCGACAGCTCACCCACCAGCGGGTGGTGCAGCCGCTTGACGCCGTGACTCTTCTCCTTGACGTCATGGGTGGCCCACAGCCGCCGGAACTCCTGGCTCTTCACGGAGAGCTCACCGACGAGAGCGGAGAGTCGCGGGTCGTCGGGATGGCAGCCCGCGTCCATCCGCAGGTAGCTGACGATGTCCGTCGCCTTCTGGTCCCACTCCACGAAGAGCTCGCGGTACTCGGGCTTCAGGAACACCATCCGTGCCCAGTTCCGCTCCTGCGGCGGCAGCTCCGACCAGTCGCCGAAGACCGCCGCGGCCATCCGGTTCCAGGCCAGGATCTCCGAACGCCGCCCGACGATGTACGCCGGGACGCCCTCCATGGTGTCGAGCAGCCGGCACAGCGTCCCGCGCACCCGCTGCTGCCGCGCCGACGGCTTCTTCCGGTGTTGCTTGGGCTTCGCGAGGTGGGTGAGATGCGCCTGCTCGGCGTCCGTCAGCCGCAGCGCACGCGCGATCGCGTCCAGTACCTCCGCGGACACGTTCCGTCCGTTGCCCTGCTCAAGACGTGTGTAGTACGCCACGGACACTCCGGCCAGCTGGGCCAGCTCCTCGCGGCGCAGCCCCGGAACCCGGCGGTGCCGCCCGAAATCGGGCAGCCCCACGTCCTCCGGCTTCAGCCGGGCACGCCGGGTGCGCAGGAATTCGCTGAGCTCGGCGCGTGCGAGGGCCTGCCCCGTGCCGTCACCGGGGGCGGAGCCGCCGCCGGCGGGCCGATGCTCGAATGCGGGCTGCTCGTCCATGAGCCCAGTATCCATCGTCGTACGCACAGCATCCTGTCCCCGCCGGTAGTAGGACCACTGGACGTAGGCAGAACTGTGGTCTGGGTGAGGCGCGTGAGCTGGGGCAGGCTGGACGACGTGCCCGGACGAAGGCTGCCGGGCACCGGACCACTCCTTAGGAGATCTCCCGCATGACCACTGTCGCCGCGTACGCCGCACCCGCCGCCAATGCTCCGCTGGAGCGCACCACCATCGAGCGTCGTGCGGTCGGCGAGTTCGACGTCCTGATCGACATCAAGTTCGCCGGCATCTGCCACTCGGACATCCACCAGGCCCGCGACGGCTGGGGCCAGGGCATATTCCCGATGGTGCCCGGCCACGAGATCGCCGGCATCGTCACCGAGACCGGCCCCGGCGTCACCAGGTTCGCCGTGGGCGACCGCGTCGGCGTCGGCTGCCTGGTCGACTCCTGCCGCGAGTGCGACAACTGCAAGGCCGGCCTCGAGCAGTACTGCGCCAAGGGCAACACCGGCACGTACAACGCCCTGGACAAGAACGGTGACCCCACCTACGGCGGCTACTCCACGCACATCGTCGTGGACGAGAACTACACCGTCCGCATTCCCGACGGCCTGTCGCTGGACGAGGCCGCACCGCTGCTGTGCGCCGGCATCACCACGTACTCCCCGCTGAAGCACTGGAACGCCGGACCCGGCAAGAAGGTCGCCGTCCTCGGCATGGGCGGCCTCGGGCACGTGGGCGTCAAGATCGCGCACGCGCTCGGCGCGGAGGTGACCGTGCTCTCGCAGTCCCTGCGCAAGCAGGAGGACGGGCTGAAGCTCGGCGCCGACCACTACTACGCCACCAGCGACCCGAAGACCTTCGACGAGCTGGCCGGCACGTTCGACATCATCCTGTCCACGGTGTCCGCGCCGCTGGACTTCGGGGCCTACCTCGCCCTGCTGAAGACGGACGGTGCGCTGGTGAACGTCGGCGCCCCGGAGGAGCCGATCTCCGTCAACCTCTTCTCGCTGATCGGCGGCCGCAAGTCCCTCTCGGGCTCCGGTATCGGCGGCATCCAGGAGACCCAGGACATGCTGGACTTCTGCGCCGAGCACGGCTTCGGCGCGGAGATCGAGCTGATCGGCGCGTCCGAGATCAACGAGGCGTACGAGCGCGTGCTGAACAGCGACGTGCGCTACCGGTTCGTGATCGACACGGCCACGATCTGAGGTCGCGACCTGCCCGGCCACGCCGAGTGCCGCGACGGTGCCCGGCGTACGGCCGACACGGCAGGCGACCGACCGGGCGACGGCCGCCCCGTCCCGACGGCTCGACCGGCTTCGCCCCACCCGCCCGGGTGGGGCGAAGC